>JBFWIW010000014.1:0-25206 GCA_050253535.1 Oscillospiraceae bacterium
TTCTGTTTACATATATGTGATATAATAAACTATAGGCTTTTCCGCAAAGCCTGCGTCCATTTTGGGCCGAGGCATATAATTATCCGGCCGGGAGCAGGCCGGACGCGCGGACTGTCTATTAATTTGCCAAAAAGGGTGGTCCCGTGCAAATCAACATATACGAACTAAAAAGGCAGTCCAGAGAGACGATCAAATCCGGACTTGCCAATAAGCCAATGCAGATGACGACGGCAGTGCTGGCCTATTTGTGCGTAATATATCTGCTCTCTATACTGATAAGCAGTCTCTCTGGCTACGGGGATTACGCTAGCCAGCTCTACACCGTCTACAACAGCGGTGGAGACCCGTTTACCGTTGCATACCCTGCCGTGCAGCCCGCGGCTTGGGTTCTCGCCGCCGCGGTGTTTGTAATGAAACCCATCATGGAGGCCGGTTTCGTAAGCTTCAGTCTCCATGTGACACGCGGTATTGAAGCAGGTTACCGTACGATATTCGACGGCTTCGGATTTTTCACGAGGACGCTTGCAATAACGCTTATGCAGACGGCGGCGACATATATCGGCCTCTTCCTGTTTATTATTCCGGGTATTTATCTCTATTACAGATACCGCCTTGCCGTATACGTGATGTTCGACCACCCGGAGATGTCGGCAATGGCCTGTATGCGGGAGTCGGCGAGGCTCACGAAAGGCTATAAGATGGGCCTTTTTATCCTCGATATTTCTTTTATCGGCTGGCTTCTTTTGGGGAATTTTGTGACGGCGCTGTTTCTGCCTGTTCTTGATGTTTATATAATACCGTATATGGGCTTTGCGCGCGCGGGATTCTATAATATCCTCGCAGGGCAAGCCGCGCCGCCCCAGAAGAAGCCGGACTGGGAAGTATAATATATTAAATAGCCGGCAGCGGTTTGGGCTTGCGCTCAAACCGCTTTGCGTGTTAAAATATCTGGACAGATAAACATGTTTTTTGAAAAGGAGTCTCACTTGATTACTGTAAACGATCTCAGCCTTCAGTACGGCGGAAGCGTCCTGTTTTCGCGGGTTGATTTGCAATTCACCGCCGGCAACTGCTACGGCATTATAGGCGCGAACGGCGCAGGAAAATCCACTTTTCTCAAAATACTCTCCGGGGAGCTGGAATCGACGGGCGGCAGCATCAATATAAAGCCGGGCGTACGCATGTCCTCCCTTAAGCAGAATCAGAATATGTATGACGATTACACCGTCATGGAAACCGTAATAATGGGTAATTCCCGCCTTTACGAGTGCGGCAGGGAAAAGGATGCCCTGTATAATAAAGAGGACTTCTCCGACGAGGACGGCATACATGCCGCGGAGTTGGAGGAGGAGTACACCGAACTCGGCGGGTGGGAGGCGGAGTCCGATGCGTCGCAGCTCCTGCAGGGCCTTGGGATATCGACAGACCTGCACCAATGCCGGATGTCGGATATGGACCCGCGCCAGAAGGTCAAGGTCCTTCTCGCGCAGGCACTTTTCGGTTCGCCGGACATAATCCTTCTTGATGAGCCGACGAACAACCTCGACGTGAATTCGGTAGTCTGGCTGGAAGATTTTTTGATGGATTATAGGGGCACGGTCATAGTAGTCTCGCATGACCGTTTTTTTCTGAACACCGTCTGTACGCACATCGTCGACATCGACTATGGCAAGATCAGGATGTACGTCGGTAACTACGATTTCTGGTATGACGCCTCGCAGCTCATGCAGAAGCTCATGAAGGATAAGAACCGCAAGGCAGAGGAGCGGATAGGCGAGCTTGAGGAATTCATCCGCCGATTCTCTGCCAACAAGTCGAAGGCACGCCAGGCGACGAGCCGCAGAAAGCTCCTTGACAAAATCTCCATAGAGGAGATGCCCGCTTCGTCCCGCCGCTATCCATGGGTTGGCTTCAAGATGGAACGGGAGCCGGGTAAGGACAGACTCTTCGTTACCGACGTGTCAAAGACGGTAGACGGCGTGAAGGTTATAGACAAACTCAGCTTTATTATGAACCGGGACGATAAGATAGCCTTCATCGGCGGAAATGAGCTCGCGATTACAACGATGTTCAAGCTCCTGGCCGGGGAACTGGAACCGGACGAGGGTACGATCAAGTGGGGTGTATCCACGACGCAGGCTTATTTTCCGAAGGACAATTCCCTGTATTTCGACGACTGCGATCTCTCAATTCTCGACTGGATGCGCCAGTTTTCGGAGGACAAGAGGGAGAGCTATCTGCGCACCTTCCTCGGCCGCATGATCTTCACTGGAGACGACGTCGAAAAGAAGGTTAAAGTGCTCTCCGGCGGAGAAAAGGTCAGATGCATGCTGTCCAAAATGATGCTCTCCGGCGCGAGCATTCTGCTGTTTGACCAGCCGACGAACCATCTGGACCTCGAGAGCATTGCAGCGCTAAATAACGGCATGGACGACTTTGCCGGCAACATCATATTTACGACGCACGACCATCAGATGATTGAGACAGTGGCAAATAGAATAATGGAGTTTGGGGAAAACGGCAAAGTCATCGATCGTCCCGTGAAATACGAGGAGTACCTCGCCATGATGAAAGAGCGGGAGGGGAAAAATTAGCTTGGAGTTTCGAAAAGCGACGCCTTCCGACGTTGCCGAGATCATGGATATAATAGCCGCGGCGCAGAACTTTATGCGATCAAGCGGCCTTCCGCAGTGGCAGGACGGGTACCCGGCGCGGGAGATAATCGAAGAGGACGTCGAAGTCGGCGAATCGTATGTGCTGACGGACGGCGGCGTAATACTCGGCACGGCGGTGGTGTCGTTCAGGCCAGATCCGTCTTACCGAAATCTCACGGAGGGGGCGTGGCTGGACGATGGGCCTTACGCCGCAGTGCACCGCGTCGCAGTCAGAGCGGAAAGGCGAAAAAAAGGTTCGGGTACCGCGATATTCGGATATGCAGAGGGGCTTGCACGAGCGGAGGGAATTTCAAGCATACGGGGGGACACTCACCATTTAAACCTTCTGATGCAGGGACTTTTGGCTAAGTGCGGTTTCGTCCGCTGTGGGTGCATAATACTTGTTGATCCCGCCCAAAAAGATAATAACAGGGTCGTTTACCAGAAATTGCTGCGGTAACAGTTCCAGAATTATTTATAACCGGTAAAATCGCAGCGATCCGTATTCTTTCGTCAAAGCATACGGATCGCTGCGAATTATTGCCGTTTTTTTGTATTTTATAGCAATTCTGAATTGACATGTGTGAACGAATTATGTATAATCCAGAACATAGTCTAACGTTTCAGGACGTTAAAGAAATGGTTTGTCAAAGCGCCGGGATCAGTACCCGGCGCCCTTTAGCGGACTGTCGTAAGCTGTCGGCGGGCCTGTAGCCATATGGCACAAAAAATTTTGGGAGGAAAGTTTATGGAAAATAATCGTGGTCAATGGAGCAACAATGTGCTGTTCATCCTTGCAGCAATTGGTTCCGCGATCGGTATGGGAAATCTATGGGGATTTCCATACAAAATGGGCGCTAACGGTGGTTTCTATTTTCTGGTCATCTATCTTGTTATGGTCATCTTCTGCGGCGTTATCGTTATGGGCGTAGAGATGACGATCGGGCGCAATACAGGGAAGAGTCCGATTCTGGCACTTGGCAAACTTGCTAAAAATTGGAAAGCTGTCGGCGCGTTCGGCGTTCTCTGCTCGTTCCTCATCATGGGCTTCTATTCGGTCCTCATAGGTTATTCCGTCCGCTACTTCGTCGGATTCCTCGTCCAGATATTCGGAGCTGAGGGATTCATTGGCATGACCGGCAGCGACTTCTTCGTGGCCTACACCACAAATGTCGGATCGGTCATTCTCTTCACATTTATAACCTTTGCCATCTGCGGTATGATTGTCGCGGGCGGCGTACAGAAAGGCCTTGAGGCCTTTAACAAGATTGGTATCCCCGCTCTATTTATAATCCTTATTGCTATTATTATTTATAACTTCACTCTGCCCGGCGCCAGTAAGGGCCTCGCCTTCATGTTTACGACAAAGGGCATGGAAATGGCAGGTACGTCGTTTAACTTCTTTAAGGCCGTACGTACGGCGGCGGGCCAGATGCTCTTCTCGCTTTCGCTCGGCATGGGCTGCATGATAACATACGGCTCATACCTCTCCAAGAAGGAGAACATTGCGAAGAACGCATGGATAATTCCCGCGTTTGACACGCTCGCGGCTCTCCTCGCTGGCCTCGCGATCTTCCCGGCTGTCTTTGCTCTCGGCCAGGATCCGTCCGGCGGCCCGGGCCTCCTCTTCATCACCATGCACAACGTTTTTACAACGATGGGCGGTATCGGCAATGTAATTGGTATGCTGTTCTATCTCCTCGTAATCTTCGCCGGCATTTCATCCGCAATCTCCCTGATGGAGGTAGCGGCCGCCAGTATAATCGACGCACGGGAAGCTAAAGGCAAGAAGGCCAACCGCAGGAATATTACGATAATTGTAACGGCCATCATGTTTGCCCTCTCCATAACCGTCTGCGTGGACCAGCTCGGTATGAACGGCTGGGGCGTTGCAAAGATATACTCAGTACTCGGTGCCAGCTCACAGGATCTTCTCGATGTATATGACCTTTTGGCAGAGGGCATTCTAATGCCGCTGGGTTCCATCCTTATGTGCGTACTGGTCGGCTGGAAGCTGGGTATGCCGTGGATGAAGAAGGAAATAACCCTCAACGGCAACAAGTTCGTATCTAATGGTCTGTTCAATGTTTGTGTGAAATACATAACACCCGTGCTCATGGTATTTGTCCTCTTCTCCCTTGCTCTCTCTTATTTTGGCATCTGATTTTTAACGGAAAACTTTATTTTTCGATAAAACGGAAGAAAGTTCTCGGCTCTCTTGAACCTCGAAAGGTGCGCTTTGCAGGAAGTGAATTTCTGCAAAGCGCATTATTTTGTCATTTGCGTATTTCGGCTACGCTCGCGCAGGGAAGAACCGCAAAATTTTTCGCTTTAGTGAAAATGACGGGAGTGATCAGCGCGGCTTAATAAAGATCTCCGGAACAAACGTTCCGGAGATCTTTTAATATCTTGTTTCTTTTAATATTATTCGACGATTTCTATGTCATCGCCGGCTTTGACTTCTCCCGCCGACAGAACCTTTACGAAAATACCTTCTCTAGGCATTACGCAGTCGCCGCAGGCTTTTCTGATAGCGCAGTCATTGTGGCACTCCTTGCCGATCTGCGTGACCTCGCAGAGGGCATCTCCAATTTTCAGCTTTGTCCCCACGGGTAATTTATAGAGAATTATACCCTCGGTCAGCATATTCTCGGCGAAAGCGCCGCTCTGGAGCTGAAAGTTTATAACGCTCTGTACCTTTGCCACGCTCTCCGCGCCGAGAAGGCTCACCTGCCGGTGCCAGTTTCCGGCGTGCGCATCGCCCACTATGCCGTGGTCGGGCTTCAAAAAGACGTCGGTGACGGCGTGTTTCTGTTCACCTTTTTTTTCGCTTATGCAGACAGCAAGGACTTTAGCCATGGCTGTATTCTCCTTTCGTACCCCTTAGCATTTCGATTCCGTGCCTGAGGGCGGGGATGACCGCGTCCAGGCATTCGCGCGCCGCTTTTTCGCTCCCGGGCAGGTTTACAATCAGGGTGTCTTCTCGTATACCCGCCGCCGCACGGGAGAGCATACCTCTCGAAGTAACTTTCAGGCTTGCCGCGCGCATCGCCTCCGGTATGCCGCGCACCTCGCGTTCGGTGACGGCTAGCGTCGCCTCCGGTGTTATATCGCGCGGGGAGAAGCCGGTGCCGCCGGTCGTCATGACGAGGCAGACCTTGATTTCATCACAGCATTTTATAAGTTCATCTTGTATCATCGCGGCATCATCAGGGATTATGGAGGTGTGAATTATTTCCCACCCGTCTTTCCGAAGTATTTCACATATAGCGGGACCGCTCGTGTCGACCCGCTCGCCGCGTGAGCCCTTGTCGCTTATCGTTATCACCGCAGCGGTATAATCACTCATTTTTCTTCCTCCCGGTGAAATTCTCCGCTCTTGCCGCCCGTCTTTGTAAGAAGACGGATGTCGGAGATGATCATGTCGCGCTGGACTGCCTTGCACATGTCGTAGACCGTGAGCGCGGCGGCAGAGACCGCCGTCAGCGCCTCCATTTCAACGCCTGTCCTGCCGCTGCAGGTGACTGTCGCTCTTATCTCGACCGAGAGATCTGCCTCGCATAGTTCAAGGTCCAGATCAATACCGTCGATAAACACCGGGTGGCACATAGGTATAAAGTCCGGTGTTCTTTTTGCCCCCATAATGCCCGCTATCTGCGCTACGGTGAGAACGTCGCCTTTCTTAACGCCGCCGCTTTTTATAAGGTCGAAGGTTTTACTATTCAATATAACGCGCCCGGCGGCAATTGCCGTGCGTTCGGTCACGTCCTTATATCCAACATCGACCATTTTTGAGCGGCCCTTGTCGTTAAAGTGTGTAAAGTCAGACATTTCCTAACCTCCAATGCTGTTCATCGTGCGCCCGGCTCCGCTCATATTTTTGGCAGAGAGCGTGTCATGGCGCTCTGGCTTTTTCATAACGGCGCGGAGAAAGACCTCTCTCATGCCGTCCATATCGAGGCCCTTTAAAGAGTATTCAATTGGAGAGTGCAGGCAGGGCTTTATCTTTCCGTCCGCCGTAAGGCGCAGACGGTTGCAGCTATTGCAAAAGTGGCAGCTGACCGGGCTTATAAGCCCGACCCGGCCATGTGCACCGGGGAACTGGTAGAGCCTTGCAACTCCGCCGTCTCCCGGGATGGAGACAAGCTCCGGTACACGCTCCAGTACCGTTTCACACGGGAGATATGCGCCGGCATCGAAAGCGGAGTCCACCATCGGCATGAGTTCTATAAAACGGACGTCTATGTCTCGATCCATAGTAAGCGCACAGAAGTCCGCTGTTTCGCTGTCGTTAAAGCCGCCTATGAGGACTGTGTTTATTTTAACCCTCTTAAATCCGGCGGCAAACGCGCTGTCGATACCCCGCAAAGCGTCACCCAGGTCGCCGAGTATCGTTATCATCCGGTATTTTTCGGCGTCGAGAGTGTCGAGGCTTATATTTATGCGGTCAACGCCTGCCTCATATAAAGACGCGGCGAGAGGGGAAAGAAGAGTCCCATTTGTTGTGAGACATACTTCATTTATGCCATTTACCGCTGAAACCCTTCGGCAGATGGAGAGAATGTTCTTTTTAACAAGCGGCTCACCGCCGGTTATGCGGATCTTATTTATGCCGAGAGAGGCTGCGGCGCGGACGGCATCGATCATCTCGTCCTCCGTCATCATATCGCTGTGGCGTTTCTTGCATATGCCCTCCGGCGGCATGCAGTATTTGCAGCGCAGGTTGCAGAGCTCCGTCACGGAAACGCGCAGATAAGTTATCTCCCGGCCAAAAGAATCGGTCATTTAAACCTCCAAATCGCACTGATCATAAAAATCTCCCCCATGGGAGGTTATTGCGCATCGATTGCGGTTGCCGCTTTGCGGCGGGAAAACGAGCGCAGGGATCTTTCAAGCAAGGCCTAGTATCTTCCAAACGTGCAGGCCGGGAAATAGCAGTCTGGACACTGAAGACAGAGACCGCCTTCTCCGAGGTGCACCAAATCTTTCTTTGTGAAACGGTCGCCGGAGAAAAGTTGCGGCAGAACAACATCGAACATGGTAATTTTAGCGTGGACGGCGGCCCCGGGTACACCGATGATGGCCACGTCCCCGAGATAGGCTAGCGTAAACATGTTTCCGGGTTGAGCGGGGACGCCCTTTGTGATGATCTTGGCTCCTGTCGCTTCTATCGCAGAGAAGGTGAGATCATCCGGATCAACGGACATGCCGCCGGTGAGTATTATGAGGTCTGCTCCCGCTTCGAGGTATTTATCTATCGCAGCGGAGAGCATGGCCGGGGCATCGTCGCATATGGAAAAGCCAAGAATATCACACGGGAATTTGGAAAGCTTTTTACGGGCTATGGGTTCAAACTTATCGACTATACGCCCCGAATATATCTCGGAGCCCGTTATGACAATACCGGCATGAAGGCGCTTATAAGGTCTTATATCAAAAAGTTTTTTTCCGGCACAAAGTTTTTCCGCCGAAATTATCTGATCTTCCTTAGTTACGAGCGGGACAATGCGTGCGCTCGCTATGCGATAGCCGGGTTCAATCGGGAAGTGGTCGGGTATCGAGCAGATAGTTATGTCGCCGATGGAATTTATTTTGTCCAAAAGGTCCGTATCCACGCGGAAAAGTCCTCGAGTGTCGGAAATGAGGCTCACCTTTCCCTCCGACGGGGCGGTATAGTGGGCGCCGATAACCTGCGCCATGGCGGCAAGGCGAAGTGCTGCGTCCTCCTCGTGGATTTCTCCGGCACTTTCTTCCCAGACAAATATACATCGCTTCCCCAGGTCAAGGAGCTTCGGAATATCGTCTTCGGTTATGACATGTCCGCGGCGAAAGGCTACGCCCTTGAAACCGTCGCGGATGGCGGTGATGTCGTGGCAGAGAGGGAACCCAACCGCATTTTCTACGTTTATTTTTTTCATTTCTGATCCTCCGGCCGCCCGCTTGATCCTCAGCCAAAAATGGCAGAAAAAATCTGTCCGGCAAAGCGGGCCGGATACTCTCCTTTTCAAAATGTGGAAGGCGGGGGCGTTTCCGCCCCGACCCTTTGACCCGACGGGTCAGGCCGGGCTCCTTGAAGGTCGAGGGAGCGGCGGCTCGGAGATAATTATTAATTTTAGACTATTATACACTCTTAGGCATACGCGATTCAAGAGGCAAGCACAAAGAGGGGCAGAATGTAGTATTTTGTTGTTTGATGTTGACAAGTTGTGAGCACCGTGCTATTTTGTAAAAGTCTTCGAGCCCCTGCGTCTAAGGTATTTGCTATGACGTACGGGCCGGGCCGCTTAGCGGTCAAAGGGTCGAACCGGAAACGGCGCGGCCTTCCTTATTGAAAAGAAGGCGGGAAATACGTCATTTGCCGGCGCTTAAGCCCCGGTCTTTTGTTGTTGCCCGTTTCTTTTCGGAAACGGGCTTTTTGTTTGCCTGTTTTCGTATATAAACAACAGGAGGAAATTCAAATGAAAAAAAGCATAACTCTTTTACTGGCTATGTCCCTTATCTTCTGCCTGCTTTCCGGGTGCGGAGCGAGCGGCCAGTCGGCGACAACAACAACGACAACCGAAACGGGCACCGCCACACAAACGGGCACCGCCACACAAACGGGCACGCAGACTGAAACCGCAGAGCCCGTCAAGCTCACCGTATTTGCCGCGGCATCCATGACCGAGGCCATGAACCAGATAGCGGAACTCTATAAGGATGTTGCCCCAAACGTGACGCTTGTCTACAACTTCGATTCGAGCGGTTTGCTCAAGACCCAGATCGAAGAGGGCGCAGACTGTGACGTCTTCATATCCGCCGGCCAGAAGCAGATGGATCAGCTCGACATTACGGCGGACGCCTCCGTCAACACTGACGGCCTTGATTTCATTCTCGCGGACAGCCGCTTCAACATCGTCTCCAACTCCGTCGTCCTCATCGTACCGGAAGGCTCCGACAAGGGGATAGCGAGTTTCGACGACGTTGACACCGATAAGGTCTCCCTTATTGCTCTTGGAAACTCCGACGTGCCCGCAGGGCAGTATGCCGAGCAGGTGTTTACCTATATGAACGTATGGGATGATCTCAATTCCAAAAACAAGATATCCTTTGCCACGAACGTAAAGGAAGTACTGGCGCAGGTTCAGGCGGCCTCCGTCGACTGCGGAGTCGTTTACAGCACTGACGCCGAAACATCGACAGGTGTAACTGTCGTAGCCGCCGCACCGGAAGAAAGTCACAAGGCAATAGTCTATCCCGCCGCCATTATAAACGTGAATACGAATCAGGAGGCGGCCGAAGCTTTCATGGAGTTCCTCAAGTCCGACGCGTGTTCCGCCGTATTTGAGAGTATCGGATTCTCAATTCCCGAGAGATAATGGACTGGTTTCCGCTAATAAATTCCCTGCGAATAGCAGCGATGTCCACGATGGTGACGTTTTTTGCCGGCATTTTTGCCGCGTACTACATAGCTAAAATACCGAAAGCCATAAAGGGAGTGTTGGATTGTGTTCTGACACTTCCTATGGTGCTTCCGCCAACGGTTGTGGGTTTTTTTCTTTTAAAAACTATAGGCCCGAAGGGACCGATAGGCTCGGGCATATTGGAGCTTTTTAACATAAAGCTCACGATGACGTGGTATTCGGCAATTTTTGCCACGGTGATAGTCACCTTCCCTCTTATGTACCGCACGGCGCGCGGCGCGTTCGAATCTTTCGACGAGACGCTGGCCTTTTCGGGCAGGACGCTGGGTCTATCGAATACCTATATCTTCTGGTGGATAATGATGCCTGCCTGCAGGCAGGGGATCATAGCGGGCACTGTCCTTGCGTTTGCCCGCGCCCTCGGAGAATACGGCGCAACATCCATGGTGACGGGCTATATCCCAGGGAGGACTGCGACTGTCGCAACCACGGTATATCAGCTCTGGCGGGAGGGAAACGATGCCCTTGCCTATAAATGGGTTGGCATAAATCTTGTAATATCGTTCATTGTCCTGGTATCGGTAAATATGCTGGAAGAGCGCGAAAAACAGCAGAGACGGCCTACGGCAGCCGCGTACGAGGGGTGATGTGATGTCGGTCTATGTGAAAATAAAAAAGCGCCTCGGCGATTTTCAGCTGGATGTAGAGTTTGAAGCTGGAAATGAAGTGATCGCGCTCCTCGGAGCGTCAGGCTGTGGAAAGAGCATGACTCTGCGCTGCATAGCAGGGGTCGAAAAGCCGGATGAGGGACTGATCATAGTTGACGATGTCGTGTTCTTCGACTCGAAGTGCCATATAGACCTAACACCGCAAGAGAGAAGGACAGGTTTACTTTTCCAGAATTATGCCCTGTTCCCGAATATGACGGCCCGCCAGAACATTGCTCTGGGCGCAAAACGCGACAATAACAAAAAAACCCGCGAGAGAAAAGTATCAAACATTATTAAAGCATTCAGGCTGGACGAGTTCTGCGGCCACTTGCCGTCACAGCTCTCGGGCGGGCAGCAGCAGCGCACGGCGCTTGCGCGTATCCTTGTCTCCGAGCCTCGCATAATAATGCTGGACGAGCCTTTTTCTGCGCTTGACAGTCACCTTAAATTCTATTTGGAGCAGGAGGTGACGGACGTCATTCAAACGTTCGGCAGGAGCGTTATCCTGGTCTCACACAACAGGGACGAGGTCTACCGCATGAGCGACTCCGTCGCCGTTCTGCATGACGGGAAAGTTTCCGACTTCGGCACCAAAGCTTCGCTTTTCGCCTCCCCTAAGACCGTACATTCCGCACGCCTGACGGGGTGTAAGAATATTTCAAAGGCCTATATGACGGGTGAAAAGACTGCCTGTGCCGAGGACTGGGATATGGAACTTATTCTGCCGGAGGCTCTGCCGAAAGGCGGCGGGTATGTCGGCATACGCGCTCATGACGTAGCGCCCGGTGGTGGGCGAGACAACGATGTGATCTGCCGCGTCATGCGAGAAATAGAGAACCCGTTCTCATTCTCCGTTATGCTAAGGCCGGTATGGAGCCCGGAAGGCCCCCTCATCGACTGGGAGATGGAAAAAGACGTTTGGCGGAATTTGCGCGCGCCGGAAGTTATGGTTTCGCTCCCCGCGTCTAAAATATTGGTACTCAAATAAGCAGAGCGCCCCGAAAATGACTTCGGGGCGCTCTGGACTTCAATTAAGCCCAACCGTTAAGCGGGGGCTTATACTACTATTTAGCTGAAATGATGAAAATAAAAAGCGAGGATGCTTATTGTCCGGTAAGGCAGACGACGACGGCGGCGGGCTGTCGCCCGCCTGGAAGAATAATGCCGCCGGGCGGTAAACAAACCGCTTTTTACAATCAGGTTAACCAAATGGTAATATTATTAGAGCGTTGTAATTTGCAAATAGAGCATAAGCTAGTCTTTACTATATTTTGCAAGGAGCCTTGATGTTTTTTTCAAGGCATTTTGTTCTATTTTGGCTACATATGATCTGCTGATGCCGAGAGATTCAGCGACCTCACGTTGTGTCAACGGCTTCTGGCCGTATCGCATATCCATTACCGCAGCTTCTCGTTCTGTGAGGTTCTTCGATAATTCAGCTGTATCTTTTGCATATATATATGGGCTGTCAGCGTAAACTGCAGCAGGTTTTAAAGTATATAGTGGAACAGTTTTCTGAGTTCCGTGTTTTAGGGTATGATTATTTTTGTTTTTCTTTAAATTATTTCTTGATGCGGCTAACGGCTTTGACGGAATAGCGTATGCGTTTCTTTTAATTAAATTTTTTTTTTGCTGACGGCGGTCACGTTGATGCTGCAGACGGCGCTTTTTTAAATACTCATTAAGAATATCATTAATTACAGGCGGCATTTCTTTTCTCCGCATATTTAATTTTATGCAAAATATATCCAGGGGATCAATAATAATATCACACTCATCAAATGCAAAACCGTAATCTACTTTAGAATCTATTTTATTTATTTGATTATTTAATAAAATTATATGTGAACCTTCCTTACTTAGATCCTCATCAATTTCTTCATAGTTTGAAAGCTTCCCATATTCATCTTCAATCTGAATATAGTATTTTTCGTTCTTTTGATAAATGGGCCTTAAGAAGCAAGGAAATTGATTAGTAATTCTATATCCGCCAATAATGGAAATATCACTCACAATCCCAACTCCTCAGCCAGCGAACTCGCAAGCTCATATATTTCGGAAAAATAATAAACAAGATTAGCATTAAAAATAGTACGGTAACTACTATGCTTTATCTTATATGTATTATTTATTTTATCCATTAAATCGTCGCAGGCCTCAAGCTCCTTAGGCATTACTATTCCAATAATATGATCAGCTATTCTTATGGGTTCGGAAACAATGAACTCTATAGTATTTTTTCTATGGTCGGTATCAATGGTTGGGCAGCTGATTATTCGTGCATATGCATTCAGAAGATAATCATTAAACTTCAGCATATCTATATTATTTACATTGTAACGGCCTTGCCTGTATTTGTCTTTGCTCGTGTAAAAAAAGTTTATAAATCTCGAGACATAGTCATAATCGGGTTCCAATTGAAAATCTGAAAGCTGTTCAACTTCATTTACGAAACCCTTGTATCTGCCGCTTATAAAAGCGCCGGAATCAAAGGGGTAAACTTTATCTAAATCAAAAATTGTAGGTTTAAAAATAAAGCAAACCGGATAATTGTCCGATATCCCTTTTCCGTTAATAGGATAAGATGCTCTCCCATAAAAAAGAAAAGAACTTTCTTTATCGTAATTATCTATTTTTTGGGGGATAATCAATCCGGTATTTAATATTTCTTCAGCATGCCTGAGCTTTGTCGAGTGAAAAACAGCTAATCGGTCTATTGGCTTACAAGATGAAATATATTTATCAAATTCCGAAATAATGCGGCTTATTTTAATCATCCCTCTCAGAACTCCGCACATTGCCGGGCGTTACGCAGTTGGAAAAGTCATATCCGCCGACGGCCGAGTGTTTCACGGCCAATGAACTCAAAATGATTATACCATCATTTCCCATATCATTCAATGCTTTTGACTTGATATTCTTTACTCGATAACCGTTTTTGGCTTGTTCCGTAACCGGGCTCTTTGACAGACCGTCGCCCCGGACACAGTTCGGGGCGACGGTTTTGAAATAAATTAAACGAATACGGAAGAGATTCTTAAAATAAATCCCCCAGATTGCCGTTCGCATCAAACTCAAGGTCAAAGAGGCCGCCCGCTTGCTTAACGCGCTCTCCGCCGCAGTTCGCCTCGAAAGCGGCCTCGGACAGATAAATACTGTCCAGATGCTTCGTACTGCGGATCATGACCATCTTTATCTTTTGGGGATCAAAAACGCCGCACTGTTTTACGCACGCCTGTATGACGCTCCGGTCCGAGGATAGCACCATAGGAAGACGGGATGAGGTGGGCTCACCGGAGGTGAGCGTGTTTACATAAAGCGCCTCAAAGTCGATCTTGTCATACAGTCTTTCCGTGACAAAATCCGACAGTCCCATACCGTTAGCGTTGCCGCCGGACTTCTCGGAGAGGTCGAGTATTCCAAGCTTCGTGACGTTCGGGCCGCCGTAAGCACAGTTTGTATGATAGCGGCCGATAATATTGGTGTCCATGCCCGTTCCGCTTACGTCCTTGCCGATCTCTTTTACGATAAGGACGTCTATATTGTCAAGGTATATCCTCGGCATCAGTGAAAACGCCTTTTTGAGTATAACGGGCTCCTTCTCGAAGAGCTCCTCACGGGCGAGGGCATCGACTTCGGCCAGATGTCCGTAGCCGTTTTCAATAGTCGCGACTCCGCCGAGTATGGGCAGACGGTCGTATATGATGTGCGCTGCGGATTCAAGGTTACCCGGCATATTGGCAAAGCGGAGGAAGTGCGTGGCCTCCGCGCCCTTCTGTTTGCCGAGACCGATGACCATGATCTTTATCAGCCCGCTCTCATATGTACCCCGAAACGAGGTGTGCGGCTTTATGCGGTTAAACAATATTATCCCGTCGGATTCACAGGCGTATCTGTCGACGTAGACGGGCATATCGCGCTCAGTCCGGCCTATCTCAACGACTTCCATAGAGGAATATATTTTCGCGCCTATGGTATCTTCGGTTATGCCGAAGTGGTGGAGCATTTCGGCCTGGCCCTCCGCGGTCGCGCCCCCGTGACTGCCCATCGCCGGGATTAGCATGGGCTCCGCACCCTTTTCCTTTAAAAACCGGACAACGGCCCTTAGTATATCCAGATAGCGGTCGACTCCCCGGCTGCCGCAGGTGACGGCTATCCGCTTTCCCCGGAGGTCCTGAGGAAACTTCTCAGGCAGAAGTTTGCCGAGCTTTCTGTCCAAATCAGGTTCGTGCACATCCGAAAAGGACTCGCTGACCTTCATAACCCGCGGTATCCGGGTGCCGCTGAGCATTTTATCAAGCGTAGCGGTATATGGGAGCATATCATACCTCCGTATTTTTTCTGACGGACTCAATGAGCGCGTTCAGGATTTCAGTGCAGTCGCCGACGAGCTTGTAGTCGGCTACGGAGAATATCTGCGCGTCCGGGTCGGAATTAATGGCGACAATAGTCTCGGCTCCGCCTATCCCCGCGAGGTGCTGGATAGCGCCGGATATGCCGCAGGCTATGAGGAGCTTCGGCGAGACGGAGAGCCCTGTCTGGCCAATTTGATGCTTATAGTCGCACCAGCCCATATCGACAAGGGGACGCGATACGCCGACGGAGGCCCCGATGAGCTCCGCAAGCTCATAGACGAGCTTAAGATTCTTTTTGGAACCGATGCCGCGCCCCGCCGAAATGATCACGTCCGCGTCGGCTATGGAAAAGCCTTTTGGAATAGGCCGGCTCTCGATAAGTCTGACGCCGCTGGGTGTCTCCGGGGGACTTATAACTTCGATTATTACATCACTGCCGTCGTGAAGGGCAGGGGCTTTGAAAATCCCGGGCCGCACGGTCACCATCTGCGGACGGCTGTTTCTGGTGACAATCGTCGCCATGAGGTTGCCGCCGAAGGCGGGGCGGGTCTGGTACAAAAGTCTGCTCTCCCTGTCTATCTCAAGTACCGTACAGTCCGCCGTGAGGCCCGTGCGGTGCCGCGCAGCGAGCCGCGGAGCAAGCGAGCGCCCGAATTCCGTAGCCCCGAAGAGAAAAATGTCGGGTCTGCGCTCGTCTATGAGCGCGGAGACGGCGTCGGAATAGGGACCCTCAGCGCGGGTCGCGAGATGCGGCGCGTCACAGAGGACCACTTTGTCCGCTCCGGCTGAAGCGAGAAGCCTCGCCTCGTCATAAAGGCCGTATCCGGCGGCTAATGCCGTGAGCGGGACGCCCAGCTCATCCGCGAGTTCTCTGCCCTTGCCGATGAGTTCAAATGCGACAGGAAGGAATTTGCCCTCCGTCTGCTCGCAGAACACCCAGACGCCGTATCCAACCGAAACGCCTTCGCCGGTGTCTGCCTTTTCGATCAATATCGCGCCGAATACACAGCTTTGTACGCAGATTCCGCAGAGCGTGCAGCGTGCGGAGTCTACGACGGCCTTTCCGTTTTCGATGGAGACGGCCCCGTGGTCGCAGGCCTTGACGCACAGAGCGCAGCCGCGGCATAGCCCGGTTGTGATTTTTAGTCCGCTCATTTCCGCACCTCCCCGATTATACCGAGGAGCTTCGCTGTTTTCTCGGCGGCGGTCCCCTCAATTGTTTCCGAAAGCTTGTCCGCCTGCGGCACAAAGGTGCGAACCACCTGCGTCGGCGATCCGTCGAGGCCGAGACGGCGGGGGTCGGCAGAAATATCAGCCGCACGCTTAAGGGTGAACCCCTCCGCAAGGCTCCTGCGTATGCCCGCTATCGACGGCATGCGGGGGATGTTTATATCCTTTTGTATGGTTAAAAGGGCGGGAAGCGCAATTTCCAGTGTCTCGGCGGCGGAGTCGGTCAGGCGCACGGCGATCGCCTTATTTTCTGAGAGCGAGATAATTTCCGAAACACCCGAAACATGCGGAATTCCGAGCGCCTCGGCGAGCTCCGGCCCTATCTGAGCGGTATCGCCGTCAATTGCCATCCTGCCGCAGAGTATCAGGTCGAATTTTCCAGCCGACGCTATTCCGCGCGCGAGCGTATATGAGGTTGCAAGTGTGTCCGCCCCCGCGAAGGCGCGGTCTGTGAGGAGTACAGCGCCGCTGATCCCGCGGGCTACCGCGTCGCGCAGGAGGCTCTCCGTCGCCGGTATGCCCATGCTGAAGGCTGTGACATGGGCGCCGTATCTTTCGCTGAGCGTGATGGCCAGTTCCAGGGCGAAGAGGTCGTATGGGTTTATGACGGCGTCTTTGCCGTCCCTTATTATCGTGTTCGTCACGGGGTCCATGCGTACCTTGTTGGTGGACGGGACCTGTTTAATGCAGACTGCTATTTTCATTCGTCATCGTCCTCCCAGCGGAAGATGGTACCGCGCCCGAATATACCGTTTGGGTCAAGGGCCAGCTTGAGCCTGCGCATCTCGCGGAAATGGACGGGCTCGTACATCATGCGGAACTGGTCGGCCTTTATCTTTCCAATCCCATGCTCGGCAGAGACAGCGCCGCCCATTTTGACGATGCGTTTTGCCCATATGTTATAGAGGGCCTTGCCCTCCTTATAATCGTTCTCGTCCTGGGGGATGATGTTCACGTGCACGTGGTTGCTCCCGATGTGGCCCCAGATGGCGTATTGCAGGTTCCGCTCGGCCAGCATCGCGTGGTACATCGCCATAATCTCGGCGAGGTGTTCGTCGGGAACGGACAGGTCGGTGCCGAGCTTCGTTATCGAGGGGTGCTCCTTTTTGCGCCGGTCTATTATCATGTTGACGCACTCGGGCGCCGCGTGGCGGAAGCCGATCAGCGCGTTGTACTCCAGCGCCGTGCGGGATACCCAGGTGTCGCGTTCGCTGCCGCCGGAAGCCTCCATACATTCCCCGAGAGCAAAGAGCTCACGCGCCGCCTCCTCCTCGCTATTGCAGTGGAGCTCGGCATAGATGGAGAAAGAGAATTCGTCGGACGGGAGGGGGAGCCTGGAAAAAGACGGATTCGTCCTTCTCTGTTCGCGCAGGATTTCAAGGACGTTGCTGTCGAAATATTCCAGAGCCGCAATTTTTCCGGAGCCGGATTTTCTCGCACGGATGACGAAATCTATACAGGAGGCCTCGTCTTTAAAAAAGAACATCGCACCCCAGATGACGTGGGAGAGCGGGAGCAGCGAGACCTCTATCTCGGTTATGACACCAAGGGTGCCGTCCATCCCGATAAAGAGGTCTATGGCATCCATGTCGTCCTTTATGTAGTAGCCCGAAGCAGATTTTGTAGCGGGCACGTTGTAGGAGGGGAGGCGGAGCTTTATCAGCCGGCCGCCCTCGGTCATAAGAGTCAGTGTCCGCCCGTCCGCAAAATTTTCGCCGCGCCGGAGAGCGATAACGTCGCCGTCCGTGAGGACCACGCGCAAAGCCTTAACATACCCGCGCGTCGCGCCGTAGCGGAAGCTCTTGGCACCCGAGGCGTTGCAGGAAACCATGCCGCCGACCGTGGCGGAGACTTCGGTGGGGTCGGGCGGAAAAAATTTGCGCGGGGCTTCTTTGAAAATCTCGTAAATACAAAGGGATTCCGCGTCCCAGCCTTCGGTATCAAATTTTTTGTCTGCGATGCATTTGCGCAAAACGGAGAGAGCGACGCCCGGCTGGAGTATTACCGAGAACTCTCCGTCCAGGTTTTCACGCAGGCCGAGCACGCGATTAAGGCGCGTGAGATTCAGGATATGCCCGCCGAATGGGACGGCGCCGGCGGCAAGACCGGTTCTGGCCCCCTGTACAGTAACGGGAGTTTTTCCGCCAAGCTCTCTGAGTATGCCGCGTACATCCTCCTCCGAACGGGGGAAGGATATACTCTCGGCACTGCCCACCGTGCGCGACTCGTCGCGCAGATATTCCTCGACATTGTCGGTTATCAGATGCAAATAGCTTTTTGCCATTGAAATTTCCCCTTATGCGGACCTACAGGCCGAGTATTTTTATCGGATTTTCCCGTACCATCATGGAAAGGTCATCTTTGGATATGCCGTTATCCTCAAGGAGCTTCAGAAACCTGTCAAGATCCTCAACCGGGTCTCCGTTGCCCTTCTGTCCGGCGTCGGAGGAGATTATCGTACGCTCCGGCCCGACATCACAGACCATCTCGACGATGTCGAGGTGGTGCGTGTGGAAGGAGGTGGAGCCTGGCAGAGACCCCGTGGCCGTGTGTTCTATGTACGCGCCCATATTTGCCCAGCGGACGAGCTGCTCTTTTGTCGCGCCGATAAACAGGGTGGGGTGGTCGACGAAGATGTTTTTAATGCCGAGTGAGAACGCCTTTTCCAGAACGGCGTCCACTTCCGCGGCGCTTATGTGCCCTGTGCCGAGCACGACGCCCGGATGTTCAGCGATGACGGAGAGCACGCCGCACACCTGGGGAAGCACATGACCGTCCGCATCCGTCATTCGGATGGGCGTGTCGGGGATATTCAGGGGCAGACGGTGAAAGTTGTTGGGCGTAGCATGCTCTATATGGTTTTCAGACGAAGTGGTGGGCAGCCAGACGGTCTTTGCCCCATATGCGATGGCGACCTCGGCCGCGTGGGGGCTCATTCCGCCGGCGGAGTTGTTCAGCACGACGCTGCCGAAGAAACGGAGTTTGGAATCCTGCAGAAGGTTATTGCGCACCTCGTATGCGATCGGAGCGGTACAATAGTGGTGGTCTTTAAGAACGACGGCGGCATAACCCGCTTTTTCCGCCCTGCGCGCCATCTCGAAGGCATCAAGTTCTCGGGCAATGATGCTGGGCGCGGTATGGACGTGAATATCGCACGCGCCGCGGAGGATTTCGGGGTAATACATACGCAGGACCTCCTGACGATGTTGTAATAAGCAGAAATAATTATAACATAATAGAATCAGTTTGAACAGAGATTATGCCATGAAGCACAGTAATACAGTTCAGTTTGACTTATCCCCGCGGCCTAAAGTATAATATCGCTCATAGGCAGAAAAGGGGCCGCCGGCCGGCAGAGAGTAAAGTGATTAAATGGAAATAAACATAACGGATCATATGACCGTCGCGCTTGACGACAAAAAGAGCGAGCTTGTGATCATCGACCAGACGAAGCTCCCCGGAAAAACAGAGCTTCTGTATTTGAGGACCGGGGAGGAAATATGGCGCGCTATAAATATTCTGCAGGTACGCGGCGCTCCTGCTATAGGCGTTGCCGCGGCATACGGCATGTATCTCGCCGCAAAGGGCGTGGATACCGGAGACCCGGTAAAACTCTGCGAAGCGCTTAAACGCACAAAGGACTATCTGGATTCCGCCCGGCCGACGGCGGTAAACCTCTCCTGGGCGACGGCGCGAATGGCGGAAATGTGCGCAAAAAGCCTGGATCTGACCGTGCCGGAGATTAAGGCCGCACTCCTCGCAGAGGCGCGGGAAATACAGGCGGAGGATATCGGGACATGCGAGGCGATAGGGGAGCACGCCCTGACGCTATTAAAGCCGGGGGACGGACTTCTGACGCACTGCAACGCCGGTCTGCTTGCGACGTCAAAGTACGGCACGGCGACGGCAGTTATGTACCTCGGTAAAAAGCGCGGCTATAACTTCCGCGTTTTTGCGGACGAGACCCGCCCGCTCCTGCAGGGGGCGCGGCTTACGGCGTATGAACTTATGGCCGCGGGAGTTGACGTGACGCTCATTTGCGACGGCATGTCGGGGGCCGTCATGAGAAACGGCTGGGTGGACGCCGTCTTTGTCGGGTGCGACCGCGTGGCGGCAAACGGCGACACGGCGAACAAGATAGGCACGTCCGTTGTAGCAGCGGCGGCAAAGCACTACAACGTGCCGTTTTATGTCTGTGCGCCGACATCGACAATAGATATGAAAACCGCGGACGGCGCGGATATAGTGATAGAGGAGAGAGGTCCCGAAGAGGTTACCGAAATGTGGTACAGAGAGCGTATGGCGCCGGAGGGGGTTAAGGTCTATAACCCCGCCTTCGACATTACGGATGCAGATCTCATAACGGCTATCATCACGGAATACGGAGTAGCGCGCCCGCCTTATACCGAGTCGCTGCGCCGCATATTCGAAATGATGGCACCGTACGAATAAAATCTTAAAGGCTTTTTTGGTAACTGAAATATTATGCGAAAACTGAAGGCCCGACGAAACCGTAATCCGAGCGGTTTTGCCGGGCCGTATCTTTTTGAGGACCTTCTCTACAGGTCAATCGTGATGTACTGATGTTGACTCAGATCGGCGAAAAGGAGCTTTTTCCGCAAAACGCCGTCCCGCCTCAAGAGCACCTTCACCGCCTCGGCGCACTGGAGCGAAGCGACAAACGGCGGTATGAAAGACGGATTGCCCGGCGAGGTCTTGGGGTCGTAAGGTTCGTCCGAGGCAAAGGAGGGGTATATGCGGTCAAACGAGCGGTCACCGGGGTAAATTACGGAGACCTGTCCGTTCCATCCGCTCACAGCCCCGTGGACTATGGGAATGCCGCGCTCTTCGCACTTTTCCTGCAGAAGGCGGCGGGCCTTAATGCTGTCGAGCGCGTCCATGATGAGATCCTGCCCCGCGAGGATATCAGCGGCGTTTTCCTCTGTGAAAAACGCCTGAACCGGTGTCACCTCGATATCGGAGTTAACGTCCTTCATATACTCCGCCGCAGAGAGGGCCTTGGATTTTCCGAGAAAGCTCTCCCGTGAGACGAGCTGTCGGTTTAAATTTGAAGGCTCGAAAACGTCGCCGTCGACGATGGTTAGTCGGCCGACGCCTAGACGCCCCAGCGTATCAATGATGTGTCCGCCGAGCCCGCCGCAGCCGACTATGCAGACGCGCTTTTCCTGCAGCGCGGCGCACTCCGCTTGGGAGAGCGTGTTGGTGTTTCTGAGGTAGCGCTCAGGTATGCCCATTGTTTTTCACCTCCCAGAAAGGTCAATTCTGTACGTAGGGCTTGTCTATTCTGATAATGCAGAAATATGTCCTGTGTTTTTCGTTTAATTTGCCGTTTATATAGCGGATGACCTCTTCATCCGGCAGACTGCAATCAAATGGAACAACGGCGTCGAAAATCAGGTTTGAGTGAGTTGGGCCGGGTACTATGCGAAAATCGTGAATGGTTATGCGTTCGTCCAGAGAGCGGGCGATGTCTGCGGCCTCGGCTCGCAGGCTTGCGAGTTCGCCGTTTTTTATGTCGATGGGGTCCATGTGTATGGTGGCGTCACAGCCGAGTCCTTCCATGAGCTCCGCCTCAATCCGGTCAATGACATCGTGGTTTTCATAGATATTACCGCCGCCGTCCACCTCTGCGTGGAGCGAGATCAACACCCTGCCCGGGCCGTAATCGTGTACTACCAAATCGTGCATACCGACTATCTCCCCGTGTGAGAGCACGATACTTTCTACATTTTTGACGAATTCCGCCTCGGGCGCATTGCCTAGAAGCGGGCTCAGGGTATCCTTCGCGGATTTATAGCCGGTGTAAAGGATAAAGAGCGCGACGGCTGCGCCGCACCAGCCGTCGATATTTATGCTTGAAAAGCGCATTATTAGCGCCGAAATCAAAACGACGGTCGTCGCGGCGACGTCGCTCAAGCTGTCCATCGCCGTGGCCCTCATGCCGACAGAGTTGATCTTTTTCCCAATGCCCCGGTTATATGAGAACATATATGCCTTAACGCAGACGGAAACGGCAAGGATAAGAAGGGGCAGGAGTCCCGTGTCCACGGGAGAGGGAGAGATTATCTTTTCAACCGAGGATTTACCCAGTTCAAGGCCCATGAGGATAATAACCATGGAAACTACAAGGCCGGAAAGGTATTCCGCACGACCGTGTCCGAACGGGTGATCTGCGTCCGGCTTTACCCCCGCAAGCCTAAAGCCGAGGAGCGTTATGACCGACGAA
Organism: Oscillospiraceae bacterium; assembly: GCA_050253535.1. Classification (GTDB taxonomy): domain Bacteria; phylum Bacillota; class Clostridia; order Oscillospirales; family Oscillospiraceae; genus JBFWIW01. The sequence continues at coordinate 22,600 of JBFWIW010000014.1, forward strand.
CCGGCGTCCGATAGGTTGTTGAACGCGTCCGCCGTGATGGCTATCGACCCGGAGACGATCCCCGCAAAGTATTTTCCACAGAAAAGGAGGATATTAAGGCATATGCCCAAAAGGCTGGCCAGTACACCGTAAGCGCGGCGCACCGATGGCGACGCGAAATCACCATGGTTTTTTATAAATATTTTTGCAAACAGAGAGAACACGAAACCACCTCGGGGAAAATTATATAATCATATGCTTATGGCGCGGCCCGCGCCATAGCTGAAATTTCCGCTACTGGGCATATAATTGCAGTTATTATAACATAATTTTTCATTGGGTACACCAAAAATTGGCGGCGGACAAAAGCCGGATTGTTTTTATGTCGAATATGGCATATGATTATAATATTGAGAAGAGAGGGAATTTGTCATGCCGAAATCTCAGAACCAGAAATTCAAGCTTCTGTACATCATGGAGTTTATGCTGAAAAACACGGATGAGGAGCACCCCGTCACGACGCCGCAGCTTATTGAATATCTGGACTCGCGCGGGGTTTCGGCCGAGCGGAAAAGCATCTACGGCGACATAGAGACTCTGAGACTTTTCGGCCTTGACATTATGCAGACGCGCGCGGTTTCTGCGGGGTACTATATCGCCTCTCGCAATTTCGAGCTGCCGGAGTTAAAACTCCTCGTGGACAGCGTCCAGTCGTCGAAATTCATTACCGAGAAAAAGACGCTCGCGCTCATAAAAAAGATAGAGGGGCTCGCCTCCTCGTACGACGCGAAGAAGCTCCACAGGCAGGTGTTTGTCAAAAACCGCATAAAGAACATGAATGAGAGTATTTACTATAACGTCGACGATATCCACGCGGGTATATCGGGAGACAGGAAGATAAGCTTTAAGTATTTCGAGTATTCCGTCGGAAAGGACAGAGTATATAAGCACGGCGGCAAGCGGTATCTCATAAGTCCCTTTGCCCTCACGTGGGACGACGAAAACTATTACTTGATAGGCTATGACGAGCAGGCTGAGGCGATAAAGCATTTCAGAGTCGACAAGATGGCGGAGATAAGCGTTACGGATGAGGAGCGCGGCGGGAAAGACCGCTTTGAAAAGCTGGATGTGGCGGCATATACCGGACATGTCTTCGGGATGTTCACGGGAGAGGAACGGGCTGTCAGGATGGTGTTTGACAACCGGCTCGCGGGCGCGGTTATAGACCGCTTCGGCAAGGGCGTAATACTCTCCCCGTCCGACGGGGAGCACTTCACATTTACGGCGGGCGTCGCGGTTAGCCCGCAGTTTTTCGGCTGGATCTGCGGCTTCGGCGAAATGGCGGCGATAGTCGCCCCTGCTGAAGTCAGGCAGCAGATGGGAGAACATGTCCGAAAAATAGCGAATATCTATTAAAATGACTCACGCGGCGATTTGCCGCGTGAGTCAACTTGTCGACAAACTCCGTTTGTCGACAAAAATGAGGGCAAGTCCGCGGTTCAGAGGAGCCGCGCAAAGTATGTTTTGCGGGAAATGAATCCCCGCAAAACATTGTGATTAGACCTTTTTCGGTTCTGTCGCACACTCGCGCACTCCACCGCCGAAAAGGACGCAAGAAACTTTGTCTGCAGCCTGTGACCTACGCGGCGGTTTACCGCGTGAGTCTGCGCCGGAGAAAAGGGCCAGCCCCTTAAAAAACGCGCGTTATGAAGTCGGCCCAACCCTCCGCCGTCAGCGCGAGCGCCAGGAATCCCCAGAAGGCGATATGCTGCAGAATCTTTTTTGTTATCATGAGAATTTCCCTCCCTTAAGCTTTATGGCACTATGATACCGGAAGAGTTGTCCCATAAAACGGACAGTGTAAAAACTTTACCGTATGTTGACCTCTGAATAAAAGAATGATAGAATTTTTACACCAAACAGGGCAATAAGGAGGAGAAACATGCAAAAGCTACTCAGAGAAAACTGTGTCTATTCCCTTGATAAAAACGAGCCGCCAAAACTCAGGGTTAAGCAGGGAGAGCATTTCCGCATGGAGACCTACGATGCGAGGAAGGGCCGCCTCCAGCGGAAGGATCAGGTGCTGACCACCGCGCCAAATTGGGGCTCGGAGCAGCCACAGACGAATCCGTACGCCGGCCCGGTTTATGTTGAGGGCGTTATGGCGGGGGACGCGATAAAGGTATCCATACATGACGTGACCGTCGAAAAACGCGGCTTTGTCGTACACAAGCACGATTTCGGCGTTGCGTGCAAGTTCATGGAGGAAACAGAGGCCGTTTTCGGGGACGTAAACGGAGACAGGATTGACTTCGACTGCGGGATAAGCATACCGCTCCGCCCGCACATTGGCTCTCTCGGCGTGTCTCCTGCGGGCGCCCCGGTGGCGACCGGATACTGCGGGCGTCACGGCGGCAATATGGACTGCCGTTTTCTTGACAAGGGTTCTGATATTTTCCTGCCCGTTTTCGTTCCCGGCGCGCTCCTCGGCGCGGGGGACCTGCACGCCTCTATGGGCTGTGGAGAGCTGCAGGGTATGGCCGCGGAGATAAGCGGCGAGGTCGAGCTCTCTGCAGAAAAGGCCGAGGGTCTGCAGCTGGAGTGCCCCGTAATACGAAACGGCGATGA
>JBFWIW010000014.1:25306-34650 GCA_050253535.1 Oscillospiraceae bacterium
TCCTTTGCGTGCGCAATACTGCGGACGCTGCTGTATGGTGCGCCTACAAGCTCAAAGCAGATGCCGACGCCGTATTTCGCGGCGATTTTTCCAACAAATTTCATAGTCCCGACCAGGGATTCTGTGACCTTTTCGCACGGCGAGCTCCACGGCGTTATCCTGTCGTGGTTAAGCGGCGGGACGACAATGAAAGACGGCGCGCCCAAAGCGACGGCGACCGCGCAGATCTTCTCAACCTCGTCTGAAAACGCGTCCCGCTGTCTGTCGTCCGACAGCGAGAAGTCTTTTTTTATATATACGGCATTTATCGCGTGGGGCTTTATCCGCGAGGAGGAAAAGAAATGTCTGAGGTCTTCCATTGTATGTTCATTGAGGTATTCGTGCAGCAGGTCGATTCGGATTTCAATGTAATCAAAGCCAGCTTTTTCGCAAAGCTCGAGATCTTTTTCTAGGGTGGAGGCCTTCATCATGGTGGCTTCGTTGTAGCAAATTTTCATATACCTGTTCTCCTGTTCCTGAAATATATATTTCCGGCTGAAAAACGCGCAAATTTACTGCATTAATTATTCCAATCATAACACAACAAGTGCAAAACGGCAATATTTTTGCGCAAAGCCGCTAAATACTTGAAGAAAGTGCCGTTTATGGTTATACTTTATTAAAAAAGCGACGGGAGGCGGGAACCCTGCAGAGACAGTATATATTTGACGGCGCGTTCGGGACGTATTTTGCCGCGAAGAACCACGGTATTGATTTCCCCGAGATGGCCAATATTTTGCACGGCGACGCCGTTTTAACAATACACAAAAAGTATATAGAGAGCGGCGCCGACGCCATAAAAACCAATACCTTTGCGGCGAATTCCGATTTTATTCCCGACGAAAATACGCTGAAGGATGTTATAAAGGCCGGCTGCGCCATCGCCCGGGAGGCAGCGGGAGACAAAGCGGACGTCTTCGCGGACATGGGACCTGTCAAAAATGAGGCGGCGGCCGATGAGTTTTTGCGCCTTTCGGACATTTTCATATCGTGCGGGATGAAAAATTTCCTCTTTGAGACCCTGCCTGAGGCGGAAAACCTCAAAACCGCGCTGAAGCACATAAAAGATGCCGTTCCGGACTCTTTTATCATAGTATCCTTTGCCGTCACGCAGGACGGATATACCCGCTCCGGCGGATACTATATCGACCTGTTCCGGGAAGCATCCGAATACGGTGCTGACGTTGTGGGACTAAACTGCATATGCGGCCCCGCGCACATGCGCGACCTCATAAAAAACCCGAAAGCGCAGAAATACGCGTGTTCGGCAATGCCGAACGCCGGCTACCCGACGTCTGTCGGCGGAAGAGCGGTTTACATAAATAATCCGGACTATTTTGCGAACAAGCTCCTGGAGATATATTCCGCCGGGATACCGATAGTCGGCGGCTGCTGCGGCACGACGCCGGCCCATATAAAGGCGTTCACGGAGAAGCTCTCCGGAGCTTCTCCGAAAAAGATAAGCGTTATCGAGGTAATAAAGACCGCGGCGGAGGATAAGAGGGAACAGGCTTTTTCCGGCACGACGATAGCCGTCGAGATAAACTCGCCCATTGATACGGATACGGACTTTGTTCTGGAGGCGAGCCGCAGGGCTATGGCGGCGGGCGTCGATTATATCACGGTGCCGGACTCCCCGCTCGGAAAGGCGAGAGCCAACAGCTTCATGATATCGGGCCTCATACACCGCGAGACGGGGATAAGGGTAATTCCGCACATCTGCTGCCGCGACAAGAATCAGATAGCCATAAAAGGCGACCTCATAGGCGCCGCCATAGAGGGGGTCAGGACGGTTCTCGCCGTAACGGGAGACGCCATTCCGGAGGCGGACAGGGCGGACGCGAAGAACGTCTTCGGCTTCAGTTCGATAAAGCTTATAAGCTTTATCGAAAGCCTCAACAGGACGGTGCTTTCGGAAAAACCCGTCAATATCTGTGCGGCACTCAATGTGAACGCCCAGAATTTCGATCATGAGCTAAGGCGCGCGGAAAAGAAGATAGCTGCCGGAACCGCCTGCTTCTTTACTCAGCCGATATTTACGGCAAAGAACGTCGAGAACTTCCGCAGGGCAAAGGCGGAGCTCGGCTGCAGAATACTCGCCGGAATTATGCCGCTCGCGGGATACAAAAACGCGCTGTTTCTGAACAACGAGGTGCCGGGGATAGAGGTGCCGGAGAATGTTCTTCAGCGGCTTCTTGCCTCGGGCCCGGAAGGCGCGCGTGCCGTATGCGCGGAATTTGCAAAGAGCATAGTGGACGAGATCGGGAATAGGTGCGACGGGTATTATATCATGACGCCGCTCAGGAAGATTGAGCATTCGCTGGACATAGTCGAATATATACGGAGGGGAAAAAATGCTGATAATAGGTGAAAAACTGAACAGCTCGATACCGAAAACGCTTGAGGCGATGAAAGCAGGGGACGAGGGGTATCTTGCGGAGCTAATTGAGAGACAGGCGCAGTGCGGCGCGGATTTTCTGGACATCAACACGGCGCTGACCGCTGAAAAAGAGCTTTCAAATATGCTTCGGACCATAGCGCTCGCCGAGGAGAAAACGGACTGCGGGATCATGCTCGACTCCCCCGATCCGGAAATTATACTCAAGGCGCTTGCCGCTGTTTCCGGCAGGGAAATTATTGTAAACTCGGTGAACGCGGAGGCGAGGTACGATGAGCTCCTAGCAGCTGTTGCGGAAAGCGGCGCCTCGGTCGTCTGTATGCCGATAAAGGACAAGAGGATACCGGAGACGGCTGATGGGCGGCTTAATGCCGCAGGCGACATCATTGAAAAGCTGCGCTCCTTCGGCATACCCGAGGGGAAGATGTATATAGACGTTCTGGTTGAGGCGATAGCGACGGGTGAAGAGGGGGCCATGCCGGCGCTTGATACAATAAAGGCCGTAAAGGGCGCTTTTCCGAAGGTGAAGACGATCTGCGGGCTCTCCAATGTCTCCTTCGGGCTTCCCGAACGCGGCAGGCTAAACAGTTTTTTTCTGGCAATGGCGCTCTTGAACGGAATTGACGCCGCGATATGCGACCCGACCTCCGAGCGACTGAGAGATGCGCTTTCTGCCTCCCAGGCGCTTCTGGGCAGGGACGAATACTGTCTCGAATACATCGGAAACGCGCGAAGCCACGCGAAGTAAAGAGGGAAACGATTATGACGATATCCTATGAATACGGTGATTCGATCTATGTGAACCTGACGAACAAATGCGACTGCGCGTGCGTCTTCTGCCTGCGGCATAACGGACACAAGGGCAGCATATACGCCGACGACCTCTGGCTCACAAGGGAGCCGACGAGGGAGGAGGTGCTGTCCGACATAAAAACGCGCGATTTTTCAAAATACCGCGAGCTGGTTTTCTGCGGCTTCGGAGAGCCGACTTACCGCATTAACGATATCCTCTGGCTCGTCCGCGAGCTGAAAAAGGCCGTGCCGGACCTGCCGCCGGTGCGGATAAACACGAACGGGCACGCGAATACGATAAACGGACGTGACGTGACGCCGGAGCTTTCGGGTCTCATCGACGCGCTCTCCATATCGCTGAACGGCTCGACTAAAGAAGAATATGTCGCGGTGACCTGCCCGAAGGACGGCGATGCGGCATGGGACGCGATGCTCGACTTCACAAAAAAAGCGGCAAAATACGTTCCCAGCGTTATGATGACGGTGGTGGACAAGGACAAGACGACGGACGAGATAGAGCGCTGCAGAGCGCTCGCCGAGAGTCTGGGCGCAAAGCTCCGAGTGAGAAAGTATATCCCGGACTGACTTAGGAGGCAAATATGGCGGAGTGGAACCTGTGGCACGGCTGCCATAAGATAAGCGCCGGATGCCTGAACTGCTATGTCTATCGGACAGACGCAAAGTACGGTCGCGACAGCTCCGAGGTGAAGAAGACGGGCGATTTCAATCTCCCTCTGAAAAAGGACCGGGAGGGCGGCCTCAAGATAAAACCCGGCGAGACGCTATATACCTGCTTTACGTCCGATTTCCTGCTTGAGGACGCGGATGCGTGGCGGGGAGAGGCGTGGGACATGATGCGGCAGCGCCCGGATCTGAACTTTTTCTTCATAACCAAGCGCATACACAGATTTATGGACTGCGTCCCCTCCGACTGGGGGGACGGCTGGCCGAACGTCGCCGTCGGCTGTACCTGCGAGAATCAGGACAGGGCGGACTTCCGCCTCCCATATTTCCTCGACGCGCCGATAAAGTGCCGCCACATCATATGCGAGCCGCTTTTAGGACCGATCGACATGGCGCGGTATCTCAGATACGGTAAGATAGCTCAGGTTCTGTGCGGCGGGGAGTCCGGCGGCAGTATTGCGCGCAAGTGCGATTATGCGTGGGTCCTCGGTATCAGGCGTCAGGCCATGGAGCATTGCGTTCCGTTTTATTTCAAGCAGACCGGCGCGAAACTTATTAAGGATGGAAAGACGTATTTCGTAGAGCGAAAGCTGCAGCACGCCCAGGCGCGCAAAGCGGGCATAAACTGGGAGCCAAAATAAAAAGGCCGCGTTTGGCCTTTTTATTTTGGAGAAAAACCATATTGAAATTAGCTACGCCCTACAAGAAAAGGCCGCATACGCGGCCTTTTCTGATTGTTATTTAAAAATGTCACCGCTTCGCAGGACGCGGCCTGCGCCGTCCGTCCCGTAGCCGCCCATTTTTTCGCACGCTGAGGCAAATTCGGTTCCCCGCAGAATATCAAGAAACTTTTTTATAAGCCCGGTTTCAAGGTCCGCCTCACGAACGAGAAAATCGTATTCCTCGTCGCAGATGGGGAGAAAGTCGAGGCCGAGGCTCTGCGATGCCGAGTATATACCCATGCCGCAGTCGGCGGTGCCGGTGGCGATCTGGGTCGCGACGGCGATGTGCGTCGGCTCCTCCCGCGTGTAACCATATATCGAGGCGGGGGCGATAGCCTCCTTTCGGAGCAGGAAATCCAGCAGAAGCCGCGTGCCGGCCCCGCGCTGACGGTTTACATAACGTATGCCCTCCCGTTTCAGATCGGTGATACCGGTTATGCCGAGCGGGTTGCCCACGGCTGCCATGAGCCCCTGTATCCGCTTTACACCCTTTATGAGCGCGACGCCGCCGTCCGGGAAGTGCTGCCGCAGATACGAGATATTGTAACTGCCGTCATCCTCGTCCAAGAGGTGGATACCTGCTAGATGCGCCTCGCCGCGCTTTATGGCCATTATGCCGCCCATTGAGCCGACGTGTGACGAGGCGACGAACGACTCGGGAAAATGCAGGCGCATGATATTGGAGATGTGGTCTATGAGCGGGTCGTGGCTGCCTATGATGCACAGCGTGTTTTCGATCTCCGAGCGGGGACGCAGCAGCTTTACGCTGACCTTTTCTCCGGCTTCAGCGCCCTCGGAATTGAGCGGCAGCGTCAGCATGCCGTCGGCCTTTACAAAGCTCGTTATTACGCCGGCGCCGCGGGAGAGCGGGGTGGCGACGAGCTTTCCGCCTACTTTGCCCAGTTTCATGCGAATGAATTCCTCGTATTTCAGGCTGGAGACGATGCTGCGGGTGAGGGTCGCCTCGACCGCCTCTTCGGCATAAGCGGACATTCCGCACAGAGCAGCCATGACCGGGCGCAGGAGCTCGCGCAGTACGACGATGCCGGATACCGGGTAGCCCGGAACGCCGAGAACGGGCTTTTTGCCGATGATGCCCATGATGGCGGGCTTTCCGGGCCGGATTGACACGCCGTGGTGGATGACGCGGCCGAGCTTGGCAATGGCGTCCGAGGAGTAGTCGTCCCTGCCGGCGGAGGAGCCCGCGTTTATGATGACAATGTCGTTTTCGTCGGAAGCCTTTTTGAGAGCAGCCTTTATGAGGTCGAATTTATCGGGAACTACGGGGTAAGGGGTGGGCTCGCCGCCCCATTTTTTTATCATCGCCGAAAAGACCGGCGTGTTGAAGTTGATGATCTCGCCCGCACCGGGTGATTCTTTGGGAGATACTATCTCGTCTCCCGTCGGTATAACGCCGACGCGCACGCGGCGGTAGACCTCTGCCGCATGCACGCCTGCGGCGAGCATCGCGCCGATGGAGGACTCGGTTATCACAGTGTTAGCGGGGAGTATCATCTCACCTGTGCAGACGTCCTCGCCTATCTGGCGGACGTGCTGCCACGGAGCCGCGGCTGTGTAGAGCAGGATTTCGCCGGAGTCGTCCTCTTTTACCACGTCCTCTATCATTATGACGGCATCGCAGCTCTCGGGCAGTACGTCGCCGGTGTCGACGGGGATGTATTCGGACGGGGACAGCTTTACGGGTGTCGTATCCGTCGCGCCGAAGGTGGCGGCGGCTTTCACGGCGATGCCGTCCATGGCGCAGGCGTTATAGTGCGGCGCGTTGTTTTTTGCGACTATCATAGCGGCGTTTACACGGCCGAGTGCCTCAACATCCACCGGAATAATCTCGGTGCCGACCTTGCCGCACTCAGTGAGCGCCGCCGATACGAAATCGGTGACGGCCTTTTGAAGCGTCACATTTTCAAGATATTGATAAGCCATTGAGATTCCTCCTAAAATACGGTCACTTCCACGGTCTCGCCCCGCCCGACTCCCTCTTTTTCACGCGGGACGCGGATGAAGCCCGCGGACAGACCCAAAAGACTTATGAGTCCGCTTTTGACGAAGACGGGGCGAGCAGTGAGGACACCGTCCTTCTCCTCGAGGCTCACGGGGACGAATTCCTCGCGCCCGCCGTTGCTCGGGTAATTCACGGTGAGAACGGCGGTTCGTATGACCGGGAGCCTTGGGGCTGCCTCCTCAAGCCGGCTTATCGCCGCCGTGACGTACAGACGGTAGATGAAATACGCGGACAGCGGGTGGCCGGGCAGGCCGAAAACCACCTTGCCGGTGTCTGACACGCCCAGGAGCGTCGGCTTTCCCGGCTTGACGGCGAGGCCGTGGACGAGAAGGCGCATGCCGGGCAGACGCTCGATTATCTTTCTGGTGTTGTCCTTCAGACCGACGGAACTGCCGCCGGAGAGTAAGAGCATGTCCGCGTTTTCCAGAGCTTTTGTCGTGGCGGTAAGCAGCGCGTCGAAGTCGTCGCGCACGATGCCGCAGATTATGGGCTCGGCGCCCGCCTCGCGGAGGGCTGCCGAGAGGAAATAGGTGTTCACATCGCGTATCTTGCCGGGGGACTGCCGCTCGCTTGGCTCAACGAGCTCATCGCCTGTTGAAATGATAGCCACGCGGATGCGCGGCCTGACCGGGACTTCACAAATCCCCGCCGCCGCGAGCATGCCGATATGGTGGGGCAAAAGGCGTATATCCGCGGGGAGAAGATTCTCTTCTGCATGGATGTCGTCGCCCTTATATATAACGCTGTTTCCCGGGGCGGAGGACTTCTGTATATAGATATATCCGTCGTCCGGGACCTCGGCATGCTCTATCATGACCATCGCGTCACAGCCTTTGGGGATATAGCCTCCCGTCGGCACATATACACACTCGCCGGCCTTTACGACAAGGTCGCTTGTTTTGCCCATATCAACAGCTCCGAGAAGCTTCAGCCTCGTCGGCACGGCCTCGGAGCACCCATAGGTGTCGGCTGCGACGACGGCGTATCCGTCCACGGTGCTGCGGTCAAATCCCGGCACATCCTCGGGACAGACAATATCCTCCGCCAGTATACGGGAAACGGCGCAGTCGAGCGGGACGCGCTCAGCCTCCGCTGTGACAGGGCGGATGTTTTCGTTTATTAAATCCAGCATTTCACTGCCTGTTTTTACGTTAAGCATATTCCCTCCCAAAGATCAAAACGGGCCGGCCATAAAAAATCCGAACACCTGTTTTTTGTTTGATTTATACCGGGTCAAATTATTGCCACTGCGAATAAATGCTGTCGTGTAACCCTGTGATTTTTGCGAAATACTTCGTTGCAAAGCCTTGAAATATGTCAGTATATCAGCGACTTTGTACCTCGGCTTTCACAAAAATTTGCTGTGTCTCATCTGCAACATTTATTCTGTGCAGTTATAAATACCAATGCCTGATATTATTTCCGATATTATCACAAAGTACCCGGCGAGGCAACAAAAGTCGAAGATTGACAAGGTTTCTGCCGGATGATATCATTATATATAATGAATAAGTAAATAAGGCTCTTAAGCCATATACGTCCCATGAGGACGATATGGCCGACAGGGTATCGCCGGCGACGGCGGTATCTCCCGTATAGGAAAGGAGCGCACACTTTTTTGCGCCTTTCCCTGCCTTTGGGAGAGGGCCTTTTTTTGGAGACGGGATGAGAAAAAGCGCGGGTAAAAAAATTAAAACGGCACTTTTAATACTCGCGCCGTTTCTGACAGTCTTTTTATCGCTCTTTATCGGGAGATATCCGCTCTCGCTGCCTGAGGTATTTTCGGCACTTTTAACGCCTTTGGGCTGGGCGGACAGGCCGAATACGGAGATCATGTCGGTCGTCTGGCAGCTCAGGCTGCCCCGCGCGATCGCGGCGGCTTTTGTGGGCGCCTCTCTCGCGGCGTCGGGCGCGGCGTTTCAGGGCGTTTTCCGCAATCCGCTGGTGAACTCCGGTATTCTGGGCGTGAGCAACGGCGCGGGCTTCGGCGCGTCGCTCGCCATAATCCTTCTTGGCGGCGGATTTTACATATACGGTTTTGCCTTTGCCTTCGGTGCGCTCGCGGTACTGCTCTCGTATCTTGCCGGCAGGATATACGGCTCGACGCCGACGGTAACCCTCATCCTCGGCGGAATTGTCGTATCCAGTTTTTTCGGGGCGCTCACATCCATATTAAAGTATGTGGCCGACCCGTACAGCCAGCTCCCGGCCATCACCTTTTGGTTCATGGGGAGCTTTTCGTCAGTGGGATACAAGCAGTTCTGGGCGCTCGCTCCGATGGGCGCCGGTATACTTGCCATATACCTCGCGCGGTGGAAGATAAACGTCCTCTCCATGGGAGAGCGCGAGGCCCTCGCCATCGGCGTGAACACGAAGCTCTATAAAGCCATAATCATCGGCGGGGCGACGCTCGCCACAGCATCCGCCGTTTGCATCGGCGGAGTAATCGGCTGGGTGGGGCTCATGATACCCCACATAGGGCGCATGCTTTGGGCCAACGACAACAAGCGGCTCATACCGTTTTCAATATCGCTCGGCGCGTGCTTTCTCGTTATAATGGACGTTCTGGCGCGTAATCTGAGCACGGCGGAGATACCTGTCGGCATACTTACGGCGATAATCGGCACCCCGTTTTTCGTGTTCCTCCTTAAAAAGACCAAGGGAGGGGGCTGGAGCACGTGAACGG
>JBFWIW010000014.1:34750-50478 GCA_050253535.1 Oscillospiraceae bacterium
TTGCGACGCACTCGCCGACGCATGCCTTTTATTTTGAAGGGTTGGGGATACCGGCGCGTGCGGCGCTGATGAGCGGCGGTGGGTTTTACGCCATGGATTTACCCGGAAAGTGCATAACGGAAGAGAGCATTGCCGAGGTATACGGCGTTAAGGCGAAAATAGGCGAAGAGGACTGCGGAGGCAGGAAAATAAAGACCGTGAGCCTCCTGCATACGATATGAGGTAAAACATATGGGCAAGAGAATTTTACCGCTTATTCTGGTGCTTATACTGCTGCTCACATCCTGCGGCAAGGCGGGAGCCCCTGCGCAGGATACGGACGTAGAGACAAGTGACGCTGTGGCAGCCGTGAGCGGAACGCATACGGTAACTGACTGCGCCGGGAGAACGGTCACTGTGCCGGATGACCCCGTGTCGATAGCGGGGCTCGACCCGTTCGCGGGGCAGGCGATCATCATGCTCGGCTGGGGTGACAGGATGACGTCCACGGTAAACGGCGTGCAGCGCGATATGCTCCTGCGTGAGATGTGCGCGGAGCTCGAAAGCGCCGCCATCGTCAAAAACAGCGGCAGCATAAACGCGGAGGCGCTTCTGGAAACGGGCACCGACCTCATATTCATAAAGGGCGCGGAGTTTACCGGAACCACAGAGCAGGACAAGATTGACGCTCTTGGCATACCTTATGTCATCATCGAATACGAGACAATGGAAGAGCAGATGCAGACCATGCGTCTTATCGGCGAAGTTCTTGGCGAGACCGAAGAGGCCGAGAACTACTGCCGGTACTACGAGGATAGCATCGTCCGCGTTTCCGACATGGTGAAGGACATTCCACAGTCCGGACGGCCCCGCCTTTTCCACTCGATAAACGAGGCGGTGCGGACGGACAGTCCGGGGAGTCTCGGCGCCGGCTGGATAGCGGTCACCGGGGCCGTAAACGTATCTCTCTCCGAGGCGCTCACGATCTCCGGTGACAACACCTACGCGACCCTTGAGCAAATTTTTCTTTGGAACCCCGATCTTATTATCTGCAATGAGTCCGGTGTAGACGACTACATACTTACGGACAGTAAATGGGCGGGGCTCTCCGCCGTAAGACAGGGGAGGGTCTATCAGATACCGATAGGCGTTTCCCGATGGGGACACCCCAGCAGCTTGGAGACGCCGCTCGCCATGCTGTGGCTCGCGGAGATCCTGTACCCCGACCAGCTCGGCGGCGAAATAGACCTGAAGGCAGAAATGACGCAATTTTATCAGGAATATTATGATTATACGGCTACGGATGAAACGCTTGATGCCATACTCTCAGGTGACGGAATACGCAGCGCGTCATCTCTCACGCCGGGTGCGCCGAAGAACGGATAGGAGAACAAATGAAATTACTTCTCTGTATAGACGACACCGACATGCTCGGCGGAAAGGGTACGGGAAAGCTCGTTGAGGAGCTCTGCGAGCATCTCGGAGCCAGAATCCCGATGGAATACGGCTTCGTCTCCCGCCACCAGCTCTTTGTACATAAGGACATACCCTTCACTTCGCATAACAGTGCGATGTGCCGCGAGGTGACGATTGCGGAAAAGGACGTACCGGCGCTCATCGCTCTCTCGCAGAAGTTTCTGGAGCGCGAGAGCGCGGCCGGCTCGGACCCCGGCCTCTGCGTAATTAAGCGCGAAAAGCTCACAGAGGACGAAAAGCGGAGGCTTGCGGACTTCGGCAAAAGCGCGAAATGCACGGTACTTAAGAAAAAAGACGCCTACGACCTCGCCGCCGGCATTGAGTGCGTGCATCTCTCGGAGCACGGGGGAACGGGACAGGGCGTGATCGGGGCGATATCCGGCTGCGGCCTGCGCCTCGGTGGAGGTGACGGCAGAGTAAAGGGAAAGATCGAACCGGGTGATCCGGACGAAATTACCTCAGTCGGCGAATTATGCACCCGATACGGTTTTGCGCGAGCAGTGACCGATGACGCGGAGCCGATAGAGGCTTCCGACACCGTTTTATACGGCGCGGTTATAAAGGCCGTCTGTCGGAACGATAAACGCGTTATTATCCTGCTCCCTGACGAGACGGGGAAAGCCATGTGGCGGCCGATACGCAAGGAAGAGTGGAAAAAATACTGACAATGAGGTTTTTAAGATGAAGAAAGTAATTGTAAAAACTTTTAGCGCGGTCATGGCGTTTGCCGTTTTGCTCTCGCTTTCCGTGTGCGCACTTGCCGAGACCGGCGAAAACGGAAAAAACATCCCCGGACTCACGGAGAGCTCAATAAAAAGCGGCAGCACGGACGTCGACGTAAATGTCGGTGAGATAGTCCTGACATTTGAGAACAACGTTGTGAACAGCGCCGTACGCGAGAACAATATGGGCTGCTTCCAGCTGGTTAACGGGGACGGTACGCAGGTTGATATCACCGTAGAGATGGCCGATGACATGGTGAATCCCGAACTCAAGCGGATCATCACGATTAAGTTCGGCGCGCTCGAGGCCGGAACAGAGTATAATCTCATAATAAGTGGAGAGCTCACGGCCAAAAACGGCAACAAGATGGGCGAGACGGCCACCATCAGCTTCACCACCGCCGGCGCGGCTGAGACCGGCGCTGCAGGGACGGCAGCCGACACACCGACTGACACGCCGACCGAGACGACAACCGATGCGCCAGACGTACCTTCAACCAAGACCGCGGAGCCCGACCCGGCCAATACATCCACATCCACGGCAGAGGATAAGCCGTCGGATGACGATCAATCCGCGGATACAACGGCAAATGCTGAAGATCCGTCCTCAGATACGGCTTCCGCTCCGGATGCCGCCGCTGTAACGGGGACAGAGAGCGGCAGCGCTTCCACCGATACAGGTGTTGATACTACGCAGGCAGTAAATGATACCACTGCCGACACTTCGGCAGATACAGACGAACTCCCGGAGGCAAACGCTAAAACGACATTAATCGTGGTGATACTTTCGGCACTCGCGGCGACAGCCGTTGTCGTACTGCTTGTGGTGTATAAGAGCAGAGAGTCGAAAAAGGAGAAAAAGAAATAAATATTTAGATCCCGGTTCAGCTGAACCGGGATCTAATTTCGTTGAAAAACCTTGTTTTTCGGAAAAAGCGGGAGAAGGTTCCCGTCGCGCATGCCGCCGGAAGGATTTGAGCTGCACGGTTTTTATTAATCGGTCGGCACATTAAGTGCGATTTTTGCAACTTCTTTCGCCCGGCTAAAAGATGTGGATTAAAAGGCGGAAAGAATTCGCCGTGGAATCACAGATAATATTTGGTTATTCGCTCAGTATTTAGTTGCATAATGGAAAATTTTGTGCTAGGATTAATTTGAATTTTTACGAATTACCCTAAGTAAAATAAACACTTCGGCAGGTCTTATTTTTATTTTTCACTGCCGGGCAACTGTCAGTGACATGAAACGTGACATAATTGACATTGACAAATGCAGGGAAGACGTTTACATAATTATCTATTTCTTTATAATGAAGCTGATGAGAGGTGTGTGCAGTCGGTATGAATGTGAGCGAAATTAAGGAGAAGATGCCATGAAGACAGAACGAAGTGATATAAAAAAACGTTTCACCGTGTTCCTTATAGTTTTTTCTATACTTCTGACTCTGTCCGGAGGGGCCCTCGCCGCGCAGGACGCGGCTGAGGCAGGCGTGGTCTTCGAGGCGTCGGACGCCGACAGCGGCGGACTTTTCACGATGACGATGACCATGTATAACGCGACGTTTAATGTCTTTAGCTTTGTCCTGCGTTACGACCCGGAAACCGTCGAGCCGGTATCGCCGCAGGGAACCGTGACAACAGAGTTCTTGGAATTTGCAGAAGTACCGGCAGGTCTGGACTGGCTGTCATTTTTAGGCGCTTCTATTGACAAGGATACCGGGCTCATAGAATTTACCGGATATGTTGAGCCGGGTAACTCGCCTGCAACGGACGGGCTGCCGCCATCGGAGGGAAACGCGGTTGTCGGCTCGGGTGGGCTAACAATGGTGACATTTACGTTCCATAAAACCGGCAGTGGGGCGGTCAATATTGAACTCGCAACTGCGAGCGATACAAAGCCATATGTTACGCCGCTTCCAAACGGCGGAGCGCTCTATGACATCGGCTATACGCTCCCGGCAAATTACAGCGTCATACTTCCGGCATCGCTTGGCGAGAGCAGCACCGTTATTGAAACGGGGCCGGTGGACGAACTCACAGCAAATGAGCTTCTAGCGGACTGTATTATTTTAAAGATAGGCAGCTACGCCGTGGTCGCGGATTCTGGCCTCACGGCTTTCTATCAGGGCGAGAAGAGCGTGGTTCCGTATATCGACGAAAATGACCGCACTTTTGTCCCTCTCCGATTTATTGCCGAGCGGCTGGGCGCCGCGGTGGACTGGGAGCAGTCAACAAAGACGGCGACGATTACAAACGGCAATACAGTTATAAAAATGTCCGTCGGCGATAAGTTCTATACAAAAAACGGTGTTGAAAAGGCAATGGATACAGCGGCAGTTCAGGTGGAGAGCTCACCGGGCTATGTCCGGACGCTCGTCCCCATCCGCTTCGTGGCGGAGGCGCTGGGAAAGACCGTCGGCTGGGACGATGCGAACAGGCTCGTTATCATAACTCCCGGAGATTACGACTGGGACGGCGGAGGAGAGCTTGAGGACGAAGTAATATCCAAGGCGCTGACGCTTTATACGCTCTACGGCAGCCTTATTTAAAGGAGGATAACATGAAGAGGATATTCAGATTCCTGCTTGTGGCGCTGCTTGCCGCGGCGTCGCTCACCTGCTTCGCGTACGCGGATTATTTGAACAACAATTTTACCCCAGACTGGACGACGGTGTCACAGGCGGATACCGGTGCTTCACTTACTTATACCAACGGAACCTACACCGCCAGCTATACATCGACGAACCTCAAGGAAGACGGGCAGTACGCGCTCATCGTCGTAAGGTGCGACAGCGAAGGAAACTATAGCTCGTTCAGCGAAGTGACGATCAAGTACATAAATCAGACAGTTAGTGATTCAGGCAGCATCAGCTTCGACTTTATTCCGATGTCCACGCCGGACTGCGTGGTGCTTTTGAGCGGTGAGTTCAACGGCGGCGTGCAGTCGCCTCTATTCCTAGGTACGCTTATCAAAAAGGGCGTTGACCTGAGCGGGACGATTACCAGGCAGGGCGGCACCGCGACCGTTAAGCTATATGACAGTACCGATACTCTCCTGGGACAGGCAACCACCGACACAAGCGGGGCGTACACCATTACGATGGTTCCGGAGGGAATAGGGTATTACCTGGAAGTTTCAAAGCCGGGATATCTCACCTATACATATTCTGGTATCGAGGTGACATTCGAGAGCACGACGCTCCCAACGGTCAATATCACCGCCTTCGGTGGGGATATCAACGGGGACGGCTGGGTTCTCGGCAGCGACTTCACGATCCTGCTGAGCGATTTCAATAAGAATTCTACGACAAGCACGCTGAACAATTCCGCTTCCGATCTGAACTGCGATAACTGGGTTCTCGGCAGCGATTTCTCCATTCTGCTTGCCAGCTTCAATAAATCTGCCGCAAATGCGACAAATTCCTAAGAGAGAGGTAACTGAGAATGAAAACATTTTTGAAAAAGGCCGTATCCTTGGCGTTGGTGCTCGCTTTACTGATGAGCCTTGTCACCGTGAGCACGTTTGCGTCGACTGCGCCATCGGTGACCTTCAGGACCGCGCAGACCACAGTCAGCGCGGCAGACGGCGTGTACAGTCTGGACATGTATGTCGACTGCGACAACAGCGCTTATGTACTGACGGCTATTGCAGTCATTATTTCTTATGACAGCAGTATCATTACGCCGTGCCTCGGCTCAAGCGGTTATACGAGCTATACGCCAGCCGACAACGCCACATCAAAAGCCGTTTTTGAAAACGCGAGCACGGCGATATGGAAGACGAGTACAACACGCACGG
This sequence comes from Oscillospiraceae bacterium, assembly GCA_050253535.1. Lineage (GTDB taxonomy): Bacteria > Bacillota > Clostridia > Oscillospirales > Oscillospiraceae > JBFWIW01. The sequence goes on from JBFWIW010000014.1 coordinate 40,726, forward strand.
CTTTTAAAGTGGATAGAATGAGTACGGATGGCATCGCTGTCTCGGCAAGCTCGACGACGCCGGTTATACGCTTCTTCTTTAAATGCCCGAACACGGGAACGATGAATTCCAAAACTTTCCGTATCGAGTACTCATATGACACAGGCTCGTTTTTGGACTCATGGGATCTACCCGATACAGACTCTGCCGGAGTTCAGCTCACCGTTCAGCAGTACGATGTTTTCGACGGCTTGGTGGCGGATACGGACGTCACCTATCAGTATGCCGGGAGGGACACTGCAACTGTGGGATATGAGACGCTGACGTCTTCCGAGGCCTCTCTTACTTACACAGGTTCCACGATTAAGGCGCCTCTCGATACCCCGTCGGTCGCGCTGTCGAAAGTTACCGGCGGCAGCGGCGGCCTCTCAATAGCAGTTACTGACGGCACGAACTCGGCGTCCGATGTGGCATCATATTCGGTTCAGCTCTATGAGTCTGACGGCACGACGAAGCACGGCGACGCCATACCCGTCAGCGCTTCGACGAAGACCGCGACAGTTGCGGAGGGCAATACATCCTCTACTGTCACCTATGATACAACCTATAAAGCGAGCGTCAAAGCCATTGTCTCCTCAGTCGGTTCCGCGATTTACACAGATTCCGCCGAGAGCGCCGTCACCTCGACGGCGGTCGCGGCCGGCAAGGCCGATCAGGTCACGACGACAGCCGCGATTCTGGACGCTTCCGGCAACGCAATAAGCACGACGCCGGAGGTCGATGCGCAGCTCCTCTCAAGTTCGGCCGCGGCAACCTATACGCTCACGGCAAAGGCGTACGACCAGTACGGCGATGAGCTTGGCACACAGCCGACCTTCGCATGGACTGTTACCGTTAAACCGACGGATGCGGCCGATCCCGGACTCTCGGGCGGCGTACTGACATTCGCCCTGGGCGCGAAGCTCGGCACTTATACGATAACGGCAACCGCCGGCAGCATCTCGGACACGCAGGATGTGACTCTGGTTGACAGCAGCGCGTCCTCCCGCGCGGTATCTGTCGTGGGCAAAACGGCCACAAACGGCGTATATGATACCTATTACCCCGCAAGCAAAAGCGCGGGCGGCAGTGATATAACCGCCGGAACAAATAATCAGACGGAAACAATTTTGGCTGTACCCGATAGCTGGAATAATACCGACAGCACATGGACGGCCACGTGGTATACGAGTGAGATCGACGCAAAGGCGGATACAGACGGCACAACAACACTGCCGACCGGGATAAGCCTCTCGGAGACCCCCGCAAGCTCATCCGACCCGGTTGGCTACACCAAGACGCTGACACTGACAAATGAAATAACGGCAGGCGGCTGGTTAAGGGTTGCCGTTACTAACCTGAGCTATTCCGATATCAGCGAGTACGTAATCCTGCACGTGCAGAAGGCCGCGTCGGAGGCGACCTACGTCGCGATAGATCAGGCTTCTTCGACAATAGATGTTACGGCTTCCAACCAGACGAATGACCTCACCGCCAGCGTCTACGACCAGTATGGCGCGGCGATATCCGGCAATATAACATGGTCGGGCAGCTTCACGGCCACAGCCGGTCAGGCATCCGAAATGCCGGATATAGCCAGTACTTCAACGAACAGCTTCACCATCCCGGCGGGCGCGAAGGCCGGTACCTATACGATGACGGCAACCTCGGAATCGCTCACCGACAGCGTCACGTTCACCATAGCCCGCGCTGCCGCCGAAGTAACCGGTATTGCGATCTACGACGTGGACGATGACGCCGTAACGGCGGCCAATGTCATTATTCCCGCCTCGGGTACGAATACATATACATACAGCGCCAAGATATTCGACCAGTTTGGCATAGTGATGACTGCGGAGGCGTATACTCTTGCGTGGAACACCGAGACAACGGGCGTAACGTTCGATTACGCAAATAACCCGTCCGCCACGGCCACAGCTACGATTACAATAGGCACGACGGGAGTTGCCGATAACACACAGACGCTCACCGCGACGAGCACAACGGGCAGCAAAACCGAGACTCTCACGGTCACGCTCGTTGACCTGGATATCACATGGCCTGCAGCCAATACGGTGGAGTTTGCGTCGGATCCGGTCTACGGTATCACCTATGGTGAACTCGTGACGAACCTCGGTACCCTCTCATACTCCGCCAAAGTAGGCTTAACATCTGTCCCCGGTGCCCTGACAGTTAAAAACGCCGGCAGCGTGGCTCCCGCGGGCACCGCGTCCGTCACGTTTGTGTTCACTCCGGATTCCGGCACCGCTTATGCGGACTCCAGCTTTGAGAGCACCGGCTATACCTCTCCCGAGGTAGCGCAGAAGGTGCTTACCGTCACCGGGCTCACGGCGACGGACAGGGAATACGACGGGACGGTAAACGTCGATGTCACGGGGACCGTCGTGCTTAACGGAATCCTTTCAGGCGATGAGGGCTATGTCACGGGCAGCGTGCCGACGGGCTGCACCGTCGAATCAGCAGATATTAGCGAAGGCAAGCTCGTAACGTTCGGCACCGGCGTCATATTAAGCGGGGACAAAGCATCTAACTACACGGTTACGCAGCCGAGTCTCACCGTTGATATCACGGCGAAGGCGGTCGTTGTTACCGGCATAAAGGCTCAGAATGAGACCTATAACGGAACGACGGCGGCGATACTCGATTACGAAGACGTAATCTTTACAGGTATGGCTGACGGCGACACTTTAAGCGTTACCGCGACCGGAACATTCACGTCGAAGAGTGTTGGAGAAGGGAAGCAGGTCGACATCTCCGCCATAACGCTCGTCGGCGATGACGCGGCGAACTATTCCGTTAGCGGCGACAGCCAGACCACGACCACCGCCACCATCACAGCGAAGGAAGTCACCGTCGGCGGAATCGCCGCCTCCGAAAAGACTTATGACGGGACAACGGCAGCGACGCTTGTGTACACAGGCGTGACCTTCACAGACATGATAACAGATGACGTACTGACCGTTACGGCTGAAGGTGCCTTCACGTCGAAGAACGCGGGCGACACAGTAATCGTTAACATTTCAAATATTACGCTTGGGGGCGCGGACGCTGAAAACTATACAGTGAGCGGCAGCAGCCAGACAGAGACGACCGCCAGCATCACAAAGGCAACCGCCACGATAACCATAGCTCCGATCACTATAAAATACGGCAATGCGAATTCTGCGCTTATTACCAAGATCGGAACTGTCACGGCCACGGGCGTCTCCGTCTCCGACACACCGGAGACGATTGAAGGTACCCTCGCAGTCTCCGCCGGTACGGACATTTCCACATATGCCGTGAGCGCGACGGCGGTTTCCATCCCGGTCACGTTTACGCATGTGGACGGAAACTATGTAACGCCTGTCACGGGCACGGTTATGGTCACGTTTACAGACCTCGATCCGCAGGTTGTGACGTTTGAATCGGCAACACAGGCAAAAACTTACGGCGATGCAAAATTCACGGTGACAGCGGCGAACAGCTCCGAAGGCGGCGGCGACATCACCTATTCGAGCGGCAACGAGGCCGTTGCAACTGTAAACGCGACGACCGGCGAGGTCACAATCCATGCGGCGGGCACAGCCGTCATCACAGCGACAGCGGCGAGAGTCGAGGGCGTGTGGGCAGCGACTCCGACGTCCTATACGCTTACGGTAAGCCCGAAGAGTATCTCCGGCGTAACGATCGTCATCCCGGACGGCACTTACACAGGCTCCGCGGTGACACCCGCAATAACCTCGGTTACCGATTCGGCTCTATCTGCAATTCTTGCGGAAGACACCGACTACAATACGGCACCTGTTTACGCAAACAACATAAACGTCGCATATTCGGGCGATACGGTAATTGCCTCCGCGACGGTGACGATAACCGGCAAGGGCAACTACACCGGCACGGCTGTACAGACCTTTGCGATTGACCCGAAGGATATCAGCACTTCCGGTGACGTTGTGATCTCCGCAATAGCCAACCAGACCTATACCGGGTCTGCAATTGTTCCCACAGTGATTGTAACCGACGGGACGAGGAAGGCAATGCTCAGTTCGACAACGGATTACACGGCTTCTGCCTCTGACAATACAAATGTTGGTACGGCGACGTTCACCGCAACCGGCAAGGGCAACTACACCGGCGCGCTTGACAAGACCTTCACTATTGTCCCGAAGACCATCGAAGGCACGGTGGGTGTTAGCGCGAGCACCGATTCTATTGAAATCGGAACCGAATTGACAGCGAACATTTCAAACATCACGTCGGGGGCGACAGTCAGCTATCAGTGGTATAACGGTACAACCGCGATTGAGGGCGCGACTTCGGCTGCCTACACCGTTCCCGATTCGACCGCAGCGGGCACACAGATCAGCGTCGCCGTCACCGGCACGGGCAACTTCACGGGCACCCTAACGAGCGGCAAGGCCGTTGTGGGCTATACGATGCTGACAGGTACTCCGGAAATCGATATCACAACCGATGTTAACTCCGATACAAAGGCCGACTCCGGCGACACACTGACCGCCGATATGTCAGACCTTCCCGGTACTGCCGTCGCCGGTACCGACTACGATATAGTTTGGTACCGCAGCGGTACTCAGGTCGGCACAGGCGCAACCTATACGCTGACGGACGCCGACAAGGGCTGCGAGATAACCATATCCGCCGTCGCGAAGGGCGCGACATACACCGGCTCGGTCTCCTCTGCGGCTGTGTCCGTAACGGCGACCGTCCCGTCGGCCCCCGTGGTAACGGCTTCAAAGAGCAACAGTCAGATAACCTTCAGGTGGACGGCAACGGACGGCGGCAGACCTATAAGCCGCTATACCCTGCAGCTTGACGACGGTGACGCGTTTGACCTGCCGGCAGATACGACAAGCTATAAGTTTACAGGCCTCACAAACGGCACGTCATACATGCTCACGGTCACCGCCTCAAACGAGATAGGCACCAGCGAACCGGGAACCTGTTCCGCGAAACCCACCAAGCCGTCGTCACACGGCGACGTCCCAGTCGTGACCACAACCTACACGATAACGGCGACGGCAGGGGCGGGCGGTACGATTGACCCGGAGGGGGCTACTGTCGAAAAGGGCGATGATCAGACTTTCACCATAACGGCGGATACCGGCTATGAGATAAAGTACGTCCTTGTTGACGGCCTTACCGTCGGTGCGGTCGACTCCTATACGTTTGAGGACGTGACAGCCTACCACACAATAAAAGCGGTGTTCAGCAAGGTTGAAGCTGTCAATCAGTTCACGGATGTTGAATCCGGCGACTGGTTCTCCGAGGCTGTGAATTACGTATTCGATAACGGCCTTATGAACGGCATGACCGACACCGAATTTGCACCCGCGACCAAGATGAACCGCGCGATGCTCGTGACCGTCCTCTGGAGGATAGCCGGCGAGAAGTCCGGCACATCGGATCAGGCGTTCGGAGACATTCCGTCCGGAGCCTACTATGAAGAAGCGGTCAGATTCGCCGTTGAAAACGGCATAACAGCAGGACGCGGCGATGGGAATTTCGATCCCAATGCAGACGTCACGCGCGAGGAGATGGCGTTGTTCTTCTACCGCTTCGCGCAGTATATGGGTTATGACGTCTCTGCCGGCGCCGACATCAGCGGTTATTCCGATGCCTCCGATATCAGCAGTTGGGCGGGAGACGCCATGGCATGGGCAAATTCCGTGGGCCTGATCACCGGCAGAACCGATACCGAGCTCGCCCCCGCAGGAGACGCAACGCGCGCCGAGATAGCAACTATAATCATGAGATTCGTGCAGTACTGCCAAGCGCAGTAATAGGACTGCCGGCGGGACCTGCTCAGGCAGATCCCGCCGGTTTGTTTAATATCATGGTATTAAAACTGATAAAGACGTTTTTGGGGAAGAGAAACAAAAAGAAATCAGTTATTTTCCCTAGTTATAATTATGCGCCATCCCCCTGGCGACAATTGTAAGATATGTTTGAATGTGGAAGGAGAGTATTACTACGTCACGTCTTAAATTGATTATGTTTGCCGCGCTGATGAGCTGTATCGCTTTCGCGCTGGCAACAACCGCCTCTGCGGTGTGTAACACCGAAATAGATCAAGTCGAGCGTGTAATAACCCCAGAAGATAATGGGACAATTACAGTCAGCGGCACGGTGGAGGCCGTGGAGGGCGACAGTATAGATGCCGACAGCATTCTTTATGTCGCAACTTATGAGTCCTCCGGAAAGATGCTGAGCATCGCGAAGGCCGAAGTCACAGACGGAAGCTGGACGGCGGACGAGCTTAAAACGCCCGGCGGCAGCGGGGCCGTCCGCGCGTTTTTTGTGAGCCCCGGAGAAACGGGATATGCCCCGCAGGCGGAAAAATTTACGGCGGCGGCAGTCTCAAGCGCGGAGGAGCTCTCCGCGGCGCTATCAAACGGCGATTATCAGACCGTCTTTATTACGGGCGACGTAGACCTTACGAGGACGGAGACACTTGAAATTTCAAGGGACATTACGGTCGCGCGCGGCGCGACTGTGACGGTGGGCAGCGACTATAACCTTAACTTAAATTCCGGGGCAGCGCTCAAAGTCGACGGGACCCTAAGCGTAAACGGAAACGTCGCTGTCCATGGAAGCGACTACAGGTATAGTGGGGATAACTATGTTTATACCCAGCCGGGCGGCATAATAATGCGCGGTGGAACGCTGAATATCACCGGTACGATAGACCTTATTGCCGCTTATGCGGCCGCCGGAACGGACTATTCCGGCGGAGAAGGCGGGAGAATCAGCGGCGATGCCGGCAGCATAATCATGGCTGCCAGCGGCCTCATCAGAATAGAAAGCGGCTATACCGACGAGGAAGTCGGCGTATATAATCAGGGAGCCACCGTTAACGTCGGCGGTTTTACGGTGACCGGAAGCGGCACGATAGAGAACAACAACAACTTCATTCTGCAGGGTGGCTCTCATATTGAAGAGACTCTGCAAATATATAACCGTTCAAATCTGAACATTATGACCGCTTATAACGACGACGGCGAGGGGAATATCACCGTAGACCCCGTCACCTTCAGCGGCGACGTCAGTATCATAGACGACGGCGGCAATATTTACGAGGCGGCCTTCGTCATGACTGAGGCGGGTCTCCGCAAGGCAATCGGCCCCGGAGAAGACGCCTTTGATGGTGAAAACATTGAGGCTGACGGCGATCTGACACTCGCGGGCGCCATAACGATACCGGATAGCATGACATTTAGGACCTTCGGCAGTCTTACCATTGCGTCTGCGGGCAGTTTAACCGTAGACGGACGGTTCGAGCAGTACGGCGAAATGACAATAGACTCCGGCTGCGGTCTGACCGTGGGGCCCGCGGGCAGCGTTTTCGTCTACGCAAACCTGGGTAACGCGGGAACGGTGACGGTATATGGCGTGCTCTACATCGGTGGGGACAGCAGGGACGTCACATTCAATAACACGGGTTCGGACACCCTCGCTATAGACGAAACGGGTGCGGTCGTCGTCGAGCCGGGCGCGACGCTTAATAACAGCGGAACTGTCACCGGCACGGTGACAGTTGGCAAAGACAGCAGCGGAACGGGTACGGTCACGGACAGTGGAATTGCGACGCAGACCGGACGTATTGTGAGATCGAATGACGAGTTTACGGCGGCGCTTGCCGATACCGAGTGCGATTGGATAAGCGTTGAGACCGGGATAGAGATATCCACGGACCTGACCGTGGAAAAGCCGTTCGTGGTAAATTATAACAACTATCTCCGCATCGAAAATGGCGCGAAGCTCACCGTGGCGTCAGATCTGAGGCTAAACGGCTGGGCGGAGAATAACGGCGGACTTGTCATAGGCAGCGGCGCCAATATGTATGTCTTCAACAGATTCTATAACAACGGCACGCTCACCGTGGATGGAACTGCCGACATTTATACCGGGAAGATCATGAAGACCTACGGCACAATAACAATCGGCACGGGCGGCGAAGTTAAGGTCGGAGGAACAATAGGCTGGGGCAGCGAAGCGGAAATGCCGACGCTTGGCAGCGGCGGGTACACCGATGGCGACGGCCGCATAGTATCTACGACGCAGGCGGCGAACGATGAAGATGGTTACAAGACGCTCGTCACGGACGACTCCTGCGACAATATTGAAATCCATTTCAACATTAACATTCCTGAGAGTACCAGAGCGAGGGTGCCGAAGAGCCTCAGCATCAGCAGCGGGTACATTATTTATATACCGTCGGGCTCGGAGATTGTGATTGACGACGGCATGTGGCTGAATATCTGGAACGGAGCCACGCTCAATAACGAGGGTACGATAACCGTGAGTAGCGGAGAGAACTCCGGACATCTGGTTCTCGACCCCGGTTCGACACTCTACAACGTGAGCGGTGTGATCAGCGTCTATGGCGAAATGCAGATTCAGGATGAGGAGAACTCCACGATAACCGGCAAGGGGAATATCACCTATTACCACTTTGTAACCAAGCAGGACCTGGCGCTGGAGCTGTCGGAGCTGCTCGCGGACTACGGACTCACGGCAGGTGGCAAAGACGATTACAGCGCGACAGCTTATAAGGACTGGGACGACATGTCTGATGATTACAAGGCCGCCGCCGCGTTCGTCCTGAATAACCTGCCTGCTGCAAATGTGACCCTGTGGGATGTTACGGGGGACGGAGGGACATGTCTGGAGCCGTTCAACTGGATAACGTACGGCTTTATGATGGATACCCTTGAAGCGCTTTGGGACGCCGTCAAAAACGGCGGCAGCGACCTCAGCGATCTCCCGGAGGGGGTTGCGCTCGGCCTTTCGGATGATGCCTATGTCTCCGTGCACAACTACGGGCCCGGCAGCGACTTCGACGTCCTGATGGGCAAATTCATGACGGCGGTCGGGCGAAAAGTGATTGATACGAATCCGACTTACATGGTGAACAACAGTGACGAGGCTCAGCAGATAAACTATAAAAAGTTTACTGGAAATGTGACGGTCACTTATGATCCGTCCTCCGGCGGTGCGGATTACATAGAGTTTATTGGCTGCATCTTTGATAATCCCGTAAGCATAACATCGGTATGTAAAAATTTCCGAGTTGTATTCAATAACTGCGAATTAAACGGAGGTACAGACGTCAGCAACGATATCGCGGTCTTGGCGGCGCCGGGAATTGATCTGTTCAATAACGGCGATATCGCGACTGTGCAGCTCACGGGCGGTACGACGGGCGTGACCGTCGGATCGGACTGCTGCGTGCAGGCCGACAGCTTTGTCGACGCCGGGACATTCACCCTCTGCGGCGTTACCTACACCGGGGCGGCCGAAGTCGGCTCGTCCGGCTTTGGCGGCAAGTACCAGATCGACGACGACGGAAACGGCGGCACTTCCATATCCTATCACGCGGGCGGCTGGATAGACTCTGTCGATATGGGCACCGTGGAAATCCACGATTTCCATCTGTGGGACAACGCGATGCACGACCTCACGCTGGATCTCGGCGGCAGCGCGGAGAGCTGCAAATACCCTGACGGCGGCTATTTCCGCGTGAGCGACGACGGCATAAATGATAATTATGCCATCACGCTTCTCGGCGCCGTGGGCGACGTCGATTACAACTCGGAAAATCCTGACGCGACAAAGCTGAATGTCAATCTGTACGGCAAGGTCGATATTTCCGGGCTTGCGGTTTACAACACCGACTTTTACGGCGAGCAGGAGAGCAGCGTGAAAATCACT
>JBFWIW010000015.1:0-48710 GCA_050253535.1 Oscillospiraceae bacterium
TTATTGCGTCTTGTCTGACACTTCAAGGACATGATAGAATATATACGAAAAAATATTAAATTAAAGTGAGGGAGTCACAGATGGCCTTTAATTACCTTATTCTTCTCCGGCTTATTGCCGCTTTTGTATTCGGCGGTATTATAGGGTTGGAGCGTGAGGGGACAAATCACGAGGCGGGGCTGCGGACTCACATAATTGTCTGCCTCGGCGCGGCGTCCATCATGGTCATAAGCGAACTCTTAGTAGCACAGTATGGCGGAAATACCGACATCATGCGCATGGGTGCTCAGGTCATAAGCGGCGTCGGCTTTCTCGGCGTCGGCTGCATTATAGTGGATGGGAACCGCGTGCGTGGTATAACGACCGCGGCCGGTATCTGGACGACGGCCTGTATAGGGCTCGCTCTCGGCGCGGGTTTTTATATCGTCGCATTTACGGCTCTCCTCCTGGTACTTTTCGCCATGCATGCGCTGCGGCGACTTTCGCAAAGACTGGCGGATCGGGGGCGTGCTGTTTCTATTACGGCAGATATTCCATACGGGATCAAAGTGCCGCGGATAATCGAAAACATAAAGGCGCTGGGTATCGAAGCCCGGGTCGTAAAGCTCAAAAATGCGGAGGGGTTCCAAAAGCTGACGCTGGAAATTATTTTGGACAGAAACGCAAAGGCGGAAGACACCCTGCTCAGCATTGCGGACATAGAGGGCGTCACGTCGGCTGAGATAGTATAATATTTCAGCTTAATGGCACAGTCGGAAGGATCATTTTCTGCCTGCGTCTAAATAAAAAATGCTTTCAATTGAATTGAATGGTGGTATTTATTATGTCATGTCAGACAATTATAAATTCGCCAGTATAAGACCCGCCGCAGGCAGGACGCCGAACTTGCCCCGAACGGATAAGAAACCGAAGGTGTCGAAAAAAATGACCAAGGTCAGAACCTTGGCAGCGGGATAAGTAAAACCTGTCCAAATCCGCCGCAGGTGCGGCGCCGCAAGCGTTTTGTCCTCTGGACAAAACCTTGATGCCGGGGCAATTAATTTGCCCCGAGCAGATAAAAGGCCGAAGGTGTCCAAAATAATAACCAAGGTCAGAGACCTTGGTTATTATTTTTGGAGCGGGCGACGAGGCTCGAACTCGCTACCTCCACCTTGGCAAGGTGGCGCTCTACCAGATGAGCTACGCCCGCGTGTCAGCGAATGATATTATAACATATTGACACAAAAAGTCAATACCACCCGCTTTATTTTGGATACCGCCGGTTTTTCCGCCTCTTGTTAACTCAGATCTGCATATGTCAGACTGCCGAGGCATGGGGGGTACTTGTCTGTATCCCACCAATAGTTTTTACGCATGTCGGAGTCGGTTCTAAAAAGCGCTCCTGTCGATCCTGTCTCTGCGAGAGCCGAGACATCGACATGGTAATAATCCTCTCCGATCTTAACTATGTTCCACATATGTTCATCATTGTCACGCCGCCCCTCAACCACATAGGATTCAATGCCGGTCTTGTCGCAGAGAAGTTTGTAGGCCGTGGCAAAGCCCTCGGAATCAGCTGTACCAGTGACTATAGCCCCATACGCCGTATTGTACATTTCGATGCCCTCTACGCTTACGCCCTCCGTCTGCACGTCAACATATTCCGCTATGTCGACGAGAGAATTGCAGAGAGACAAGAGCATTTGAGGCGTGTCAAAGCCTGCAAAAGGCTCAACTGCATTATCCACAGAAGTCATCAGAAGCTCCTCCATGGTTTGAAGCGTGCTGTCCGGATATGGGTACTCAAAGGTTATTTCTATAATTTTCTCCTTATCAGTGTCGGGGTAGAATGATACAGTAATATCAGGCAGGCAGACAATGAAGGAAGGATCGTCGTAATACACGCTGCGGACTTCCTCGGTTATGCTCTCCTTTGCTATGCCGTTGATATCCGTCAATATGGCTATGCTTGGGCTGTACGTCTGCATGGCGAGCTTGACCTGATTATTTATTTTCTGCTCTGTATTCGCGCTTTTAATACTGTTAATCTGACGTGCGGTCTTTTTATAAGTAATATACATCTCCGCCTCGTAATACGAGACGATTTTGTTGACGCTGCTTGTGAGATAATATACGGCATAGGCGCCTATGGGCGTGTCGTAGGATATCTCCATGCAAGCTTCTGAGACATCTGCTTCTACTATGCCGTCATAACCGATGAAACGGATGACGCCATATTCCTTGCGGCTGGAGATAAGATCAAGAATTTCATCACGGAGTTGTTCGTAGGTGCTTACATCGGTAACCTCGGCGCTTAATTTATCTTCGTCTGAAACACCCTGGCGGTGCGCCGTGACGGAGGTGTATTCTCCTTCGACTAATGAGGAACAGCCGGAAAGTACGGGCATAGACATAACAATACAGAGTAACGATGCAATAATCTTCTTTTTCATGCCCTCACCTCCTGCGTCTTTTCTCAATCAGGAAGACGCAGCTGCTGTTCTTCCATGTCCTCTTCCTTTAAAAGCGCTCCGGCAACCGGTATGTTTTTTGCCCTGTACCGCGAAAAGTTCTTGATCTGCGTTTCGGCTGCCGGCACTGCCCGCTCCAGTCTGTACTTTTTCTTCAGCGTCATTACAGCGACGCCCTGCGTTGCCTTTGTGGGCTTCGGAACCGTTATTGCGGTATTGAATATAAGTGCGCGTCCCTCATTGGAATAGACGGCAAGCTCCATGTCTTCGGGCAACGGAACGATTGAGACAAGGGGACTCTTGTCCGAGTACGCGCCAGTCAGCTTTTTGCGGTTGGTTTTCGTGGCATAACCGGAGAGTTCGACTCGTGCGGCCTTGCCGTTTTCGAAAAAGAACATAACGCTCTTGGAATAATCGCCCGGATCAAGGACGTATATTGCGCTCTCACCCTCGTCCATCTGAAGGACTGTGGGCAGGTAACTTCCGAGAACGGATGCCTTGGTATCCTCAAAGTCAGAAACGCGGGTTTTGTATACCTGCTGCCTGTCGGTGAATACCAGAAGCTCCGCCCTGTTTGTCGTCTCAAACGTAAGCCGGAGGCCGTCGCTTTCCTTGTATTTCTGCTCTCCGCCCATGCGCAGGGAGAGCGGTGTTATCTTCTTGAAATATCCTTCACGTGAGAAGAAGATGTTTACGGGGTAGTCGGGAACGCTGTCTTCTTCCGGCACTTCCACCAGCTCATCTTCATAGACGATACCGGTTCTTCTAGGCTCGTCATATTTTTTTATAACGTTTTCAAGTTCGTTTTTGATTATCGACTTTATCCGACGGCGATTTACCAGGACATCTTCAAGGTCGGCGATCTCGCGTTCCAGTTCGCCCGTCTCCTCGGTGCGCTTTAAGATGTATTCACGGTTTATATTGCGAAGCTTTATCTCCGCAACGTATTCGGCCTGAATTTCGTCTATACCAAAGCCGATCATGAGGTTGGGAACAACCTCGGATTCTTCGTCCGTACTGCGAATTATGGCGATGGCCCTGTCAATATCGAGAAGTATCTTCTGAAGGCCCTTCAATAAATGGAGTTTATCTTTTTTTCTGGAGAGCTCATTGTAAACGCGGCGGCGAATGCACTCCATGCGCCACGCCGTCCACTCGTCCAAAATCTCGCGAACGCCCATGACGCGCGGCATCCCGGCAATGAGAATGTTGAAGTTGCAGGAAAAACTGTCAGCTAGCGGCGTGAGCTTAAAAAGCTTCTGCATGAGCTTTTCGGCATCAATGCCGCGCTTTAAGTCAATGGTGAGCTTGAGACCAGAGAGACCCGTCTCGTCGCGCATATCGGCTATTTCCCGTACGCGGCCGCTTTTTATGAGGTCTGCTACCTTGTCGATGACGGCCTCCGCCGTCGTTGTGTAGGGTATCTCATAAATTTCGATTATGTTTTCTGATTTGAGGTATCGCCATCTTGCGCGAACCTTTACGCTGCCGCGCCCGGTGTTATATATGTTTCCGATCTCTGTCGCATTGTATATGAGCTCGCCGCCCGTCGGAAAGTCTGGGGCCTTCAGCGTCGACATGATATCGTGGGTCGGATCGTTTAAATATTCTATCGCGGTACGGCAGACTTCGCCCAGATTAAAACTACAGATATTGGACGCCATGCCAACTGCAATGCCGGTGTTGGCGCTCACAAGGACGTTTGGAAAGGTCGTCGGAAGGAGAGTGGGTTCTTTCACCGTAGAGTCGTAATTGTCCGTAAAATCGACGGTATCCCGCTCAATGTCGCGGAAAATTTCACCGCAGATCGATGCGAGCTTTGCCTCTGTATAACGGGAGGCGGCGTAGGCCATATCACGGGAGTAAACCTTGCCAAAATTGCCCTTGGACTCTACAAACGGCGTGAGAAGAGCGCCGTACCCTTTGGACAGACGCACCATGGTCTCGTAGATTGCGGCGTCCCCGTGTGGGTTAAGGCGCATCGTCTGCCCGACGATATTGGCCGATTTTGTTCTCGCGCCGGAGAGAAGGTTCATTTTGTACATCGTGTACAGCAATTTTCGGTGCGATGGCTTGAAGCCGTCTATCTCCGGAATCGCGCGGGAGACAATGACGCTCATTGCATATGGCATATAGTTTGTCTCGAGCGTGTCGGTCACGGACTGCTCCATGACCTCGGCGTGCAGGCCTACAACGGATTGATTATTCGGTTTTTTGCTGTCTTCCGTGGTTTTCTTTTTTGCCATAAGGCGACCTCTCAGTTATCTTCGTTCTTTTTTTTCATGCGGGCGGCTCTCGCCTTTTCGGAAGCTATTCTCGCTTTTTCAGCGGCTTTTCTGCGCTTTTGGGCCATTTCTCTCTCGATGTCCTCTTTGATAAGAGATTTTCCGCAGTATGGGCATTTCTGGATGGTTATGGCCTTCCTAAGAAGCTGCTCGCCGCAGTGGGGGCACTTACAGTATTTGAACAGCAGAAACACACAGACAACGAGCATACCGATGCTCAGAAGTGTTAGTACCATCACAACTTCCGTCGAGATCATATCAAACGACAATAGGCCGATTATACCGGCCAGAACGCCTATGGCAAGACATATCTTAATGTACTTTCTGGCTTCATGCAAACTCATTTTTTTCTTCCTTTCAAATAGTGCCGTTATTTATCAGACGGCCATGTACATACACGCAATAAAAGTCAGTCAACATGACCGCCTGTTGTGCACGTATTTCGGCTGCCGCCCACAGCGGCGGGAATATGCAATTTTATTTGCGGGGCAGACTTCCCTTAAGCTTTCAGGAAAGTCACGAAATATCCGCCAAATCCAAATATTTGTAACCGTTTTCCGATATATGGAGCTTTCTCCCTGCGAGGTTGTCGCCCAGAAGCATATCAAACGCCTCGGCCGTCCGCCCGACAGCGTCCGGCATAACCTTTATAAGCCTTCGTGTCTCCGGATTCATAGTGGTGAGCCACATCATTTCCGGATCATTTTCACCCAGCCCCTTCGAACGGTTTATGGTGTATTTCAAGTTGCCAAGGTCCGAGGTAATGTCTGCCTTTTCCCTGTCTGAGTAAGCGAAATACGTCTTGCCTTTGCATTCTATCTCATAGAGCGGAGACTCCGCGATGTAGACATACCCCTCTGTTATGAGGTCCGGCATGAGACGGTAAACCATCGTCAGGATCAGCGTCCTTATCTGGAAGCCATCCACGTCGGCGTCAGTGCAGATGATGACCTTGTTCCACCTGAGACTTCCTAGGTCAAATGAGCCGAGGTCCTTCGTCTTTTTACCCTGGACCTGTACTCCGCAGCCGAGGACTTTTATGAGGTCCGTTATGATTTCGCTCTTGAATATCTTGTCATAGTCAGCCTTGAGGCAGTTGAGAATCTTGCCGCGCACGGGCATAATACCCTGAAAATCCGCATCACGGGATAATTTACAGGCGCCGAGGGCAGAATCCCCCTCCACAATGTAGACCTCTCTCCTGTCTACGTCTTTCGTGCGGCAGTCGACGAATTTCTGTACGCGGTTGGCGATATCAATACCGCCTGACAGCTTCTTTTTAATATTCAGGCGGGCCTTTTCCGCCGTCTCACGGCTTCTCTTGTTTATCAGTATCTGCTCGGAAACTCTGTCGGCCTCCGCTTTGTGCTCGATAAAATATATTTCAAGCTGGCTCCGCAGAAATTCAGTCATTGCCTCCTGAATAAATTTATTCGCTATTGCTTTTTTTGTCTGGTTTTCGTAGGACGTCTGAGTTGAAAAACAGTTTGTGATCAGTATAAGACAGTCCTGAATATCGACAAAGCTTATTTTACTCTCATTTTTCTGATATTTGTTATTTTTCCTCAAATATGCGTCCACGGCAGAGACAAAGGCGCTCTTTGCCGCCTTTTCTGGCGAGCCCCCATGTTCCAGCCACGAGGAGTTGTGGTAGTATTCTATAAGGTTTACCCGATTGGAAAAACAGAATGCCGCCGACATCTTCACCTTGTACTCGGGCTTGTCCTCCCGGTCGCGGCCCCTCCGCTCAGTCTCAATAAACATTGGCTGTGTGAGTGGGTCTTCTCCCGCGATCTCGGAGACGTAGTCGGTTATGCCGTTTTTGTAACGGAAATCGGTGGTCTCAAATTTATCGCCGTACGTCTGGTTTTTATACCTGAAGGTAACTCCGGCGTTGACGACGGCCTGCTTCTTGAGGACGTCTGTAAAATACTCAGCCGGGATATTTATGTCCGTAAAAACTTCGATATCCGGCTTCCAGCGGATACAGGATCCCGTCTTTTTCCTGTCCGTCTCCTCCCATTTGAGGCCACCCACGTTTTCGCCCTTTTCAAAGCGCAGGCTGTACTTTTTCCCGTCACGCCAAACGCCCACGTCCATATATTCGGATGAATACTGTGTGGCACAAGAGCCGAGGCCGTTTAAGCCGAGGGAGTACTCATAGTTTTCACCCTCGTCGTTTTTATATTTGCCGCCGGCGTATAGTTCGCAGAAGACGAGTTCCCAGTTCCATCTCTCCTCGACGGGATTCCAATCAACCGGACAGCCACGGCCGAAATCTTCGACCTCAACGGAACCGTCGTTATACCGTGTGACGATAATGAGATCGCCGTGCCCCTCGCGCGCTTCGTCTATGGAGTTTGATAAGATCTCGAAAACGGCGTGCTCGCATCCCTCAAGCCCGTCGGACCCGAAAATAACGCCCGGGCGGCGGCGGACCCTGTCCGCACCTTTGAGGGAGCTGATGCTCTCGTTTCCGTAATCGGCGGTTTTGATTTTCTTCATAGACCTTCCTCTGCGTATTAATATAAATACTTCCTATTTTTAAGTATTAAGTATATAATAATACCACAAATAAATCAAGCGGTGGCTGTTTAAATCACAGCCACCGCCAGGGGCGACAAGCGCCCAACGCGTGCTCTCCCGTCTTTTAGGCGCAGAGAGCGGGAAAAATGATCCGCTTCCCGTTATAAAACGGGGGATACGGCTCCGCGCCTTTGACCTTTCGCCTCAAATGCTATCTCTGCGGAAAGCTTCTCTGCTTTTCGCTCATTTTCGGCACCGGTCTGATTTAAGGCGTGTCCTCAACGCGTCTGAGAATATTATCTACCTGTGTTCATAAAATAATCAAGAAATTTATGGCAAAGATACCTATAATGGAGCACCGCCGAATATACATATACAAATCTGTACAAACTCATTCAACGAGGACTTACGGAGGTAAAAATGGGCACTACTCAAACTGTAATCATAGTTGCTGCTGTCGCAGTTCTTGCGCTTATATTTCTTAAAATTTTTAAAAAACCCATAAAAATTGCGCTCAAACTGGTTCTCAATACGATACTAGGCTTCATCTCTCTGATACTTATTAATTTTTTGGGCTCGTTTATCGGTATCTCGATCGGAATAAACTGGATAAACGCATTAATCGTAGGTGTACTCGGCATGCCCGGCGCGGCTCTTCTGCTGATACTTCAATGGCTTTTGCTGATCTGAATATGTTTACATAAAAGCGCAGGCTTCCCAAAAGGGAAGCCTGCGCTTACGTTTTTATTTATCAGTTACAGCCCGGCCAGAACTTTAAGAAGGAAATCCCAGACCCTGCCCGCAGAGGCAATATCCAGACGTTCCTGGGGAGTGTGCGCGCCGAAGGTGTTGGGACCCAGCGATACACAGTCGAGGTCGGGCCGCTTTCCGGCGAAAATGCCGCACTCCAGTCCCGCGTGGATAACCTCTGTTTTGGGTTCTTTTCCGTATGATTCGCGGTATATTTTCGTCATAATTTCGCGCAGTTTTGAATTATTATTATATTCCCAGGCTGGATACTCACCTGTAAAGGTGACGTTTCCGCCTGATTTTTTGCAATGTTCTGCGACAAGCCCCGCGAGTTCACCGCGCTCTTTTTTGACGGAGCTTCTTATTGCAAATACCGCATTTATAGAATTATCATCAGAATTCAGTATCCCAAGATTTAGGGATGTCTGCACAAGGCCTTCTATATCCGGGCACATGCTTTGTACTCCGTTCGGAACGCTCCGGAGAAATGAAACTATGCGTCCGGCGCTCTCCTTGTCAATTACGGATGAAACGGAATCTGCGCCGGGAACACAATTTACATAAATATCGGGATCTGTCGAGGAAAACTCCGTTCTTAAAGCCCTGCAGAAATCTTCCGCTGAGCGGACGAGCATTTCCGGCTCCCGTGACAGTAGCACCGCAGTCGATTCGCGCGGGATCGCATTATCCTGCCCGCCGCCGGATAAAGAGAGTATACGGATACCGGAAAATCCGCCGAGGAACCGGCCCATGAGCTTAATGGCGTTTGCGCCCCTGTTTAATATCTTCATGCCGGAGTGGCCGCCCGCACAGCCGCCGATGGTGACAGTACAGACCGTACCATCTGCATCTTCGCGTTTCACCGGTATTTCACATCTTGCGCGAACTCCGCCGGCGCAGCCGGCGATAAAAACACCCTCATCCTCGGAGTCTAAGTTTATAAGTCTCTTGCCGGATAGCGCGGACATGTCCAGCGCTGACGCGCCAAAAAGACCGGTTTCCTCGTCATTGGTGAAGACGGCCTCTATGCGCGGGTGGGGAATATCGGCTGAGTTCAGAACGGCGAGGATATAGGCAACAGCTATACCGTCGTCAGCGCCGAGCGTCGTACCTTTGGCTCGGACAAAGCCGTTTTCGATGTATGGCACCACGCCGCATTTTTCCAAGTCCAGCGCGCAGTCCGCACTTTTTTCACAGACCATGTCGAAATGCCCCTGGAGAATTATGGTATCTAAGCGCTCTCTTCCGGCGGTGGCATCCTTAATAATGACGATGTTATCCGCACTGTCACGCCGATGTGAAAGGCTGCGGGAGACGGCAAACGACTCTAAATAGTCAGCCAGCGCCGCTGTATTCCCCGAACCGTGCGGTATGGCGCAGATATCTTCAAAAAAACGAAATACCCGCTCCGGATATATTCCTGACAGCGTACCCATACAATCTCTCTCCTTTTGTTTCAAAGCGTATCGAAATAATTTTTTACAGCCATTATGCCTGATTCGGGGCTTGCAGCAAATTTCACATGCAAACTCTCCGGCACGAGGGGCAGAGCCGCCGCCATGGACGCCTGCGCCAAAACGATACGGTCAAAGTGCCCGGCAGCCTCAGTGAGCTTTTCGGCAAGGTACATTCTATACTCCTCCAGCTTGCCGGAGGAGAGGAGCGCGCCGGCGCCTTCTATAACGTGGGCTTCGGCCACGGTATCCGTACCGTATTCCCCTGTCTTTCGTTCAATCAGACGGCAGGTGGGGCCAACGGTCGAGTAAACAGTCGCCAGAACCGCGCATTTCCCGCCCGCGTGCGCCGCTTTTTCAGCCATAGGCTCGTCTATGCGAAAGATGGGGACGGAGAGAAAAGCGCGGCAGTCCTCCGCCATCTCTCCCACTGTCGAGCAGGCACAGAGTATGGCGTCCGGCCTCTGCGCGGAAGCGATGTTCATAAGGTTGTAAAACCGGTAGCGTACGCCGGGTGTAATCGCTTTTTCACGGTTTACCTCTCCTATTATGCTGTCGTCAAGGAAATTCGATACCCGGACGTTGGGCAGGAGCCTTGACTCCAGCTCAGAGAGCCCCTGTATCGTCGCCGCGGTGGTATGTATAACAGCCAGCTTTTTCATAATTTCACCCCTTGAAATTCAATAATAGTACCGACATCTAAAAGCGGCAGCCCTATAAAATCTTTTACGCCGAGCCCCCGCGCCTCAATAAAATCCCTCATCCTTTCGCAGTCCGGATGGAGCGACAGATCGCCGCAGAAAACGATCTCGTTTCCGACCCTGCCGGAAGCTCCGCCGAGAAAACCCGATGGGAATCCGGGGAGAGAAACATGGCCGGGGGCGACAGTCAGAACCTCGATATCCCCTTGCGCGGAGAGCGCTGTTTTGATTCCGATGTCGGAGGTTATGATGCTTTTGTCATCAACAGAGACGGCGGAACACTTCGCATAGCCCTGTCTGACATCTATTGGTGTAAGCCCGCGCTCCAGCGCAGCCTTGAGGAGGTCGGGGTCCGTGCACTTTAAATTGTGGATAAAATATTTGCCGACGCATAATGCGTTATACCGTGCGTCGCCAGGGTAGTCCGGAGTTAGGTTTTCAGCTCTCCCGAAAAAAACAGGAGACTCCGGCGATGCGCCAAGCTTGCACATATATATGTCAGGGTGCGAGGCCATAGCGGGATGTACTTTTCCTGCCGGAGATACCGGAGATGTCTCGTATCCCATTGAGACAAGGTACTCAGTGATTGCGGGATAGGCATTATCGGAGATAACGACGCTTTTCATTTATCTTCGCCGAAAAGGCATTCGGCTATGCGGAGAAAATCCCTGTCGCGTTTTTCTATGACTTTCTCGTCGCGGCCGTCGGAGTAGTCGTAAAAGCCCTTTTTGCTCTTGACGCCGAACTGCCCGTTTTTGAACGGCTCGGCCAGAAGCGGGCTCACCTTGCCGGTGTCCGAGAGGTCTTCAAACAGATAGCTTGCTATGTTGTAGAAAGTATCCAGGCCGCCGAGGTCGGCTATTTCGAACGGCCCGAGGCAGGCGTATCTCATGCCGAGCCCGTATTTGAACACGTTATCGATGTCCTCCTTGGTAGCAATACCATTATCGACGAGGTACATGGCCTCTCGAAGGACGGCAAACTGGAAACGGTTCAAAAGAAAGCCCTTCGCCTCTTTTTCAATTAGGACGGGTTTCCTGCCGATCATAAGACTAAGGTCGTATATGGTTCTGCCGGTGTCGTCCGACGTCTTTTCACCCTTTATTACCTCAACGAGCGGCACGATGTGCGGCGGGTTGATCCAGTGCATTCCGCAAAAGCGCTCCGGCAGGCGGACGGCATCCGCTATTCCGGTTATGGAGAGGCCTGAGGTATTCGTTGTTAGGAGCGCGTCGTCTTTGGAGAGCCCGGACGCCGCGGCCCAGAACTTGTGCTTTATGTCCATGTTCTCGGTAATCGCCTCGACTACGAGATCAGCTGTTTTGAAACACTTCATATCTACCGTATGCGAGATATGCGAGAGAATGAAAGCCGATTCCGCAGCAGTAATGCCGCCCTCATCGACCCATCCTTTCTGATTTATAGCTATGAGGGTTTTGCTCCGGGCAAGGAAGTCATCCTTAATATCGTAAACCGTGACATTGTAACCGTATTTTGCGAAAATCTGGGCGATGGAAGACCCCATGACGCCTGCCCCCGCGATGGCGACGCTTTTGATGTCCTGTACCTTCAATTCCGGTTCCCCTTTCACATTTTTTCCGCTGAGAGAACATATTTTACCAGTTGCAGTATAGCACAAGGCCGGGATGTTATCAATCGGAGGCGCATTAAAGCTCCGGAAGTTTTTCCGGAGCTTTAATGATATATCAAAGACTGGCTTCCAGCGGAAGGCCAAGTGTCGCCTTACACATGGCGAAGAGATTTTCAGGCGGGACGTCGCCCTCCACATGGTGGACGGGGCAGACGATGTAACCGCCGCCTTTTGACATAATGGCGTTGGTTCTTTTAACAGACTCACAGACCTCTTCAGGTGTTCCGCGGGGAAGGAGCCGCTGTGTGTCTACGCCGCCGTGGAAGCATATCCTGTCTCCGAACCGCGCCTTCATAGTCGCCGGGTCCATACCTTTTGCCGAAACCTGAAACGGGTCAAGGATATCGGTGCCTATATCGATGAGGTCATCAACGATATCGACGACGCTGCCGCAGCAGTGTTTTATGAGCTTTACATCGGGGTTATACTTAACGGCCTCATCCCGGATGGCCTTATAAAATTTCGCGAGAACCGGCTTGCACAGGGTTTTAAACGTGTTCGGCGAGATAAGAAGTCCCTCCTGCGTGCCGAAATCGTCGTTTTCAGTACGGATAATGTCGAGGTATTCGCCGCACTCGCGAATGGCGTTCACATACACCCTCGTGTAATACCCGGCCAGACGTTCCATCACGGCGACGGCGTATTCCGGCTCGGCGATGAGGTCCATAAACCACTGCTCCATGCCGCGCATGAGGCTTGCAAGCGTAAAAATGGACGCGCCGAACATCGCGATAACAGCCTTGTCCGTCTCCTCGTGGAGTTTTCTCGCCCTCTCACGTAAACCCTCGTACATTGAGGGCTCGTCGGGATCGGGCCAAGGGTAATTATCCAGATCCTCAAGCTCATAATCGGCCAGCGGGGTCGATGTTGTTACATAGTTTACAAGGCTGCCGATATATGTCTTTGTGTAATCCACGCCCCAGATATCGGTGTACACATCCTGTCCGAAGGAAAACCCAGGGTGCTTTTTGTTTGGCGAGAGGCCGAGATAAGCGAGGTCAAGGCCCATCCTGTCCACCACCTCAAGGTCGGAAACCACACGTAAATCGAGACCGCAGGCGACTTTAGGCGGCAGACCCAGGTCCAGAGCTTTGAGGACCTTATTATAGACTTCAATTGTCATGGTACAGTCAAGCGGGGGCCTGTCTGTTTCGATATGGTTCATCGCGTCGCGCACTCTTTGTCTGGAAGTCACTGAAGATTCTCCTTTCGGCTGAAAAAATCGCATGTTATTCTTTAGCGCTGTTTTTCTTTAACTATACTGCTGAAAAACAGGTTTGCCTTGTAAAAACTGGAGAACTTTTGCAATTTCTTGCACAAAAAGATTTTTATCCGCAGATCGCAGGCCTATTTCTTTTTTTCCGGCAGCGTACCTGCGAAATTGCATATCATCTCGTTCGTCAGGCTGAGGTCCAGATAGACGACGTCTATATCCTCTCTCTTTACCCAAATTGCCTTTTCCAGCTCGCGCGCGTCCATTTTTATAGTGTCGCTGCCGTCAAGATCGGCGTAAAAGCCCATGAGAACCGTATCTGAAAAAGACCACGGCTGGCTTTTATAGTACCTTATGTTTTTGACTTTAAGGCCGACCTCTTCCATTACCTCGCGGGCTACGGTCTCCTCCAGCGTCTCGCCTATTTCGGTGAAGCCCGCTATGAGCGCGTAATTTTTGAATTCGCGGCCGGCGTACTGAGTGAGGACTATCCGGTCGCCGTCCGTAACGGCGACAATGACGGCGGGCGATAACTTGGGATATTCCATAAGCCCGCAGTCCTCACAGAATACCATCCGCTCCTCGCGGCTCCTTGATGTGGGCCTGCCGCAGCGGCCGCAGAACGCGCGGCTTTTGTACCAATTCGCCAGCTGGAACCCCGTTATTCCGGCAAATGCCAGCGCCTTCGGGCGCGCGGTGCGGAAAAAGCCAATAATTTGCATAGAAAAACCGGGTATGTCTATGTCCCGCTCGGTTTCGGCGAGAAAAAACTTTGTGCTCTTAATTGAAAAGAGGTATGTAAAGCGCATATCCCTGTCCGGCCATTCGGAGAATTTTGGAAAGCGCAGAATACCGGCGTTTTCGGAGACCAAAACCTTCTTTCCCGAATAGTAGAGTATGACACTCTCGTTGTCCGGCTCAAACTCGTGCCATGAATTGTCGAATATAAGCGGCTCGATATCCTGAATCATATTTATGACCATTCCTTTCACTTGGGGCTTGTCAGAAAATCAGTCGTACGCATCCGGCGGCCCAATTTTCCGCCGCACCGCGCCGATTTATCAAATTATTCCTGAAATAAATTGACTTGCAGGGCGAAAAATATGCCGCGCCGGCCACACACGCCGATTTATCAAACAAGTCCTGGCCGGGTGCACAAAATGACTATAAAAGGAATGGTCATAATTGTGCAATTATGTTCGTTTTAGGACTCATCGACATTAACCTCCGATATACCGAATCTGTGACCGGCGTCGGCACACTGTAATGTCTCCCCAGGTCTATGACCGCCTGACCGAAGGTCTCGCGCTCATCCTGTTTTTCGGGGTCTGAGAAATCCAATTGGAACGAGGTTTTTCCTCCGTAGGGGAAATTCCTCGCCTTCTCAAACGCCGCCTCCTTTGAATCCTCCGGAAGCTTAATGCCTTCTGCCCGGCTTATTTCAAATATTTCGTCTATTATACCATGGATAAGACCTGACGCCCGGTCGCTTTCGAAAACCTGCCCGTAGGTCAGATCATCCGCGGTGAGTACCAGACTGAAAGGCGCCACGAACATAAATTTGCTCCAGACTTCCTCAAGGTTCCGTTCGCTCCAACGGCAGGTAATGCCGGCCCCCGTCAGGAGCCGTACGGTTTCATCTCCGGGGATCTCCGGCTTCTTGGGGTCGGGTCCGAGGATGATGTTGCAGCCGCCGCCCGACTGTTCGACGGTGCCGGGGGCGGTTCTGTGCGTTACGATATATACGCAGGCCGGAAATATGGTGCCCTTATCCGTAACGGAGCGAATCTTTGAATACGCGTCTATGCCGTTTTGAAGCGGAACGAGTATCGTGTTTTCGGTTATGGCGGGCAGGAGGCTCGCCACAGCGCTCTTCAGCGCGTATTGTTTTACACAGATAAGGCAGATGTCGAGCTGCGGTAGCTTGCCGGGATTGTCCGTAGCGAGGGTCGGAACACAGACATATTCCCCTTCGTCCTTCGTTTTAAGCGTGAGACCGTTTTCTCTTATCGCGGCAAGGTGTTCCCCCCTCGCGATAAAATATATGTTCGCATCCCCGCTTTTTATAAGCCGCGTGAGCTTTCCGCCGAAATAACCGCCTATTCCGCCCATGCCGAAAATGCCGATGTTCATACCCGTTTACTCCCTCTCACATATGCTCGCCGCCGGTTGTGTACTTGTCGCTTTCCGCAAACGGAGCCGCGACGACAACAAGCCGCACCGGTATATTACCGGAGTTCTCCAGCCTGTGCGGCTCTCCCGGCTCTATGTGTATAAACTGTCCCTCTTCGGCGGTGAGCACTTCACCGCCGACTTCGATTTCGACACGGCCTTCAAGGACATAAAAATCCTCCTCCATGACACGGTGCACATGCGGTGCCACGACCTCTCCCGCGAGGAGCCGAACTATGCCGAAATTCGCCCTCGGCCCCATCATCAGATACTTGGGGCCGTGATCTCCGTGGCGGTATCCGAAATCTTTCTCGTTCAGAGTAAACATACTTTATTTTACCTGGCAGTCCACCAGGAGCTTCGCGGTATTGATTTTCGGGTCGGCTATCATGGCAAAGACCTTGTCGGACTCCTTTATCGGCACGATGTGGGAGACGACCTTTTCAAGGTCGGCATTTATTACCTTCGCATACTCGACGGCCTGACCGAACTCATACATTGTGTAGACCCTCGTGCCGACGACCTTCTGCTCTTTAAAGTTTATATCCTGCAGGTTCATAGCGTGCGGCATCTTGTGGACGCCGGTCATGCAGATCGTACCGCCTATTCTGCAGAGTTTGGTCGCGTCAAGAGCGGAAGCTTCTGCTCCGCTGCACTCGTAGACGATGTCAACACCGTCGCCGTTTGTCGTTTCGTTTACATAGTCTACAATACTTTTTTCACGGATGTTAACCGTCTCAAAACCAAATTCGCGGCAGAGCGCGAGGCGAGCCTCGTCCATGTCGGATACAATAATGCGCGAGGCGCCGCAGTGCTTCAGCAATATGCCGGTGAGCGTCCCGATAGGACCCGCGCCGCAAATAACGGCTGAGTCAAGCGCCTTGAAGCCGGACTGGTGGAGCTCGCGGACAATGACGGCGAACGGCTCCAGCACCGCCGCGGTTTTATCGGACACTTCGTCCGGGACTTTAAACAGGACGTCCTCGTCAACCCAGAGGTATTCCGCCATGGCGCCGGCCTCGTCAATACCGAGGAGTCCCAGCGTTTTGCAGACGTGCTTGTCGCCGCGCCTGCAGGCTGCACACTTCCCGCAGGAGAGGAGCGGATACGCCGTGACACGGTCACCGACCGCAAAGCCGCGCTTCGAATCCTTAATCTCCTCAATGATGCCGACAAATTCATGGCCGAGGATGAGAGGGGCTTTCGCTCTGGGGTGTTTACCGGAGAAAATGCCTATATCCGAACCGCAGATACCGCAGTAGGTTATTTTCACCTTGGCCGCGCCCGCCTTGGGCTCAGGCATTGGAACATCTTGAACTTCGACTTTTTCAGGACCGGTGTAAACTAATGCTTTCATGGGATTATCTCCTTAATATATTAAAAATGTTATTGAAGCTTAAGCGCTATATAGTCCCACACGGCGGGAAAGACGTCTTTACACTCAAGAGACTGGACGGCAATAACGGCGTTCTTCTCCGGTATGATTACGATATACTGTCCGTATCTGCCGACGGCGCTGAAGGATTTTCTGTCTGGGTTCAGCCAGAACTGATATCCGTATCCCCATTCGCCCTCAGAGCCCGGGCGGCCGATTGAGTGCAGGCTTGTCGCGTCATCGATAAACGCTTTTGAGACGATGCGTTTGCCGCGGAAGACGCCGCCGCCAAGGACCATCTCACCGAAATTCGCCATCTCGTCGATTGTAACGTAGAGGCCGTTTGCCGCGTGGACGTGGCCCATAGGGTCAAAAGTCCAGTCCGGACTCAAAATATCAAGCGGTTCAAAGATCCGGTGGCGCATAAATTCCAGCAGATTCTGCCCGCTCTTTTTCTCGATAAGGCAGCCAAGTATGTAGGTGTTGAAATTGGAATACATATAGTGTTCGCCGGGCTTTCGGGAAAACTTCGCATTGAAGAAATGACTAATCCAGTCAGAAGTTTCATAGCGCTCCCTGTCGTTGGCAAAAAAAAGTGGGTTTGCAAGACCTGTTGTCATTGTGAGGAGGTGTGTGACCGTAAGCTCGGTGAGATTTTTACTGGGGTTTTCAGGCAGATACTCGGCGAAGGAGCCGCAAATCTTCTCGTCAAGCGTTAAAAGTCCCTCGTCACAGGCAACGCCGATAGCTATGGCTACAAAACTCTTGGATGCCGACCAGGTGTTCAGTCTGGTCTTGGCATTCATACGCATCCAGTCAGCAATAATCTCTCCGTTTTGGCGCACCTGCACGAAATTGACATGCAGGTCCTCTTTTTTTATGGTATCGAGAAATTCTTTAAGTATTTCTGCCATGTTGGGTCCTTCCTTTATTTTTAATTTATCTCAGAGACAGAACTTCTTTTTCGTATATTTTCATCTCTGGTATCCAGCCGCCCCCAACGGGAACGCCGGATTTCATGCAGTAGTAATCCCAAACGGCGGAGGCGGGGAGGGTCTTACGCTCTTCCATGAGGGCGAAGCGGCGCGTCAGGTCTCCGTCCAGCTCCGCGCGGCGGATGAGCTTTGTCGGTGCCAGCGCGGCGAAAAGAAGCGCCTTGCGCGTGTTGCGCGTACCGATTGCCCATGATGCTATGCGGTTTATCGCCGCATCGAAAAAGTCGAGACCGATAAAAACACGGTTTTCATATCCGTTGCCGATAATTTCGTCCATGATCGCCTGGAGCTCGTCCGTCAGGGCGACGACGTGGTCGCTGTCCCAGCGGACGCCGCGGCTTACGTGCAGGAGGACCCTATCAAGGAAAGTGAGGCAGGCGGAGAGTTTCGCGCTTATGACCTCGGTCGGGTGGAAATGGCCCGCGTCAAGGCAATAGACCTTTCCCCTTTTGAGCGCGTAGCCGTATGAAAATTCGTGGCTTGCAACAGTATAGCTCTCAAGGCCGAGGCCGAAGAGCTTGCTCTCGATAGCACAGGGCGCAACGGCCTCGTCAATTGTCCCATCGGCAAATATCTCGTCCAGAGACTCGGCCATTAAGAGGCGCAGGCTCGCCGTGTCGGCACAGGTGTCTTTATAGCCGTCCGGCATCCAGTAGTTGACGACGGCAGGTTTTCCAAGTGCTTTTCCGAACGCATAACCTATCTCGCGGCATCTCTTGCCGTGCTCAATCCAGAACCGGCGTTTCTCCTCATCACGGCTGGCGAGTGAAAAGTCGCCGTCCATCATGGGGTGGGAAAAGAATGTGGGGTTCATATCAAGGCCAAAACCCTTTTCCTTTGCCCAGTCGAGCCAGTTCTGAAAGTGCTTTATCGTGTATGCGTCACGGTCAACCCTATCGCCGCCCTTTTCCGCCTGCGAGGCGTGAAGGCTGACCTTTAAAGCTCCGGGGATAAAGCGGCGGGCCTCTTCAATATCGCGGCGCAGTTCCCCGGGGGTTCTGGCTCTGCCGGGATAATTTCCGGTGGTGGCTATGCCGCCGGTGAGCGAGTCGGCTCCGTCAAAGCCGACGAGATCGTCGCCCTGCCAGGAGTGCATTGCTATCGGTATGGAATCCGCCTTCGCAATGGCCGCGTCGATGTTTACGCCGTATTCCGCGAACACATCCTTTGCGTATTCATAACCCTTTTCGATGAGCTTTTCGTTCATGCCGCTGCCTCCATTCGTTCCGAAGTGAATTTGCAATAAGAATATTATATCAATACTGATAGCGGATTGAAAGTGGTAAGTGTTTATAAATTTAATTTAAACACGTATTAACACAAACAAAGGCCGCCCTCCATACATCTGAAGAGCGGCCTTATTTATTTTGTGGCAGGCAGCGTCACCGTGAAGGTATTGACCCGCCCAAAGGATTCCGCTTTTATGCCGCCGTGGTGGGCCTCGGAAATGCCTTTAGCTATAGAGAGACCGAGACCGTACCCCCCCTCCGGGCTCCTTGCGGTGTCGAGGCGGTAAAAGCGTTCGAATATGTGGTCACGTTTGTCCTCGGGTATGGGGTCCCCGGAATTTGACACGGAAAGTACAACTGTATTTTTAGCGCCCCTTATGAGCGAAACCGATATCGTCCCGCGCGGCTCCGAGTATTTGCGCGCATTGTCGAGAAGTATACCTGTGAGCTGGCGGAGCTGATCGGCATCGCCCTTTACCGATAAGTTCTCGGCGATATCGCAGTCGAGTTTCAGACCCGCCTCGTAAAGGGACGGCTCGAACATGAGGGCGCTCTCGCTAATGATATAACTGAGATCGAGCGCCTCGTACGGAGTTTTCTGCGATACGCAGTCGAGCTGTGCCTGCTGAAGCATGCTCTCGACGAGGCGGCGCGTGAGGCGGCCCTCGCTCTTTATATTGTCGATCCAGCGGTCGCGGTCCTCCGCGCGATCCCCCGGATGGGCCGACAGCATTTCAGCGTTTGCGAGGATGACCGTGAGCGGGGTCTTAAGCTCGTGCGAGGCGTCCGCGATAAACTGTCGCTGGCGCTCCCAGGCCTCCTCAACAGGTCTCAGTATCCATTTGGAGAGGAAGAGACTCAGAACAAAAAAGACGACCAGAACGCCGGCGGAGACGGATAGCAGATTTATGATGAGTATCCGAAGCGTTTTTTCCTCACCCGTCGTATCGACAAAAGCTATGCGGGAGGTGCCGTCCGGCGCCTCCATTTTCAGGTAACGCAGGGAGTATGTGCGCAAAACGCCGGAAGGCGCGTCCTTTACGAGGGCTGCAGAGGCGATCTCATCCAAAAGCTCTGCGTCTTCCAGGGTGTAGTACTCACCGTCAACGGAAGTCACTTCCCCATCGGACGATACCTGTATGGTGAAGTAGGGTATCTGCGCTTCCATTGGGGCTGCCGGTTTTTTGACGTGGCTGTCTTGCTGATCGGCAACTGAGTCCGGGCTTTGCCCGGAACCGAAAAAGGCCTGCTTGGCCGAGACCATATTAAGGGTTCGGAGGCTCTCGTCTGAAAGTCCGCGCTGCGTCGTCATTATGATGAACATGGCAATACCGGCGAGGCTCAGAAGGACGATGCTCATGGTGACAAGAATGACCTTGCGCCGCAGTGTCTTAATCATCCGGTTTTACCTCCAGATGATAACCTATGCGCCGGGTTGTGCCGATGGTGACATGCGACTTTATGAGTGCCAGCTTTTTGCGCAGAAAAGAGATATATACCTCAACATGGTTGTCCTCCGCCTCGGAATCGTAGCCCCAGACTTTTACAAGCAGCGTCTCCTTAGAGATGTTGTTTTCACCGTTTTTTATTAGCAGCTGCATAAGTTCGAATTCACGGGAACTGAGGCGGATATCGCGCCCGCCGCAGGATATACAGCAGGTGGATAAATTCAGCGTAAGGTCGCCGAAAGTGAGTTCTTCGCTCGTTACCTCGCCCTGCCGGCGAAGAAGAGAGCGAAGGCACGCCAGAAGCTCATTGGTGTCGAAGGGCTTTGTCAGATAGTAATCAGCCCCGCAGTCGAGCCCCGTTATTTTGTCTGATACGGCGCTTCTCGCCGTCAGGAGCAGGACGGGCGTACTGCACCCCTCGCGCCGCATGGCGCGGACTACTTCGAACCCATCCATTTTTGGGAGCATCACGTCCAATATGACGGCGTCATATATACCTGAAAGGGCGTTGTCGAGTCCGGATTCCCCGTCATAGGAGACGTCGGATAGATAATTGTTCCCCGTGAGGATATCGTGGAGCGTTCCGGCGAGCCGGTGTTCATCTTCGACTATAAGTATACGCAAGACTAAGACCTCCCGTAAGTAATGGATGTTGGCCTTCGGTACCGTCTGTCTGAAGCGGCAGGACGTGTAAGGCACATTGCAAGTATAACTTAAAAAAAGTTATGGTAGAAAGAGCCGTCTTTTAGGTTCACGCGAAAGCGGTGAGAAAAAGGACTCAATCAAAGTATGAAAGCCGTTTTGCTTTATTATACCATAACTATAGTACAGCAATCTGTAAATATCCTTAAAAGTGACGATAATCAGACATCGCTGACCTGAGAAAGGATAAAGATCACATTTCCGCACAACATTTTGCAGTTCACAGAATGTTAAATCTATGTAAAGGTCATTTTAAGGCTGAGGTATTATCGTATGGTCAGTAGATTAAAGGAGGTGCCGAAGTTGGCAATGGCGACACAGTTCGTTTTTAAGCGATATGAGAAAAAATATTTGCTTGACCCCATGCAGTACGCCGAGCTTTCCTCAAAACTCGGTGAATATATGGCCGCGGATGAATATGGCAGGCATACGATCTGCAATATCTATTTTGACACAGATGACTACGAGCTTATCCGCACATCGCTTGAAAAACCGATTTATAAGGAAAAGCTGCGGCTTCGCAGCTACGGTATTCCCGGAGACAACGACAGGGTCTTTGCGGAGGTAAAAAAGAAATTCAACGGTGTCGTATATAAGCGCCGCACCGCGATGACGGCTGGAGAGACAGAGCGCTTTTTTAACTGCGGAATAAAGCCTCGCGGTGCGGACGGCCAGATTCTCCGCGAGATTGAATGGTTCCTTTTGCGCTATCAGCCGGAGCCGAAAGTCTTTTTGGCATAT
Organism: Oscillospiraceae bacterium; assembly: GCA_050253535.1. Lineage (GTDB taxonomy): Bacteria > Bacillota > Clostridia > Oscillospirales > Oscillospiraceae > JBFWIW01. The sequence goes on from JBFWIW010000015.1 coordinate 21,693, forward strand.
GACCGTATGGCGCTCTTCGGGAAGGAAGACCCAGCCCTTCGCATCACCTTCGACAGGAATATCAGATGGAGGGATACTGACCTCGACCTGCGGTTCGGAGACAGGGGAGAGGCGGTTCTTCCCCCCGATAAGATACTGATGGAGATAAAGATACCGGGGACTGTACCGGTCTGGCTTGGACATATGCTCAGCGAGATGGGCCTTTTCCCAACGTCGTTTTCCAAATACGGCACGTGTTATGTCCAGAATATATTGGGCAGAAACGTCAGAAGAGGGAGTGTGAACGTTTGTGCTTGATTCGGTTATAACGGGGTCAATTACCCTTCAGGCTTTTCTCATGTGTACCGGAGCGTCACTCATACTCGGCCTTCTCACAGCGGGCAGCCATATGATAAAAAACCGCTATTCCGGCGGCTTCGTTCTGACACTGGCGCTCCTTCCGGCTATTGTCCAGATCGTCATCATGATGGTGAACGGCAATATCGGGGCGGGTATCGCCGTCGCCGGAGCATTCAGTCTTGTGCGGTTCCGTTCCGTGCCCGGATCGGCGCGAGAGATATGCAGCATCTTTCTCGCAATGGCGCTTGGACTTACCATCGGTATGGGTTACATCGGTATAGCTGTTCTCTTCTTCATTATAATAAGTCCGTTTTCTCTCCTTCTCACTGCTGTTAAATTCGGGGAGCAGAAGAGTGATGAAAAGGAGCTCAGGATAACAATTCCAGAAAACCTCGATTATGAGGGCATTTTTGACGGAGTGTTTGATAAATATACGCAGAACACGGAGCTCTACAGGGTAAAAACAACCAACATGGGTACGCTTTATGAACTTTGTTACCATGTTGTTTTAAAGGAAAAAGGAATAAGCAAGGAATTTCTGGATGAACTGCGCTGCCGCAACGGTAACCTAAACGTCACCTGTGGACGCAAATCGTCCGGCGAATCTTTATAAAAGAAAGGAAAACCATGAAAAAAGTAAGGCTTACGGCGGTGTTCGCCCTTTCAGTTTCGCTTCTGCTTATGACGTGCGCCTGTTCCGCGGTTTCGGGCGTGTCGGCTGTAAACGAGGAGACGGCGGAAATCGCGCTTTCGGACGACGGCGTAACCATAACAGGCGGAGGCGCTGAATCCGTCGGCAATATCATTACGATATCATCCCCCGGAACATATACGCTTGAAGGGAGCCTAACAGACGGACAGGTCTATGTGGATGCCGGCACTGAGGGTACGGTCAACATAATACTTTCAGACGCTTCAATAACCAATACAACAGACCCTGCCATATATATAGAGCAGGCTGACAAATCGGTAATAACGCTTCAGGACGGCACGGAAAACGTCGTCACGAGCGGGGAGACATTGACGGATGCGGCCGACACGACCGATTCGGGGGATGATGCCGAAGATGACACGGGAGCTGCGATTTATTCAAAAGATGATCTTACAATAACGGGCGGCGGTTCCCTCACAGTCAGCGGATTTATTAACAACGGTATACAGAGTAAGGACGACCTTACTATTGAAAGCGGATTCATAACGGTCACGGCAGCGAATAATGCGATAAAGGGCAAGGACTCCGTCACAATTTTGGACGGTACCTTCAATATAACGGCGATCGGTGACGGTATAAAATCCGATAACACCGAAGAAGAGGCGAAGGGCACCGTTTCGATATCCGGCGGTACGTTTACCATAGATGCGCAGGGGGACGCCGTTCAGGCGGAGACGACGCTCAATATCTCCGGAGGAGAGTTTGACGTCTTAACCGCGGGCGGCAGCGCAAATGCGGAGACTATCGCCGGGGAAACGGGCAATATGGGAGGCGGACGCTTTAACGGAGGCGGCATGCAGCCTTCAGGCGGCGGTATGCAAGGTCCGGGAGCAACAGACGGTACGTCCGTCACGCAGAGCGCCTATGTAAGCGAGTTGGCTGACACTGAGACAGCAATAGTAAATACAACAGATACTGTGAGCTGCAAAGGTTTCAAGGGCGGAACATCGGTTACGATAACGGGCGGCACATTCACGATCGACGCGTGCGACGACGCCGTACACTCAGGCGGTGATATAACCATCTCAGGCGGGACATTTGATATTAAGTCAGGAGACGATGGCGTCCATGCGGACGGCGCGCTTACGATAGAGAATGGTACAGTAGGTATAACCGAGAGCTACGAAGGACTTGAGGGGCAGAGCGTTACAATTAACGCAGGCGAGATCTCGGTCGTCTCATCTGACGACGGAATAAACGCAGCTGGCGGCGCGGATTCCTCCGGTGTGATGGGCGCATGGGCGCAGGACAGTTTTTCCGACAGCGGGGACATATTCATCCGCATAGCGGGCGGTCTTGTGACAATTGACGCCGGCGGCGACGGGATAGACTCCAACGGCGACTTATATATGGAGGGCGGCGATGTTTATGTAGACGGGCCGGAAAACAGTGGTAACGGGGCTCTGGACAGCGGAGCCGAATCCGGCGGCGAGTGTACAGTTTCCGGCGGTACGATTATTGCCGTTGGAGCATCCGGTATGGCTGAGGGCTTTGATGCCAACTCCACACAGTACTCGTTCTTGTATAACTTCTCATCTACGATATCAGCGGACAGCGAAATTACTGTAAAAGACTCCGAAGGAAATATTGTGCTGGAGTATACGGCCACGAAGACCTTCTCTTCAATAGTTGTAAGCAGCCCCGAATTGAAGGAGGGCGAGACCTATACCGTGACGGCGGGTGATCAGAGCGCAGAAATAACCATGAGTTCAATCGCGGTAAACGCTTCAGGCGGCGCCGGGGTGGGTTCCGGCGGCAAGGGGATGGGTTCATCCGGCGGAGGAATGGGACAAAGGCCCACTGGCGGTGATGCAGGGTTTACACCGCGGACCTCGGGAAGCGCTTCCTGAAAAGCGGGAAGATGTAAAAAGTTTTACAAGTGTATATAAAATACAGGGTCCGCCATTTCTTCCGGCGGACCCTGTATTTATTGCGGTTTATAGTCCCCAGTTTTCGGGGAGTTCGGTTTCGAATATACCGAGACGATTAAAATATGCGGCAATAGAGTGAGCTTCTTCATCCGGAACCGGCAGGAGAGGGAGGCGTACTTCTCCGCTCTCAATCCCCCGGAGTTTCAGACCGAGTTTAACCCCGGCCACGCCGAACCGACCGATAGTGTGCGCCGAGAGGCTGCACAGCGAGGTGCTGAGTTTTTCCGCTTTGCGGGTTTCGCCGGCCCTGAAATATCTGTAAAGCCGGCAGCAGCACTCCGGCAGGTAACTCGCGGTTGACAAAACGCCGCCGGCCGCGCCGGCCGAAAGACCGGCGTAAAAGGTCTTAATGTTTCCGGCGATGAGGTAAAAATTTGAGCCCTCCGGTATGGCGGCAAAATATTCTGTATTTGGCTGAAGCGAGGAGTTTTTCATAGCTATTATGTTTGGATGGGGTGCGAAACGCCTCATCAGATCCGTCGATATCATTAGCCCGGACGCAAATTTCGGCGCATTGTAGACAACTATGGGCACTGGCGAAAGATCCGCCACATAGGTGAAATACTTAAGAAGCGCATCGTCCGTCATACGGTCGGCAAAGTAGTGGGGCGCGAGCACAAAGGCCATGTCCAGCCCGAGGTCGGCGGTCTTTTTGATGAATTCGACCGTGGCGAAGGCTGATTCGCGGCCGCACCCGGCGACCACAACCTTATCCTTCTTTTTGGTCTTCATGACCAGGGAGAGTACTTTCAGCGATTCCTCCTCCGTAAGCCCCTGAAACTCGCCGTTGCTGCCGAGGGGCATGTAACCGAGAAGGTCCGTCTCGTTATATCGCTCGATGAGGTTCTGCAGTGCGGGGTAGACAATGTTTTGTTCTTTAAAAGGGGTGACAACAGGAGCGAAAACGCCGTTAAGCTTTGTGTCGGACATATGGGTTCCCTCCTTTTCCGGCATGAAAAATTTTCTTTACAACATAATTGTAACATCTTTACAGCCAGTGTCAATTAAAGAGGGGTTACAAAAACAGGACAGCAATAAAGCTGTCCTGTTTGGTTTGTGTAATTTATCCTTTTTTTAAAATCACAACGCGGCGGCAAGGTCGGGCTGGTAAATGCCGAGATGAAGTTTTTCCTGCATGTTGAAAAGATGATAGAGATGAGTAACCTCCGCGACTGCACAGACTTTGTCCATAAGGCAGACGACTGCCGCCTCGTGGCTCTGTGGCCTGCTGCGTAGGGTTATCGGCCACATGTGGCTATAAATAGCGTCCCGCTCCACATCGGAGAGTTCAAAGCGGGCTTCCGCGTTCTTAAGGGCGACAGCGGGATGCGTCACGAGATGCTTCATGCGGTTTTCGTGCTGGTGTTGGTCATACAGGAACATGTCGTGCATCAGAGCGCCTCTTGCTGCCTCCGCAGAGCGCAGGCCGAGAAGACGGCACAGTCTGAAAGACAGATACGAAACAAAGAGGCAGTGCCCAAGGCAGTTGACCGAAGGGGTGTGCTGCGAGATATTCTCCATATCCTGTATGCATTTTTCTTCCAACAGATCGCTTACACAGCCGTAAAAAGACTGATAATTTATTTTTTTCATTAGGCGGCCCCCTGACACTAAATTGAATTCTAGCACAGTGATATAGTAAAAGTCAATTGACGGAGATTTCTTTTACAAAAGGTTTACATGTGGGAAAGTGACAGGAAGTAAACGAGCCTTTTTCATTCGTTGGAAAAAGCTGAAGCTTTTCATCCATCGGGTACATGCCTCTATCTTCACAAAATTTTGTTGAATTTCTTTGCAATGCGCATTATACTGAAATTATTACAATATATTGTTGGAGGAGGATTTATGTTAAAAGTTCATGAAGGCGATTTCATTGAGATTTTCCGTATTACCCCCAACCTCTACTTCCGCAAGGCCAGCCTGCCAAAGCGCGGGCAGTGCAACGGCGCTTTCCTTGTTGGGGAAAACGCAGTAGCTGTCGTCGATGTCCCCACGATTGATGGGGCATATGAAATGATAGAAGAGTCTGTAAAGCTTTTCGACAAGCCTATTAGCTATGTATTTTTAACGCATGGGCACGGGGATCATATGGGTGGCCTGCCTGTTTTTCTGGATCGGGAAGTCACAATATTTGCTCACCGCCGTTTGATCGAAAAGCTTACCTCCTCAGGAGAGCAATACAAGGCCACCTTTGTAGGCGTCGACGGCAATATGAACTTTTGCATATCAGGCGGTCTCGATCTGGAACTCATCGCACTGCCGGACGTCTCACATTCGCCGTGGGACATGCTTATCCGTGTCCCTTCCGAGAAGCTCGTCTGCACGGGAGATGCCGCGGTTGAATTTCAGACACTGTATTATCATAGTTCGTGCGTGGAAACTTGGATCAAGTCGCTGAAAAAACTGGCGCTTAAAGACGATAAGTACGTGCTCCCCGGACATGGGGATATTTATCCATACTCCCATATAAACAATGTGGCGGCTTTTCTTGCTGCCATTCTGAGATCGGCAAGGTGCTGCTTCGATCAGCTGAGCAAAGAGGATATAAGCAGTATTTCCGCCGAAAAAGTAAGGGCGCTTGTAAATGATTATTTTGCCGCAGGCGGTGAAGATGCCGTAATGATCAGTCAAAAGGCCGCAGACCACGCACAGCGCGAGGTTCGCATGGTTCTATGGCAGTTGTTATCCGGCGAAATGAGATAGTCTTAAATCAACTGCTTTAAATTAAACAAAACGGCAAAGGGGGATACCTCTGCCGTTTTGCTTTCGTAATATGAGCGCATTAGATTGACAGGAATAAAGCGGGAAGTTAAGACAGCTAATTCTCGAGTATAATTAATGCAATAAGAACCAGATTTTCACTGCCCGAATTCAAAACTGCATGACCGCTGCCGCTTGGCGTATACGCAACATCTCCCGCCTGTATAGAACGGGAGGTGCCGTTGTCGTCATAGGTTCCATTACCCGACAGAACATAAAAGGTTTCACTTTCTCCATGATGTACGTGGTATCCGATAGAACAACCGGGCTCAAAGGTTATCTCCGCAAATATGCGGCACTTGCCGTTCATTTCTTTCCCGCTGAGGATGTGCTTAAAAATTACATGTCCTTGTCCGCCGCGCGCTGCCTCGACTCGCTCAATTCTGGTCTCCATGTTTTATCCTCCCTTAAATAATTGTTATAAAATATTATAATAAATCTAATAACATATAACAAGGAGAAAAAATTGATGAACGGGATTGAGGCGTTTCACACGGCTGCGGTCATTGCTGTATCGGCAGCATTTACAATTATGACAGCTGCTTTTTGTTTGAAATACAGCTGGGACAGAGTCCCTTGAAACAGACATCCTTATCAATGATTAAAAAATCATCCATCTTATCAATTTTCAGACTATCCGCATTGACTGCGAAATCATAAATATTTTTACATGAATTACATATAAAATGACCATGACAGGATGTTGTAATATCATATCTTTTTTCATTGTCCTCAAGCGTTAAAACCTTTAATAGGCCTTTATCCGAAAATAAAGACAGCGTATTATATACCGTTGCTTTTGACAATGAATGAATCTTCTTTTTGAGTTCGTTAAATATTTGATCAGCGGTGGGATGATCTTTATAGGTCAAAAGGTATTCTAATATTTTAATCCTCTGTACTGAAGGCTTTACATTATTTTTTACTAATTCTTCAGATAAGTTATCAAATAAATTCATTGCTTGACCTTCTTCAACAAAAGGATTATAATGATTCTAATAAATAGAATGATTCTAAATTATTATAGCTTAACTCATCAAGACTGTCAAATGCTTTTACAAGGGGAAGAAAAATGCTGGAATTAAATGGAATTAATTTAAACATAGAAGGCGGAAATAAAGTTCAAATTCTGAAAAATATAGACCTGAAACTTTATGACAAAAAAATCTATGTCATAACCGGGCCAAACGGGAGCGGAAAATCTTCTCTCGCCAGAATCATAATGGGCATATCCGCGCCTACTTCCGGAGCTGTTATATTTAACGGACAGGACATCACACAAATGAACATAACCCAAAGGGCGCTCCTGGGAATTGGGTATGCATTCCAGAATCCCCCTCGGTTTAAAGGAATAAAAGTACGCGATATCTTAAATCTTGCCGCGGCGAGCGATTCGGATAAGGGAAAAATCTGCGATCTGTTATATAGTGTAGGGCTCTGTTCCCAGGAATATATCGACAGGGATATGGACGCGAGCCTGTCGGGCGGCGAGATAAAGAGAATTGAGATTGCATCGATTTTAGCCCGCAATCTGAAGCTGGCTGTTTTTGACGAGCCGGAAGCGGGCATAGATTTGTGGAGCTTCCATCGATTGGCCGAGACATTTCGAGAAATGCACGAAAAAACCGATACGACTATTGTCATCATATCCCATCAGGAGAGAATTCTCGAATTAGCTGATGAAATTATTTTGATGGCAGACGGCGGTATCGAGAGGAATATCCCGAAAGAAGAAATTTTGAAAAAAGGCTTCGTGGACGACCTGTGCGCGTGCCGTGCCGGCTGTGGGATAAGGGGGAAAGAGCATGTTAAGTGCATTAGATAGCTTAATGCTGGAAAAAGTTGCCGAACTTCATGAAATACCAAAGGGCGCCTATAATATCAGGAAAAACGGTGAAGGCGTTCAGAGGAACACCACGGCGAATATTGATATCATCACAAAAAAAGACCGCGCGGGAATCGATATCGTTGTAAAGCCAAATACAAAGGGAGAGAGCGTCCATATCCCGGTAATTGTTACAGAAGAGGGTATTACCGACGTTGTATATAACACATTCGACATCGGGGAATACGCGGATGTCCAGATTGTAGCCGGGTGCGGCATACACAATTCCGGGGGAAATAAATCGGAGCATGACGGCATCCACGAATTTTTTATAAAAAAAGGTGCCCATGTCAAGTATGTTGAAAAGCATTACGGCCAGGGAGACGGCACAGGCAAGAGGGTTCTGAACCCGAAGACGATCATTCACGCGGCCGAGGACACAGTCGTTGAACTGGAACTCGTCCAGATCATGGGCATCGACAACACTGTCCGCGACACCGAAATAGACCTTGCCGACAGGGCAAAGCTAATTGTTACAGAACGCCTTTTGACAGCGATGGAGCAGGAGGCAAAATCGAATATAGCGGTGGAACTTCTGGGAGAGGACAGCTCCGCGCAGATTATTTCGCGCTCGGTGGCACAGGGTAAATCAAAACAGGATTACTATTTTGATTTGGTCGGCCGCAATAAATGCAGAGGGCATATCCAGTGCGACGCAATAATCATGGATAATGCTGAAATAAGTTCTACGCCTAAAATTTCGGCTTTGCACGGCGATGCGCAGCTTATACATGAGGCGGCCATCGGAAAACTGGAGTCTCAGCAGCTGATCAAACTGATGTCACTCGGACTCACCGAAAAAGAGGCGGAAGATGCTGTCTTAAAAGGATTTCTGAAATAGCGTACGGGAACATCGCAATCTCCGCAGGCTGTGAAGGCTGCAGAGCTAAAACTAAATAATAGGAGAATTTGCTCATGGACGTTTTGAATTTAGCGATTGAGATGGAATTGGACGGCGAAAAATATACAAAGAACAAGCGGCGATAAACAGAAAGAATGGTTTACAAACGTTTTTAATATTCTGGCGAACGATGAAAGCAATCATGCCAGGATATTAAAAGATAAATTAAATGGGTTGCCTACAAAGAGAATACTACCGTAAGACCATCGGTTCGAAACGTGTTTGATGGGATCGGCGATTTTAAGATGGCCTTAAAAAGTAATCCTGAACAGGTGGATGTATACAGGATGGCTGCGGAGAAGGAAAAACAGAGTATAGAGCTTTATAAAAAGCTTTTAAGTGAATCCAAAGAGGATAAGGATTTATACGAATTTCTGATTTCGCAGGAAGAAGAACACTATAATATGATGGAAGAAATAGTTGTACTTGTCAACCGTCCGAATGAATGGGTCGGATCAGCTGAATTCGGTAATAGGGAAGAATATTGACGATTTAAAAGGCAGATTGCGTGAAAATGCCCAGGACAGAGTGGTTTGTAAAGATGGAATTTTGGAGGAATTTAGTAAGAAGGTAAAATCCTATGACTGAAAAGGATTTAAAGCCCCAGCCCCGAACAAAGCTTAGACTTAAGCTGGGGAAAATATATTATACATATCTGCGCTATGCCCTTTGGCTGTCACGATGGTCGTCCTTTGCAGGGGAGCTCTCCGCCGGAGTGCTTCCCTTTGTCTATTTCCGCCACGAGACCATTCTTCTTCGGCAGCTCAGGGATTTGGATATGCAATATCAGTACAATAAGATTATCAATTTGAAAATTGCGGCTAAAAAGCTGAACGGCATTGTCATACACCCCGGCGAAATTTTCAGTTATTGGAAGCTTATCGGAAGACCATCCGTGAAAAAGGGTTATGTAAACGGTATGGTGCTGACAGGCGGCAGGGTATCGCCCGGCATCGGCGGCGGCTTGTGCCAGATGTCAAACCTTATTTACTGGATGAGCCTGCATACTCCGCTTACCGTTATTGAGCGCCACCATCACGGCTATGACGTGTTCCCCGACAGCAATCGCACGCAGCCTTACGGAAGCGGCGCCACCTGCTATTATCCCTACGGTGATCTGATGGTTTATAACGGCACGGACAGTGACTTTCAGCTTTGTGTAGAAGTCGGTGAAACGCATCTTCGGGGCGAATGGCGAAGCACCGATCCGCCCCAATTCCGCTATGAAATTGAGGAACGCGAGCATGAAATGCGAAGCGAGTACTGGGGAGGATTCAGCCGTCACAATAAGCTTTTCCGCATAACAAAGGACATGGACGGAAGCTTATTACGTGAGGAATTTATTGTTGAAAACCACGCTTTAATGATGTATTCGCCGTTTCTTGCCGAGAATCTCGGGGAAAGGCCGGAATAAGAGTTTTATGTAAGGATACTGATATACTATTAGTATCCTTTCGTTTTTTTCGGATATATTATAAAAAACAGCCAGACAGAGCAGGTGATTTTATGACAATAAAAGACAGAGCAACAAATAAACTAATAAACGAAAAATCCCCATATCTTCTCCAGCACGCGTATAATCCCGTAGATTGGTATCCGTGGGGAGATGAGGCTTTTCAGAAGGCAAAAGCCGAGGACAAGCCCGTGTTCCTGAGTGTGGGTTATTCAACCTGTCACTGGTGCCATGTCATGGCCCACGAGTCTTTTGAGGATGAAAAGGCAGCGGAGCTTTTAAACCGCGAATTCATCGCCATAAAGGTGGACAGAGAGGAGCGGCCGGACGTGGACGCCGTCTATATGGCGGTGTGTCAGGCGCTGACAGGTTCCGGGGGCTGGCCGCTTACCATTATTATGACGCCGGAGCAAAAACCGTTTTTTGCGGGGACATATCTGCCGAAAAATTCCCGCTACGGTATTTTGGGCCTTATGGAACTGCTTGAGGAGGTTTCCCGCCAGTGGAAAACGGATCGGGAAAAACTTCTGACATCCGGTGACGAGATAACGGCCTTTATGCAAAAGCAATCCCTAGGCATAAACCGTACCGAGCGGTCCGCAGGGGAGATACTGGATAAGGCACCGAGGTTTTTTGCCCGGAGCTTTGACAAAGAGTGGGGAGGTTTCGGCGATGCCCCAAAATTTCCCGCTCCCCATAATCTCGTTTATCTGATTCGCTACTCGGTTTTGCAGCAGGACGATTACGCCCTTCTTATGGCGGAACACACGTTGGAACAGATGTATCGGGGCGGCATCTTCGACCATATCGGCGGCGGATTTTCCCGGTATTCAACAGATAAAAAATGGCTTATCCCGCATTTTGAAAAAATGCTCTACGACAATGCCCTTCTGGCTATAGCGTATCTTGAGGCATTTCAGCTTACCCGCCGTCCTCTTTACCGCACGGTTGTGCGGAAAACACTGGACTATGTGCTGGATGAGTTAACCGACTCTGAGGGCGGCTTTTATTGTGGGCAGGATGCCGACAGCGAAGGCGTAGAGGGAAAGTATTACGCATTTACGCAGGAAGAACTTATTGAAGTATTGGGAAAGACGGACGGCGCTCTTTTCTGCAGCTGGTTTGGTATTACCGGGAACGGTAATTTTGAAGGAACGAGCATTCCAAATGTGATCGATAACCCGCGGTTTGAGGAAGATGATCCGGTTATTTCGGATCTCTGCCGCAAGCTCTATAAGTACCGCCTGAAAAGAACGCGGCTCCACAAGGACGACAAGGTTCTGACCTCATGGAACGCGCTTATGATAACGGCTCTGTCAAAAGCCGGCCGTATTCTGGATGAGCCCCGTTATCTGCAGGCGGCACGCAAAGCGCAGAGATTTATCTCAAACAGTATGACCGACGGCAGCGGCCGGCTTTTGAGGCGGTGGAAGGACGGTGAGGCAGCCCACCATGGACAGCTGGACGATTACGCGTTCTACGGTTTGGCGCTTATTGAACTTTATAACGCCACTTTTGATCCGTTCTATCTGGAAGCCGCCGCCGACATGTCCAGGCGCTTGCTTACGCTTTTTTCGGACAGGGAGAACAACGGGTTTTATATCTATGCAAACGATGCGGAAAAACTTATAACCAGGCCAAAGGATATTTATGACGGCGCGTTGCCCTCGGGCAACGCGGCGGTGGCGCTACTTCTCACAAGGCTCGCCGGACTGACAGGAGAGGAAGAGTGGCGGAAAGCGGGCGATATGCAGATGAGATTTGTAACCGGATCCATCGGTGACTATCCTCTCGGAAGCAGCGTCTCGCTGCTGGCTCTGATGGAAATTTATTATCCCTCCCGTGAGCTTCTTTGCGTAACCGCCGGACAGAAAGCGCCGGAGGAACTCACAGAGTTCCTCCGGGAAAAAATGATTCCCAATCTCACGGTTATGGTCAGAACACCGGATAACCAGCGGCAGCTGAAGGCCGCGGCACCGTTTACCACCAGCTATCCGTTCCCAGCCACGGGAACACTATATTATCTTTGCAGGGACAAAACTTGCTCAGCGCCGGTTAGCGACGTGATGGAACTGCAGAAGCTGCTTTTGGATAATTAAGCCGTTAGCGTTTTAACTCTATTACTCCGCAGGCAATTTTTGTGCCTGAATTTCCGGACGGCTGGGTTGTGAAATCGTCCGGCTCTCTGTGGATTATAACAGTTTTACCGATAACCGCCCCCACTGTGAAACGATCGGTGAGCACAGAGCACCATGCCGCACCGTCGTTTGAAAAGAGCGGCGGCAGGTCGCCTGCGTGAAAAGGGTGCAGACACCCATTGGGATTGTAGTGCCCGTCGGCGTTGGCGAAAGGATCTTCCGCATTGCCCGTGCAGCTCTCACCTTCGTGTATGTGCATCGCAAAAACCGGATTGTCGCAGAACTCACCGCCTATGTCCGGAAGGCCGACTATCTCGGATGTGACGATGACGCCCTTCTGAGTCTGACGGAAGGTAACCCGGCCTTTTATCGTGGGGTATGCGTCCGATCCGTACACCCATGCCGCCGCATCTGGGTTGCGGTATCTTATCTGCTGTTGAATGTAGGTATTTAAAGATTGATCCATGTATTAACCTCCTTTAACCAGAATATGTTGGGCAGCCCATATGATTTACAGGGGGCAGCCTATATCCTAAAATAAAGCGTTACGTTTTTATAAAGTCCGAAGAATATTTTCCCGTTTTTATCTAATAATAGGGGAGAGGTGAATAGTGTGAAAGAATTGACATTATTCATAGATGTCCCAATTTCTCCCCGCCTGCGGCGGAAAACGAAATTGACGGGCAAAATCTCCCCGGCAAGGGAGATTTTATTTTAATTTGTGCGCTTTGTCGCATGGGAGGTTATTATGACTGTAACACTTTCACAAAAGGAAACAATGCTGCTGCAGGATCTTAAATCACAGGAACAGCTCTGTATCGAGAAATATGGCAAATATGCAACCGACGCCAGTGACGCGAATCTGAGGAACTTGTTCACACAGCTCGGACAGACTGAAAGACAGCACTTTGACACAATCAGCCAGATGATAGGCGGAACCGTCCCAACTATGGGCGGAGGCAGCTCTTCACAGTCCGCTGCGGCGCCGGGAAATCAGACACAGATGTCTGCTGGGCAGGATAAGCAGAAGGATCGTTACCTCTGTTCCGATGCCCTTGCGATGGAAAAGCACGTCTCTTCGGTATACGACACCTGCATCTTTGAGCTAAGGGATGTGAATATGAGAAACGCCCTTAACCACATTCAGAAGGAAGAGCAGGAGCACGGCGAAAAAATCTACAGCTATATGGCGCAGAACGGTATGTACAACGTGCAGTAAACGAAAACGGAATCATAAGACAGAGGGGGCTCCGCATTTATGCGGAGCCCCCTCTGTCTTATTTGTTTTTAGTTTAAAAATCTGTGACCGGCAGGCCTTTCTTAAGGCGGCTTTGCGCCCACTCAATATACTGCCTTGCGGCCCGTGGTGAGCGCCCGCCGGATCTCAGCGCCCACTGTATCGCGCCGCGCTCAAGCTCGGCGTCGGGTATGGTGAATCCTTTTTCATGGGCAAGCGCCGATATGATCTGGATATAGAGCTTCTGGTCAGGAGCGGAGAAAGTGACGGTGATGCCGAAGCGGTCTGCGAGAGACAGCTTTTCCTGCATGGTATCTCCGGCATGCACGTCGTCACCGTCGCGCTCGGAGAAACTCTCTTTGACAAGATGCCTTCGGTTTGAGGTGGCATAGATCAAGCAGTTTTCGGGCCTTGACGATATTCCGCCCTCCAGAACGGATTTAAGGGCGGAAAAGCCCGCGTCGTCGGAGGAAAAGCTCAGGTCGTCTATAAACAGAATGAACTTGAGCGGGACATTCCTGATGGCGTTAACGATTAGCGGAAAATCCTTTATATAGTCTTTACTTACCTCGATTATCCGCAGGCCGTTCCCGCGGTATTCCCGGGCTGCCGCCTTGACCGTGGATGATTTGCCGGTGCCCCTGTCTCCGTAGAGCAGCAGGTTGTTGGCGCCGCTGCCTTCGAGAAAGTCCAGCGTATTCCTGACGACCACACCGCGCTCATATTCATAGCCTTTCAGATCGCAGAGGCGAACCGGGTCGGGGTTTGTGATGCCCGAAAGCCGCGCCGCGCCGCCGCCGTCATACCATTTGAAAGCGCCGTAACGGGCAAACGGACCGCATCCGTTTTCTCTGTAAAAAGCCACGGCGGATTCAAGTGCGGCCTCAATACCCTGAGCAAAGAGCCCTTTTACCGGGGAGAATCCGGGAAGGCCGTCTATAAATTCGGAAGCGCCGACCGTCCCGGAGAAATTTGCCTTTACTTCAGCCTTTATCTCCTCTGGTTTTATCGAGATGGCTTTATGCAGCGAGGATAGGTCCCGCCTCGCCGCTGCCATAAGTCCTGTGCCTTCTGTCGGGAGCCTTGCCGCGGCAGTACGGGAAAAAGCGTTATCATCATACCTTACAAGTCCTTCGAGGTGTGATGACAAATCGAGATCATCGCTGCAGTCCGAGAGCCGGGAATAAAATTCACCGTAAGCGCCGGCGAAGGCCTGCAAATCGCAGCCCTCAGCCGCCCGCAGCAGATCCAGAAAACTCGCGATTACATTATCTTCCAATATTTTTCTGTATATCGTAAGCGACGACAGATAAAGACGCGCTTCGGTAACTCTGTTCATCCGGTTAAATCCTTTCTGCCGCATGCACTGCCAGTCTGCCTGGCCTTGGTAAATCGGCTATTTTTTGAGGAAGGTCATCTGGCCGCGCAGCTGCTGGCCGACTTTTACCAGAAGGGTCTCGACATTCTGCCGTTTCATGGCGTTGAAGTGCGGACGGCCGACGCGGTTTTCGAGGATCCAGTTTCTCGCAAAGGTGCCGTCCCGGATCTCATCGAGTACCTTCTTCATTTCCTTCCGGGTCTCGTCCGTTATGATCCTGCTCCCGGTAACATAGTCCCCGTACTCAGCCGTATCGCTGATCGAATACCGCATCATCTCAAAACCTCCGCTGTAGATGAGGTCGACGATGAGCTTCATCTCGTGGATACATTCAAAATAGGCGCTCTCCGGCGCATAGCCAGCTTCTACCAGGGTTTCAAAGCCTGCCTGCATCAGCGCTGTTACGCCGCCGCAGAGTACGGACTGCTCGCCGAAGAGGTCCGTCTCCGTCTCCTCGCGGAAGGTGGTCTCAAGGATGCCGGCGCGTGCCGCGCCGATTCCCGCCGCATAGGCGAGGGCTACATCCTTCGCCTTGCCGGTATAGTCCTGATGGACGGCGACAAGACAGGGAACGCCGGCGCCGCGCTGATACTCGCTGCGTACGGTGTGGCCGGGGCCCTTGGGCGCTACCATGAAGACGTCCACGTCGGGGGGCGGGACTATCTGGCCGAAATGGATGTTGAAGCCGTGGGCGAAGGCCAGCGCCTTGCCGGCGGTAAGCCCTTCGGCGATGCTGTCGCTGTAGAGCGCGGCCTGCTTCTCATCATTCACAAGGAGCATGATGACATCGGCCTCTTTTGCGGCCTCTTTGGCAGTCGCAACCTTGAGACCGCTTTCCTCGGCGGTTTTCCACGATTTGCTGCCCTCGTAAAGTCCCACTACGACATCGACGCCGCTCTCCTTGAGGTTGAGCGCGTGGGCGTGCCCTTGGCTACCGTAGCCGATGACCGCCACTTTTTTCCCTTTCAGATAACTCAGGTTACAGTCGCTCTCATAAAATATTTTTGCCATTTGTATTACCTCCCGGCCTTTGTCGGCCTTTTATATTTTTTCCGGCAAACAGGTCTGCCGATGTTATCTATTCTGCAGTTGTTTCTGTTTCCGGCATTTCGATGGGGGCCATCACATGCGCATTTTCAATGGCGATTGTGCCGGTGCGCACAGTTTCGCAGACACCGTACCTCGCCAGCATGGATTCCAGCCTGCTGACCTGCTCGGATGTATCCGTATACTCAAGAACCAGCATGGTGTGCGATACGTCGATGGTCTTTGCGCCGAATATTTCGGCGATCTGTATAATGTCGGAGCGGCTTTCCGAGGTCGCGTTGACCTTTAAGAGTATAAGTTCGCGGTTAATAAATTCTCCTGGCGTCAATATTTTGACCGTTATAACGTCAATAAGCTTGTTGAGCTGTTTTTCCACTTGTTCGACTATCTCGTCATCTCCGTCAACAACTATGGTCATACGGGAAACCGAGGGGTCGGATGTTGTGCCGACGGCCAGACTGTGTATATTGTAGGCGCGCCGTGAAAAAAGCCCTGCTACCTTGGAGAGTATCCCGGCATGGTTTTTCACCAAGACTGACATGGTTAATTTCATAAGTCCTCCGTTTCTTTTTTTGCCGCTTTTCCGGCTTCGCGGCCGGACTCGGGGGTGCCAAAGCTCTAGATAAAGCGGCAGACGATATCGCCCATTTCGTCGGTTCCAACGGATTTTCCGCCGGATCCGGCGATATCGGCGGTCCTGTGCCCCTCGGCAAGTGCTTTTTTTACGGCATTTTCGACTGCGTCAGCCGCGTCATAAAGGCGGAGAGAATACCTCAGCATCATAGCCGCAGAGAGGATGGTTGCCAAAGGATTTGCTGTGTTTTTACCGGCAATGTCGGGCGCCGAGCCGTGAATGGGCTCGTAAAGGCCGAGGCTGCCGCTGCCCAGAGATGCCGAGGGGAGCATGCCGATGGACCCGGTTATCATGCTGGCCTCGTCGGAGAGGATATCGCCGAACAAATTGCTCGTGACCACGACATCAAAGTGCCCCGGGTTACGCACAAGCTGCATGGCGGCATTGTCGACTAGCATATCTTCATACTGGATCTGCGGATATTCCGCCGAGAGTTTGTGCATTACCTCACGCCACAGGCGGGAGCTCTCAAGCACGTTTGCCTTGTCTATGCTGGTTAGCCTGCGCCCGCGTTTCTCAGCCGCCTCAAAGGCGATCCGTCCGATGCGCTCGATCTCAAATGCGGAGTAGCATTCGGTGTCGTAGGCCTCCGCACCGTTTTTGCCGCTCCTGCGACCGCGCTCGCCGAAATAGATCCCGCCGGTGAGTTCCCTCACCATGAGAAGGTCAAGCCCGCCGGAAATGATGTCGGGACGGAGGGGACAGGCGTCCCGGAGCGGATCAAAAAGTACCGCAGGGCGAAGATTTGCATAGAGTCCGAGAGCCGCGCGTATACCGAGCAGCCCCGCTTCCGGACGAAGATGACCGGGCAGGGTATCCCATTTGGGCCCTCCTACGGCGCCGAGGAGCACGCAGTCGCTCTCCCTGCAGATGTTAACGGTCTCTTCGGGGAGCGGCACACCGGTTTCGTTGATGGCACGCCCTCCCATAAGGGTTTCGCGGTACCGGAGCTCAAACGAGAAGCGTTTTGCTGCGGCATCCAGCACTTTAACCGCTTCATTTACAATTTCCGGGCCGACGCCGTCCCCCCGGATGACGGCTATATTGTATTTCAATTCTTTCACCGCCTATATTTTTTTGGATTTGATGGTGCGCATAAGCCCGCCCGATGCGATGATATTCTGGATGAAAGGCGGGAAGGGCTCCCCTTTGTAAGTCTCGCCCCGGGTCTTGTTCGTAATTACACCTGTGTCGAAATCGACGGAGATTTCATCTCCATCCGCGATTTTCTCCGAAGCCTCGGGGCACTCGATGATGGCGAGCCCGATATTTATGGCGTTACGGTAAAAGATGCGGGCAAACGTGGAGGCGATTACGCAGGTTATGCCGGACTCCTTTATAGCAATAGGCGCGTGTTCGCGCGAGGATCCGCACCCGAAATTTTTGCCGCCGACCATGATGTCTCCCGGTTTCATTTTTTGAAAAAAATCCTTGTCGATGTCTTCCATACAGTGGGACGCGAGCTCTTTCGGATCGGAGGTGTTCAAATATCTTGCGGGGATTATGACGTCGGTATCGATGTTATCGCCGTATTTAATGGCTTTTCCGTTTGCATTCATAGCTCAACCTCCTTTATATCTGATCGGGGCCGGCAATCTTGCCGGCGATTGCTGAAGCGGCGGCGACGGCGGGGGAGGCGAGATAGACCTCTGAACCCGGGTGCCCCATGCGGCCGACAAAATTGCGGTTAGTAGTTGCTACGGCGCGCTCGCCCTTTGCAAGGATGCCCATGTGGCCGCCGAGACATGGCCCGCAGGTGGGCGTTGAGACCGCGCAGCCAGCGTCGATGAAAATATTTACGAGCCCCTCTTCCATCGCCTGCAGCATGATTTTCTGCGTTGCCGGGATGACGATGCAGCGGACGTTTTCGTTGATATTGCGGTCTTTTAAAATCGCGGCCGCCGTACGCAAGTCCTCAATGCGGCCGTTGGTGCACGAGCCGATGACCACCTGATCGATGCAGATATTCCCGCATTCCGTGATTGGTCTGGCATTTTCCGGCAGGTGGGGGAAGGCCACAGTGGGTTGGATGTCGCTGAGATCTATATCATAAGTGTTCGTATACTCAGCATCTGCGTCAGCCGTGTAAACTGCCCACGGCCTGCAGCCGTGCTCATTCGCAAATTTTTCCGTTAGAGCATCGAATTCGAAGATGCCGTTTTTCGCGCCCGCCTCAATGGCCATGTTGGCCATGCAAAGGCGGTCTTCCATCGTGAGCGCGGCAAGGCCTGGCCCGGTGAATTCCATGGACTGATACAGAGCGCCGTCAACGCCCAATCTGCCGATGATGTTAAGGATCACATCCTTACCGGATACCCAGGGGCGCAAACTGCCTTTGAGCACGAAACGGATAGCCGACGGCACCTTCAGCCAGCAAAGGCCCGTTGCCATGCCGGCAGCCATATCCGTGCTGCCGACGCCTGTGGAAAACGCCGCCAGAGCGCCGTAGGTGCAGGTGTGCGAATCCGCGCCGATTACAAGATCGCCGGGCCCCACGAGACCGAGCTCGGGCAGGAGCGCGTGCTCCACGCCAACGCGGCCAACGTCAAAGAAATTGACAATTTTTTGCCTGCGCGCAAAGTCACGTACAACTTTGCACTGCTCGGCGGCCTTGATGTCCTTGTTGGGGGTAAAATGATCCATGACAAGGGCAATTTTTTCCCTGTCGAAGACATTTTCGATACCCGCTTTTTCAAATTCCCGTATCGCGACGGGCGCGGTGACATCGTTGCCCAGTACAAGGTCAACTTTTGCCTCAATAAGCTGACCGGCTGTTACCCTGTCAAGTCCCGCATGAGACGCGAGGATTTTTTGAGTCATTGTCATGCCCATTTTACTGTTCTTCCTTTCCGTTCTCATAAATGAGATTGTTTATTGCGTTGATGTAGGCCTGAATGCTGGCCTCAATAACGTCGGTACTCAAGCCGTAGCCCTTTGCGGAGGTACCCTGGCTGTTTACTTTTACGCTGACCTCGCCCTGCGCGTCACGACCCTCAGTCACCGCGTCAATCGAATATTCGTCCAGCCGGACCGGAAGCCCCACGATCTTGTTGATGGCGTTGAACGAAGCGTCCACCGGCCCAAAGCCAATAGCGACTTTTTCCGCATGTTCGCCGTTTGCCTTTGTGAGCACGATGCTGGACGTCGGCGTTATCGTGTTGCCGGAATTTATGACATAACGCTCAAGCGTGTAGGCCTTTGGGATCTCCTGAGCGAGAATGCTGCGGACAAGGGCTTCTATGTCCTTGTCGCTCACCGTTTTCTTTTTGTCCGCCAGATCCTTGAAGCGTTTGAAGAGAATATCGGAGAGGTTCAGGTCGACATTGAAGCCGAGGTCGCGCACCCGCTCGTTGAAAGCGTGGCGGCCCGAATGCTTACCCAGAACCATTTTGTTGTGGGAAAGACCTATGGACGTTGGGTTCATAATCTCGTAAGTCTGCTTGTTTGCGAGCATGCCGTGCTGATGGATGCCGGACTCGTGGGCAAACGCGTTTTCACCGACTATGGATTTGTTGGGCTGCACCTTCACGCCCGTGATGCTCGACAGGAGCCTGCTCACCTTATAGATCTGGGTAGTGTCCACAGAGCATCCGGCGTCATAATAATCGGCGCGCGTTTTCAGGTTCATAACTATCTCTTCAAGGGCGGCATTTCCCGCTCTCTCACCGATGCCGTTGACCGTACACTCAACCTGGTTTACGCCGGCCTTGACCGCGGAGAGCGAGTTTGATACGGCAAGGCCCAGATCGTCATGGCAGTGGACGGAGAGATCCACCTTGTCGATACCCCTTACGTTTTCCCTCAGATAGGTGATCAGTGCTGCGAGCTCCTCCGGCGAGGAGTACCCAACTGTATCGGGGACGTTCAGAACGGTGGCGCCGGAAGCTATGGCCCCCTCGAAGACTTTACAAAGGAATTCCCGATCGCTTCTTGTCGCATCTTCGGCCGAAAACTCGATGTCTTCACAGAACTTTTTGGCGTATTTGACCATCTCAATCGTCTGTTCAAGGACTTCTTCGCGCGTTTTCTTCAGCTTATACTGCAGGTGGATATCCGAAGTGGCGATAAATACGTGAATTCTGGGGTTCTGAGCGTACTTTACCGCTTCCCACGAGCTGTCGATATCCTTGGCAAGCGCCCTGCTAAGGCTTGCAACGCATGTGTGGCGGAGCTCCTTTGCCACGGCTCGCACCGCGTTATAGTCGCCCTGGGAGGCCGCAGCGAAGCCGGCCTCAATCACGTCAACCTTCAGTAGTTCCAGCTGACGCGCCATCTCGATTTTTTCTTTTATATTCATACTGCACCCGGGAGATTGCTCGCCGTCCCGCAGGGTGGTGTCAAAAATTTTAATATTTTTCATTTTAAGCACTCCTCTTAATCATATTCGTCGGGCGCTCGAAAATGGTTTTTTACGGGAAAAAGAGAAGAATCACCTTACTACCGCGCCCTCCGCCGCGGATGAAACCATTTTCGAGTATCTGGAGAGATAACCTTTCGTAACTTTCGGTGCCGGTTCCCGCCAGCTTTTTTTCCTCTCGGTAAGCTCTTCGTCGGAGACTTCGACGTTAATTGTGCCACCCGGAATATCGATTGCGATCATATCGCCGTCGCGTACAAGCGCGATGCCGCCGCCGCTGGCCGCTTCCGGCGATACATGCCCGATCGCGGCGCCCCTCGATGCGCCGGAAAAGCGCCCGTCGGTGATCAGGGCGACGTCGCTGTCGAGCCCCATACCCGCAATAGCAGAGGTGGGCCCGAGCATCTCACGCATTCCCGGTCCGCCCTTTGGCCCTTCATAGCGGATGACGACAACGTCACCCTTTTCTACTTCCATACCGTAGATCGCTGAGATCGCGAGTTCCTCCGAGTCGAATACCTTTGCGGGGCCGCGGTGAACAAGCATTTTATCGAGGACGGCTGCTCTTTTCACAACCGCACCGTCCGGCGCTATGTTGCCCCTGAGCACCGCGATGCCGCCGGTTTCGGAATATGGTTCGGCGCATTTCCTGATAACATTGCGGTCGCGGACGGCGGCCTGCGCCACCACTTCCGCCATCGTGACGCCCATGACGGTCATGAGCGAGCCGTCGTAATAGCCGTTGTCGATAAGTTCCTTTATTACGGCCGAGACGCCGCCCGCCCTGTACAGGTCTTCAACGTGGTAGGGTCCCGAGGGCGCTAGCCTGCAGAGATTCGGAACGCGGGAGCTGATTTCGTTTATTATGCCCAGATCGAGCTTGACGCCGGCCTCGCTTGCGATTGCGGTGAGGTGCAGCACGGAGTTTGTGGAGCATCCAAGCGCCATATCTACCGCAAGGGCGTTCCGGAACGCCTTTTCGGTAAGAATCTGAGATGGCCGGATGCCTTTTTCGACGAGCTCGACCGCCCTCATGCCGGCGCGTTTTGCCAGACGGAGCCTTTCACCGTAAACCGCCGGGATAGTGCCGTTTCCGGGGAGGGCCATGCCGACAGCCTCGGAGAGACATCCCATGGAATTTGCGGTGAACATCCCCGAACAGGACCCGCAGCCGGGGCAGGCGTTATTCTCGCAGAAATCAAGCTCGGCCTCAGTAGCCTTGCCGGCCTTTACTGCCCCCACGGCCTCAAATACGCTGTTGAGGTCAAAATGTCTTCCATCCCCGGTATCATAGGAGAGCATAGGCCCCGCCGTCATGATCACTGAGGGGATGTCGAGTCTGGCGGCTGCCATAAGCATGCCGGGTATGATCTTGTCGCAGCCGGGGATGAAGACCATGCCGTCGAACCTATGAGCCATCGCCATGGTTTCGCATTCGTCTGCAATGAGCTCGCGGGAGGCGAGAGAATACTTCATCCCCTCGTGCCCCATTGCTATGCCGTCGCATACGCCGATCGCTCCGAATTCGATGGGAGTACCACCCGCCATCCGGATGCCGGCCTTGACCGCTTCCGCAATTTTATCCAAGTGGAAATGTCCGGGTACGATTTCGCTTTTTGGGTTTGCTATACCGATAAGCGGCCGCATAAGCTCCTCATCCGTATATCCCATAGCCTTAAACAGCGAGCGGTGGGGAGCTCTTTCCACACTTTTTTTGACAGTATCGCTTCTCATGATTATGACCAATCCCTTCGTTATACTACAGGCACAAAATGACCATGAAACGAAATGGTTATATGTGCATGTTTTGCGGTTGCCCGCTCGCGGGCGAGTAAACGGACTTAAATCGAACTCAGTTTGAACTTGTTTCAAACTTTTCCTCCGTCCGATCCAGTCGAGTATGCGCATTAAAGAGCGCGATATAGTTTAGTATTCGTTTAATATGAAATCTGTAAGGTGCTTACCTGGCGCTACCATCGGCGTGACATTTTCATCATTTCCGATACGGCAGTCAAGTATGGCCGGTTTTCCTGAGGAGAGTGCCTCGTCAAAGGCTTTTTCAAATTCCTCCAAAGTACGGATGCATCGACCGTTTATTCCGTATGCACCGGCAAGCTTTACGAAATCCGGTCCTCTGTCGAGATCTGTCTGAGAATACCTCTTGTCGTAAAACACCGTCTGCCACTGTCTGACCATGCCGAGAACGCCGTTATTTAAAATGACAGTAATAATCGGGAGCCCGTAGTGCTCGATGGTGGACAGCTCGTTACAGTTCATTCGGAAGCTGCCGTCTCCTGCGATATGCACGACCGTCATATCCGGTCTGCCCAGCTTCGCACCAATGGCTGCTCCGGCGCCATAGCCCATTGTCCCGAAACCTCCGGAAGTTATTAATGTCCCCGGAGCGTCATACTGGTAATATTTTGCGGCCCAGAGCTGATGCTGACCCACGTCGGTGACGACGATGGTATCTTTTGGAGAGTGTGCATAAATGGCTGACATGATGGATTTTGGCGTGAATCCGCCGCACTCGGCGCAGTAGGCTTCAGCGGGCTTCAGGCTCCGGATTTTAGTGAGCCATTCATCCCTGCCCTCCATACCGGTATCGGGCAGTTTTACAAGCTGCGGGAGCCTTGTGAGGACCTTTTTTATGTCGCCTATGACATAGTGCGACGTCCTGATGTTCTTGTTGATCTCCGCCTCATCGATATCGATCTGTACGATCTTCGCGTTTCTGCCAAATTTACGCGCGTCTCCGATGACCCTGTCGTTAAAGCGGCTGCCGAGGGCGATGATCAGGCCGCATTCAGAGATCGCCGTGTTGGAGGCCTTTGTGCCGTGCATGCCTACAAGCCCCGTAAAATTCGGATGGGTTGACGGGAACCCGCCGATACCCATAAGCGTTGCGCCGACAGGTGCGTGCAGCGTCTGGGCCAGATTCAGGACCTCTTTTGACGCGCCGGACTTCAAAACCCCTCCGCCGCAGAGCAGAAAGACCTTTTCAGAACATTTTATCATATCGCCGAGTTTTTCGATATCCGCATCGCCTGAATCTCTGTCGCCGGTCTTTGTATATTTTTTTCCGGCGAGCGCATCGCTCATGGGGGTAAATTCGGCCGTCTCGATTGTGACGTTTTTCGGAATATCCACAAGTACCGGGCCGGGCCGCCCTTCCCTGGCGATGGCGAAGGCCTCGCGCAATGTGTCAGCCAGCTTTGCGACGTCTTTTGCGATATAGTTGTTTTTTGTTATCGGCGTCGTGATGCCGGCTATATCTGCCTCCTGGAAACTGTCTTTACCGATAAGATTTACGTTTACATTACCAGTGATGAAGACGACAGGGACGGAATCGAGATAAGCTGTGGCGATGCCCGTTACCAGATTTGTCGCCCCCGGGCCGGAAGTCGCGATGCACACGCCGGTCTTACCGGTCGCTCTGGCGTAGCCGTCGGCCGCATGCGCCGCGCCCTGTTCGTGGGACGTGAGGATGTGCTTTATCCTGTGACTGTTTTTATATAATTCATCGTAAATGTTCAGGACCGCGCCGCCGGGATACCCGAAGACAGTGTCGACAGATTGCTCCGCCAGACATTCGATCAGTATTTGCGCACCTGTTAACCTCATCGATAAAACCTCCTTTTATGATTAGACTGTTTTAAATGCCGTGCTATAATCATGCGCTCGCATTGTGGGACTTTCTGTGGGATTTCAGCAGCTTGTAGTCGATGGAGTCGAGCAGCGCCTTGCAGCTTGCCTGTATGATGTCCACCGCTACCCCGACCGTCGTCCAGTATTCATGGCCGTCGGTCGATTCGATGAGGACCCTGACCTTTGCCGCCGTCGCCGATTCCGAATCGAGAACGCGGACCTTATAATCGGTAAGCCGGATCTCGCCTATTTCGGGGTAAAAGACCTCCAGCGCTTTACGAAGCGCGGTGTCGATGGCGTTGACGGGGCCGTCGCCCTCGGCTGCCGTAATCTCGAGCTTGTCGCCGACGAGTACCTTTATCGTCGCGAAGGCGGGCTTTATCCTGCTGCCCGACGGTTGTTCGTCCTGCACACTGAGCATCTCAAGCTCAAAAAACTTAAATCGTGTGCCGAGTATTTTCCGTACCTCCAGTTCAAAGGAGGACTCCGCGCCTTCAAACTGGTATCCCTGATGCTCCATCTGTTTGACCATTTCGATTATGCGGGCCGCTTCAGCCGAGTCTTTTTTGATTTCGGGATAAAACGACCGGACCTTCTCAAGTATTGCGCTTCTCCCCGCGACCTCCGACATTAATACCTTTCTGCTGTTGCCCACGGCTGAAGGGGAGACGTGCTCGAATGTGAGAGAGTTTTTCATCACGCCGTCCACATGCATCCCGCCCTTGTGCGAGAATGCGTTTCCGCCAACATACGGCATGTTCCTGTAAACGCTGATATTGGAGATCTCGGCGACCTCGTGAACCGTCTCGGTGAGATGCCTGAGATGCTGTTCCGGTATGCAGTCCCGGCCCATTTTAAGCTGAAGGTTCGCTATGACTGTCGAAAGATTTGCGTTACCGCATCTCTCACCGAACCCGGCTAAAGTACCCTGGATATGGACCGCTCCCGCTTTTACCGCCATTAAGCTGCCGGCTACCGCCATACCCCCGTCGTCATGCGTATGGATACCGATTTTGACGGGGAATCTATCCGCAACCAGTTTTGTGACATCGAAGATATAGTCCGGGAAAGCGCCGCCGTTTGTGTCGCACAGGCAAAGACAGTCGGCGCCGCTTTCAAATGCCGCTTCAAGTGTCTGTAGGGCGTATTCTGGATTGGCCCTGTACCCGTCAAAAAAGTGCTCCGCGTCATAGATGACTTCTTTCCCCTTGGATTTCAAATAAGATACGGTATCTTTTATCATTCTGATATTTTCTGAAAGCTCCGTACGGATGATTTCTGTTACGTGAATGTCCCAGGCTTTTCCGAATATGGTGACGTAATCCGTGCCAGCCATGATGAGCGACTGGATGTTTGAATCTTCACACGCGGGGATATTCTTTCTCCTTGTGCTTCCAAACGCGGTCACCTTCGAATGCTTCAGCGGATTCTTTTTGATCAGCTCAAAAAACTCCAAGTCCTTGGGGTTGGAGCCGGGGTTTCCGGCCTCGATATAGTCCACCTGCAGATCATCGAGAATCGCGGCAATTTTCAGTTTATCCTGTACTGAAAATGAAATACCCATGCCCTGCGCCCCGTCACGCAAAGTCGAGTCAAGTATAAATATCTTTTTCATTTTTTTACCTCCTGATTCTCATAGGGAAAACAATATTATTCTCCCAAGATTTTTTTGCAACAAAAAATCCCCGTCTCAAAAATGAGACGGGGATATAATCCTCGCGGTACCACTCAATTTGATCCAGGACATTTCCGATACTTGTGAAAAGTATATGAATAGGTCCCTGATCCACTCATCAGGTTCTAACAAACCCTGGCATGTAACGGTGCCTTCCGTAATACGCTTACTGCGCTTCAGCGTCTATGCTCGGGAGGGATACGCTGCCAACATCACCACCGGTTTACACCAACCACCGGCTCTCTGCAGATGAACCTGCTTGCAACAAGTCTCCTTCAATGCATTTAAATTATTAAATTTTAAGTATGATATCATGGGGTTCCAGGTATGTCAAGAATTTTTTTGCGTATAAACAGCCGGCAATTATATTTTGTCGTTATGCTGTATATTTTACAGCCTGTATGGTATTAATTATATTCTTATTGCTCTATTGATATGACAGGATAGCCCGGTCGGTTCGCGCCGGCCGGGCTATTTGTTTAAACTTTATTTTAAAAAGTTATCAACGAAGCGCATCAGCATTGCCGCAATCTCAGCACGGGTAGCCGTGCCGGTAGGATCAAGGATACCGTCGCCCTTGCCGTTGATCAGACCGTTTGCAACCGCCCATTTCATAGAAGCCTGTGCCCAATCCGAGGTGTTGCCTGCGTCGGTGAAGGCGTCAAGCTCTGCAGGCGCGCTCACATCATAGCCTTTGTACTGAGCGTAATTATACAGGATGGCTGCTATCTGCTCGCGGGTGATATTATTCTCAGGGCCGAACTCGCCGTTTCCGTAGCCGTTGACGATATTGTTGGAGGATGCCCATAATACGGCGTCGGCATACCACGTGCCTGATGTTACGTCGTCAAATGCAGCCTCGTCGCTGACGGAAGGCTCACTATCAAGACGGTACAGGATTGTTACGAGCATGGCGCGCGTCA
>JBFWIW010000016.1:0-43775 GCA_050253535.1 Oscillospiraceae bacterium
TTGCTTACATTGTTTAATTTACAAGGTACACTCGCCTTAATTTGGCGGAATTTTATGATAACACATCTCGAAGCTCTTGTCAACTTATTTTTTTCAATCGACCGAGCTCCGATCCGGCGTCTCCGCCGTCCCTGTGCTACCCTCAGCGCCCTCTGTTGAAAGCGCTCCGTTAATATATCACCGCCTTATCCCTCCTGTCAACCCCTTTTTTCCCTTTTCTTTATCTTTTTTTGCTCAACGGTCTTTTTATGCATTTTCGACGTTCACATTACACGCCGTATCACAGCCGTATTATAAAATAAATGAAAAACGGTATAAAAATAGGCCCTGATATATATCAGGGCCTATTTTTGCAGTTAACATCAGAATATTTGCGAAAGACTTAGTGACTTATAAACGTCACCCTGCTGAACATCGATATTTTCCAACAAGCCGGTTAGTATACTGGTCTGCCTGTTTGACGCCACGATATATCGTAGCGGGTGGGTATATCCGTATGCAAGGTACTGACTGTACTGTAACGGGGTCGCCTCGACGTCTATTGGCAACCTCATTATTATATGGTATCCGTAGCTCGTCTCGACAATTCCGCTGTACTCGCCCTCATTTAGTCCGGCTACGGCTTCTTCGAATTCTGTAATCATTTCACCGCTCTGAAACAGGTACCCGTTGGGAAATAATGTAAGGCCGGTGTCCTCGCTGTTTTCGTTCATAAGTTTATCAAATAGTTCGGGGACCTCCGCAGGGGCTGCGGCGTCAAGCTGGGCAAGAACGTCCTCTGCATTTTTATACTTTGCCGCCTTTTCCTCATCTGAAAGAGCGTTCCCATCATCGTCGGTTATTTTGAATAGAATATGCTTTGCCATCATATAGCCGTCTTTGGAGGTATCTTCGAGTATCTCTTCCTCAGAGAGCTTTTCACCATTCGCGCCGTAATTATGCTCAAAGCAAAGATTGTAAAGATAAGCGCATTCCAAGTTGTAATTATAATAGTCATCGCTACAGTAAATAGACGCGAGGTATTCGGCAAAAGCTTCCTCACCGCCCGCCTGCTCGACGGCGGCGTCGTACTTCGTCTTGATTTCCGCTTTTTCATCCGAAGTTAGTTCTATGCCTAATGCCGTTGCATACTCCTTAATTGCCTTATAATACACCGTTGCATTCAGCGAATTCTCAAGGACGTATTGTCCATACGTGACATCATCGTAGCATATCGCGTCAAAATCTGTTATCTCCTGGTAGTTCTGCTCAAAGTTATTTAAAGTGTTGTTTATCCAGTAAAAGAGTTGCTGCCAAGTGATATCTTCGCCGTCAATAACCGCCATAACCGTATCCGGCTCATAGGTGGCGTAGGCCTTTTCAAAATCGTGGTTTATCTCTGTTGTATCTCCTGTAGAATCCGAAGTCCCCTCAATTCCGTCAATTGGCCCTTCCACGTCCTCGTTAAGGGATATGCCGCCCTCTGTGCTGTCGGCATTTTCATCATTTTTGGCACAGCCGGAGACTACAGAAACAAGCATCGCCGCACATAGCAAAAGTGACAGTATTCTTTTGAGTTTCATATGTTCGCCTTTCTTTTGCAACAAACATTTGTCATTTGGTTACAGCTAAATATCATATCACACCTTGTTTCCGCTTGCAAGACCGACGTTTCCGGAGTACGCACGCACAAAACGGACGGCCTCCTCTATTATGCTTTTTCCCTGGCGTAGTCTCAATGACACCGCCGGAACATTTCCCGCCTCAATCTTCACAATTCCTTTATATTCCGGCCTCTCGTACAGCGCGGAAACACGTTCCATCTTGAAGTCCGATAGCGTAAAACGCAGGACACCCGATTTTTGCGTAATTTCAGAGATACCAGCAGTCGCCGCCTCGCCGCGCAGCAGCGCCACGTGAATCAGGGCATTTACGCTCGTCGGAGGCTCGCCGAAGCGGTCTATGAGCTCGTCTGTCAGGTCATCCGCATCGTCCTCCGAACGAATATGCGCTATACGGCGGTATAGATCCATCCGCTGTTCACCGGAAGGGACGTAGCTCTCCGGTATATATGCCGCGACTGACAGATCGGCGGAACATTCCGCTCGTACCGGCGGCTTTTCTCCCTTTTCCTCCAAAACAGCCTCTTCCAAAAGCTTAAGATACATATCAAAGCCGACGCTCATCATGTGTCCCGATTGCTCCGGCCCCAAAATATTCCCGGCTCCTCTTATCTCAAGATCTCGCATTGCGATCTTGAAACCGGAGTTGAACTCCGCAAATTCTCTGATTGCGGAGAGCCGTTTTTCAGCAACCTCAGTAAGCACCTTTCCCTGCCGAAAGGTGAGGTATGCAAAAGCCCGCCGTGACGAACGGCCGACACGGCCGCGTATCTGGTGGAGCTGGGCAAGGCCCAGCCTGTCCGCATCCTCTATTATGAGTGTGTTGACGTTAGGAATATCTATCCCCGTCTCGATTATCGTGGTGCACACCAAAACCTGCACCTCTCCGGCCGACATCTGTTCCATAACGTCTGAGAGGGTTTCCTCATCCATCTGCCCGTGCGCCACGGCAACGGAGACGTCCTCCAGAATTGCTGAGAGGCGCGAAGCCGTCCTTTCAATGTTCTCTATGCGGTTATGGATATAGTATATCTGTCCGCCGCGTGAAATTTCGCGCCTTATTGCGTCACACACGATACCCCAATCATGTTCCATGACATAAGTCTGTACCGGCTGCCTGTCCTGCGGTGGTTCCTCTATTGTAGACATGTCACGTATACCGGAGAGCGCCATATTGAGGGTACGCGGTATAGGCGTCGCCGAGAGGGTCAGAACGTCCACCTGGCGCGAGAGCTCCTTAAGTCTTTCCTTATGAGTTACTCCGAATCGCTGTTCCTCATCAACGACCAAAAGGCCGAGGTCTTTGAACTTCATGTCTTTTTGCAGAAGCTTATGAGTCCCGATGATTATGTCAACCGTTCCGTCAGCTATATCGGCGAGTGCTTTTCTCATCTGCGAGGGAGTCCGGAAGCGGCTGAGTATTTCAATCTTCACGGGATAACCTGAAAACCGCTTTGTGGCGGTCATGAAATGCTGCTGTGCCAAGACTGTTGTCGGTACTAGTATCGCTGATTGCTTACCATCCAGAACACACTTCATTACGGCGCGCAGAGCAACCTCCGTTTTACCATAACCCACATCGCCGCAGAGAAGTCTGTCCATCGGGATTGGCCGTTCCATGTCCTCCTTTATCTCGCGTACAGCACGGAGTTGGTCGTCAGTCTCCTGATATTCAAACGCCTCCTCAAACTCGGTCTGCCATGTGGCATCCAACGAAAATGCATGTCCCGACTCACGTCTTCTCTGTGCCTGAAGTTCGATAAGACCCTTTGCGAGCTCCTTGGCAGCACCCTTTGCCCGGGTCTTCGCCTTGACCCAATCTCCGCCTCCCATTTTAGAGAGCTTCACCGGCCTATCCTCGCCGCCGCCTATATACTTTGAAACCATGTCGAGCTGCGTCGCCGGAATATAAAGGCTGTCCGAACCCGCGTATGCGATCTTTATATAATCCTTTTCGATTTTGTCAACGGACATTTTAGCAATGCCGACGAACCGACCTATACCGTAAGTCTCATGCACAATGAGATCTCCCGGGGAAAGATCTGTGAAGCTCTCGAGCTTTCTTCTGCCCGAAGCCGGCTTTTTCGCCTTTCGGCGGAAAAGTGTCGGCATCAGCTGTCCCTCGGTTATGACCGCAAGTCGCGTATCGGGGTATTCCATACCCGCGGACAGCCCACCGAGCGAAATGATGCACTCACCCTTTTCAGGCAGCTTTTCCGGTACGAAATCGACGGCGCAGTTTACTTCATGATCGTACAGATAATCCTTCAGCATCTCCGCGCGCCGCCTGTCCTGACACAGAACGACGGTGCGGTACTTCGTTTTTATATAATGGGAGATGTCGCTCGCCGCAGTCTCAAGGCTCCCTCCGTAGGAAGGGAGCTGCTTTGTCGTTAGTACTGTGATGGTGCGCGGCTTTAATGGATAACGTCCTGACGTGAAACTGTCCGCCATAATGACAGCGAAGTCCGAGAGCTTTACGGCTATATCCTCCCAGGCAGCGGAGAATTTCGCAATACTTCCTTCAAGAACGCCCGACTCCAAAAGCGAGGTAATGTCCTCGTTCTCCTGCCAAATGTAATTTTTGGCGCGCTCAGAAAGCCTTGTCGTGTCCGACATTATTATTATTGCATCCGCCGGAATATAGTCCGCGGCGGTCGCCATGTCATAGACCACCTCCATATATTTATCAGCCGCAGGGAAAACCCGTCTCTCCCGCAGACGCTCGATGTCCCGGGAAATACCGGAAATTAGCTCTTCTTTTGCAGCTTTGCGGCGGGAAACTCTCTTGAGAAGCGCTTCGAGCTCGTCGGCAAGCGCTTTCTCCCCACCGGGATACATAGTTAGAAGCGTCTCTGCAGCCGGAAGGACAGCGACAAAGCCAGTTATCTCTGTGCGACGCTGGGTAGAAACATCAAAAAAGCCCATCGAGTCGATGTCATCCCCAAAAAATTCGCACCGAACTGGAGCTTCATACGCAGGTGAGAAAAAATCGAGAATGCCGCCGCGCAGGGCAAACTGCCCCGTACCCTCGACCTGCTCTGTCCTGCGGTATCCGGCTTTGAAAAGCTTCTCCGTGACCTCGTCCAGAGGATAGCTCTTCCCGTTTTCCAGAACAAACGCCGCTTCATCAAGGCACTCGGGGGGAAGCGTGCGCTGCAGCAGCCCGTCTGCCGTGCAGGAGACTATCGGGGAAATCCCGCCTTTCATACGGTAAAGTGCCGATAGGCGCTTGTGTTCCGCTTGACGGGAAACGCCTTCCGCATCATAAAAGGTAAATTCGCGAGACAAAAGTACAGGTACATGTTCACCCGTGAATACCGATATGTCCGAAGCCATGCGTTTTGCCTCCGCCTCTTCCGCCGAAACAACAACAATGGGACGGCCCAGGGAGGCGAATATGGCGCTTGCCGCGTGAGCGCGGTGTATGCCTGAAACGCCTGTCAGTACTGCCGGACAACCGCCGGCGTCTACGGCGGCTATAAGGCGAGAAAATTCTGTCTCCTCTATAATGGATTTAGTGAGGATATTCATTGCGCGGCTCCTTTTCAATATTCTGGAAATACAAAAAGCGCAATAGCCCCGATAATTGAATATCGGGGTTGTTGCTCTCAGTTTTATGTCAACCTTCCGCAAATGTTTCACGTGAAACAATGCGACTGGAATGGCTTACAGCGGCGATTTCTGTATCTTTGCAAACCGCCTTGGATAGCCCTTCGGAG
Organism: Oscillospiraceae bacterium; assembly: GCA_050253535.1. Lineage (GTDB taxonomy): Bacteria > Bacillota > Clostridia > Oscillospirales > Oscillospiraceae > JBFWIW01. The sequence continues at coordinate 5,324 of JBFWIW010000016.1, forward strand.
TAACGGCCGTCTTTCTGATAACGACGACACGATGAATCACATCCGTACCGGGTACGGAATAATCTATTTCATTTTCGAGCTTACCGCCGAGAATCTTTATAGCATTTTTTGCCCCCGCTGTCTCCTCGTCCGCTCCTGTACTTTTCATAGCCAGAAGCGCACCTCCTGTCCTTACAAACGGCAGGCACAGTTCCACTAAAACGCACAACCGTGCAACGGCGCGTGATACGGCAAAATCGAAGCTTTCGCGCATCTCCGGTAAAAGCGCTGCTTCTTCCGCCCGCGCTTTAATACATTTAACATCGGCACACCCCGTCCGTATGCATAGCTCCGACAAGAAGCCGATCCGCTTTTGCTGCGCATCGAGCATTGTAAGCCTGATGGTGGGGTCTGCAAGGCGTATCGGCATACCCGGGAAGCCCGCGCCGCTGCCAATGTCTATGACGCTACTGTCCGTAAAATTAAACATCGGCAGAAGGGCCAAGCTGTCAAGAAAATGAAGGCGCGTAATATTCTCACCTGATATGGAGGTGAGGTTCATAACACGGTTTTTTTCCTCCAATAAATTATAGTATTCGCGAAAAGCGAAGGCGGCATCTTTTGAAAGGTTAATCCCTAGCTCTGCTGCTCCGCTAAACAATATGTCTTCAGGCATCAATTTTTATCCCTGAGCAGGTCGCGGATCTCTGTCAAAATAATTGACTCTTTTGAATCTGCAGGAGCGGCCTTTGGTACGTCCTCTGTCTTTTTTGCTTCCGTCTTGGCGCGCAGCCTATTAACGCCTTTTACAATATAAAATACCACAAGCGCGAGGACAATAAAATTAATTGCCATCGAAATAAAATTCCCGAAATTTAACGTTATGGGATCTGCATCCGCCGCAGCCTCTCCGAATAGCTGAGGCAGCGTAATCTTCCACTGCTCAAAATTCACTCCGCCTGTGAACATACTTACTATTGGCATTATAATATCCTTAACCAGTGATGCCGTTATAGTCGAAAATGCACCTCCGATAATAACACCTACAGCAAGGTCCACTACATTTCCCTTAAGCGCGAATTCTTTAAATTCCGCTTTGAATCCTTTTGCCATATCCGGTCCCCCTTTTCGTATTTTACGCTTCAGTTTTCGTTATTATTTCTATACCGCCCAGATATCTACGCAAAACTTCGGGAACAACAACAGAACCGTCCCTCTGCTGGTTCTGTTCGACGAGCGCCGGGAGAATGCGGCTGGTCGCGAGACCGGAACCATTTAATGTGTGAACATATTCGATCTTTCCGGTCTCCGCGCGCTTAAAACGCATTGCTCCGCGCCGCGCCTGATAGTCTCTGGCATTTGATACGGAGGAGACCTCTTTATATCCGTTCATGGATGGAATCTGAATCTCTATATCGTAGGTACGTGCCATGGAAGCCGAGCAGTCGGCCGCGGCAAGCTTGACAGTGCGGAAATGGAAGCCAAGCCCGGATACAAGCCTTTCAGCCTTGCCTACAAGTTCGTCAAACGCGGCGTCAGATCCCTCCGGTGTCGTAAACTGGACCATTTCGACCTTGTTAAACTGGTGACCACGCACCATTCCGCGCTCGTCCGAACGGTACGAACCTGCCTCACGGCGGAAGCACGGCGTATAGGATATATATTTCTTCGGCAGGTCGCTCTCACTCAAAACTTCGTTCCTGTGCAGGCTGACTAACGCGGCCTCCGCTGTCGGGAGCATATAATGCACACGGTCGTCCGTAGGGTTTTCGATCTTATATACCTCGTCAGCAAATTTTGGAAATTGACCAGCTGTGAGACCGCATTCATACTCGAGCATATGCGGGACGAGCATGAGCTCATAGCCGTCAGCTATATGCGTATCTATAAAGTAATTTAAAAGCGCCCATTCAAGTCGCGCTCCCATACCCTTGTAAATCCAAAAACCGGTACCGGCAAGCTTGGTACCGCGTTCATAGTCAATTAACCCCAGATCGGTGCAGAGGTCAACGTGGTGTTTTGGCTGAAAATCAAACTTGTGCAGCTCGCCGAAATAGCGAATTGGCTCGTTGTTTTCCTTGCCGCCCGGTTTCAAATCTTCGTCCGGCAGGTTGGGCAGCCCCAACATAAGGCGCGAATATTCCTCCTCAATAGACTTGAGGTTAGCATCAGCATTTTTGATGTTCTCCTTAAGCGCGTTCATCTGCGCAAAGACGACTGAGATATCTTTACCCGCCTTTTTCATGGCTGGGATCTGTCTTGAAACTTTGTTTTGTTCGGCCTTCCAACCCTCAGCCTTATAAATCATATCACGGCGGGCAGCATCGAGCGCCAAAATACGGTCAATTACAGCCTCGCAGTCCGCTTCTTTGTATAGCAGGCGTTCTTTTATCCTCTCCGGGTTTTCACGGATAAGCTTAATATCTATCATAGTAACCCTCTCCCTTATTATTTAAGCTTTGCCTTTAGTGTATCAAATTTAATCGAAAACTCACCCAGATAATCCTTCTGAGCTTCCAATAATTCCGCTAACTCGGCAGCCTTGTCCATATCCCTGGCTGTTATCGCGGCCTCCAGCCGCATGAGGTCAGATATCGCGTTGTACCTTAATTGCAGCGTATTGTAATCCGATTGTAGGATTTCCTCGCGCGCCTCAGTATCCGTTAGCAGCTGCTTGGTTGCTGTATTCTCCTGTTTGAGGTCAGAGAGTTGATTTTCATATTTGTCGACCTTTTCGACGAGCTCGATATTTGTGTCCTGTAAGTTCTCTATCTTCTGCAGAGCTGTTGTGGAGAATTCGGCGTGCTGTTGTGTTAAGCTCGCTATTGTTTCGGAATTATTGCGCTGTTGTATAAAATAAGAAAGTAGAATCAGACAGACAACAACGGTGAACATAACGGTAATGTACATGAATACCGAGTATTTTTGCCCATCACGTGGCTTTTCCTGCGGTGTTTCGCCACTTTCGGGATTTACTGGGGTCTCTGCATTTCTCCTCTTCATGTTTCTTCTCCTCTATCCATAACACTGATAGAGCCGAGAGCAGCACAGATCTGTTCGAAATCATCGCTCCCGTAGTATTCTATCTCAATCTTTCCTTTTTTACCGCCGTATGTGATCTTTACCCTTCTGCCCAGCCGGTTTGAGAGTTTTTTTTCAACTTCACCGACGTAGTCTACAGCATCTTCCTGTGGTTCTTCCTTTATAATTTTTGGTTTCTGCGCCAGTTTTTTCGCCAGAGCGTTTATCTCGCGCACCGTAAATGAGCCCTGCACCGCTTTTTCAGCGGTTTCAATACGCTTTGCATCCCCATCAACAGCAAGTATCGCCCGTGCCTGACTTAGCGAGAGTTTTCCCTCTTCGATAAAAGTTAATACCTGCTTCGGAAGGGTCAGAAGGCGCAGCGAATTTGCTATTACGGGCCGTGACTTCCCCACTCTGACCGCTGCTTCCTCCTGCGTGAAACCATATTCATCAATAAGCGACTTATAGCCCCTTGCTTCCTCTGCGGGATTCAAATCTTCTCTCTGTAAATTTTCGACCAGTGCGAGCTCCATCGCTTTTTTGTCGTCCGCTTCTATTACACGCACCGGTACTTCCTTAAGTCCCGCCATACGCGCGGCTCGCCATCTGCGCTCCCCTGCGATAATCTGGTAGTAACCCCCGTCAAGCTTACGCACCGTGATAGGCTGAATAATACCGTGCTCCGAAATGGAGTTTGCAAGCTCATTTAATGCCGCTTCATCAAACCGGCTCCTTGGCTGATCGCGCCGGGGCTCAACCTTAGATATCGGCAGATAACTGCTGCCCCCCGTGTTCTCTTCCATTGCTCCCTCGCCGAAAAGCGCGCCTAGGCCCGTTCCAAGTCCCTTTGCCAAAGCTGTCAGCTCCTTTCGTTCCTTTTCATAAGCTCCTGTGCCAGCTGGATATATGCCTGCGCCCCTCGGGATGAAAAATCGTACTCAATGACCGGCTTTCCATGACTAGGCGCTTCCGAAAGACGTACACTTCGCGGTATCACAACATTATATACCTTATCTTTAAAATATTTCCTTACCTCTTCCGCAACCTGCGATGATAGATTCGTGCGGCCATCATACATTGTGAGCAGGACTCCCTCGATCTCTATGGCGGGGTTGAGGCCGCGTTTTATAAGGCGGATCGTTGTCATAAGATCCGAAAGACCCTCTAACGCAAAGTACTCGCATTGTACAGGTATGAGTATGCTGTCTGCCGCGCAAAGCGAATTTAAAGTCAGCATTTCGAGCGACGGCGGACAGTCTATCAAAATATAATCATAGTCACCCTTCAGTTTTTCAAGCGCTTTTTTTAGTATGTATTCACGGTTATCAAGCATTACAAGCTCAATCGTTGCCCCGGCAAGGCCCTTGTTAGAGGGTAATAGGTCGCCGAATTTTGTTTTTATTACAGCCTCTCTGGGGTCTACGCCGCCTATAAGTATGTCATAGGCGCTGGCCTTGACTTTGTTCTTGTCAGCGCCCATGGCGGAGGTCGCGTTGCCCTGCGGATCGGTATCGCAGAGCAGGACTTTTTTTCCCGCTCTGTGCAGCGCCGAACACAGATTAACGCAGGAGGTGGTTTTGCCAACGCCCCCCTTTTGATTCGCTATTGCAATCGTTTTTCCCATATCATTCTCCGCTTTTTTAATCCCGGGCTTCATGTCACGTTGGTATTATAACACAACGCTGTCCCATTTCAAGAAAAAAAGCGCCGAATGTTTCACGTGAAACAATCGCTCGATAGTCAGCTTAAAAACATGTCAACGTCCTCAACACTAAGACCGTCGTGCAGGGCTAGATTTATCCCGTAACCAAGCAGCTTCGATATGTCACTGACGCGAGAGTCTATTTCACGTGGGGTAACTATCATATCGCCGCCGAATTTTTCGAGTTCTTCCGGTTTGCATCCCTGCATTCCCGCCTGTTCAACAAGATCGGCAGCGAGAGTGGCCGCGTCAACAACAGTGGGCACGCCAAGCGCTATGACCTTGGTACCCAATGTTTCCGAATTTATTGCACTACGGCTGTTGCCCACCCCTGAACCCGGGACGATACCGGTGTCCGCGAGCTGAACGGTACGGCACACGCGCGCCATCCTGCGCGAGGCCAGAGCATCCACAACTATTACGCATTCCGGACGCAGGCGGTCGGAGACGGCTTTTATCATCTCCGCGCTCTCGACGCCCGTCATGCCGAGTACACCCGATTCGAAAACGCTGACGCGGCGAAAATTTCCAAAATATTCCGGTTCCTTTTCGGTGAGGTGGCGCGTTGCCATCGTGTTGCGGACTGTTTTGGGTCCTATTGCGTCCGGTGTAATGTCGGGGTTCCCCAGCCCAGCGACAAGGACGCTGTCCTTCTTGATGAGCCCCAGCATTGAGCGCAGCTCGTCCGCAAGAACTTTCACACCTTTCGGAAAAGCGCCATCCTCCCTGCGGCAAAGTGAGCCGAGTTCTATTGTTACATATTTACCCATTGGTTTGTTCAGTGCTTTTTCTCCGCGTTCGTCCAGGACCTTGACTGTCGTTACCATAAAGTTGTCTACTTCTCGTTCTCCGGCCTCTACTCCCGGGAGCTGGCTCTCTTTTTCCGCGCTCTCCTGCCATAATTCGCGGGCCTCAAGCGCAAGGTCGGTGCGTCTTTCAGTCATGCTTCAACATCCTTTCGCAGTATTTGATACATATTATTTTTGGCGGGAGGCAAAAAAATATACAAAGCGCTATTATTTTAAAAAAGTACTTGCAATTTGTCTGGAACGATGTTAAAATGATTTTCCGCACGGATTCAGAATTATGACCGTGACTTTGTAGGAGGAGGTGGCTAGTTTATGCCCAATATTAAATCAGCATCCAAGCGTGTTCTTATCGCTAAGGCGAGGAATGCCAGTAACAAGGCGGATAAGTCCATTCTTAAAACCAGCATAAAGAAGTTCGAAGCTGCGGTGGCAGAGGGCAACCGTGAAGCAGCCGAAAGCGCCTATAAAGTTGCTGTCAAGACAGTCGATCATGCGGCTGGAAATAATCTTATTCATAAGAATAACGCGGCTCACAAAAAGAGCGCGATGACCGTCAAGCTGAACGGCATGGCTCAGTAAGCCAGTTTAAAAGTTTAACAGTTAAAGGCAGAGGATATCCTCTGCCTTTTCTATATATTTACTTTTTCGGATATGGCGTCTTAATATCTGTAAGGCCCAGAATATAGTCGACAGAAGTATTATAATACTCGGCTAATTTGATAATCCTGTCCATCGGCACTGGTCTAACACCATTTTCATATTTCTGGTAGTATTGCGGCGAGGTCTTGAGGATGTCTGCTATATCCCTTTGCGTCAGGTCACTGTCCTCTCGCAAATCACGGAGTCTTCGCAATCTTCTAATAAACAACACCCCTTAAAAGAGGATAGCATAATTGGATCTGACGCTCTTGACATTAGCCACATGTGGCTATATAGTGTTTCTGAGGTGGTAAGATCCATGGAAAATTTTGAGAAAGCATATCTATTGCTTTTTAACGAGATTACGGATGCTATTGTCGAAATTGAGCGCTGTAATTACGGATCTGCGGCGGAAATTTTGAAAAACGCCCAGATTAAAGCTGAAAATATTTATATTGAAGAGGAATAAACACTACTACATATAAATAAGGAAAGCCGGCGGTTAACCCGCCGGCTTTTTCTGTTTTCTGTCTTTTACCGACTCTGCGACGGCCAACTCGTCACAGCGGTTATTATATTCGTTTTCCGCATGACCTTTTACCCAAACAAATTTTACCTTGTGCTTATCTATAAGCGGAACGAGCCTTTGCCACAGATCCGGATTTTTTACATCGCCCGTCTTGCGTTTCCATCCCTTTTTCTGCCACGACCAAAGCCATCCCTCATTGACGGCATTGACTATATACTGCGAGTCTGTGTAAAGCTGCACCTCGCACGGCTCTTTTAAGAGCTCCAGGGCGCTGATAACGCCGGTAAGCTCCATGCGATTGTTGGTAGTAGCGCTCTCCCCTCCGGAAAGCGCCCTTTCATGATCCCCATATATTAGTATTGCGCCCCAGCCGCCGGGACCGGGATTTCCGCTGCAAGCTCCGTCTGTGTATATTGTCACCTTTTTCATCCGGTACCTCCGCCAAAAGGTAAGGCGCCGCGGCTCGTTAAAATGATGAGCTGTCGATTTGAAAAAGCGGTCACAAACTTCATTCAACTTCTCCGCCGGTCTCGCTGGTCTCGGCAGTCTCACTAGTCTCGGCAGTCTCGCTGGTCTCGTCCCATGCCTCCTCGCATTCCTCGTCCTCATGGTCGGTTCGTGCGATGGAAATGACATTGGTATCCTGCGCGAGGCGCATGAGCCTTACTCCCTGCGTCGCACGGCCATAGGTACTAATGTCGGCCGCTGCCATGCGAATTACCGTACCGTCATCGGATATTATCAGTACGTCGTCGGAATCGTCGACGACCTTGACAGCAGCGACTTTGCCAGTCTTTTCGGTTATGTTGTAATTTTTGAGGCCGAGCCCGCCGCGGTTCTGCGGAGTCCTCTCGGCGTTATCATCCTCGCCTCCACGCAGGTATTCTTCGATGGGGGTACGCTTGCCAAAGCCGTTCTGCGTAACAGAGAGGAGAAACCCGTTTTCCCTCGCGCGAGCAGCGCCGACACAGTAGTCACCCTCGCGAAGCCGTATACCGCGCACACCGGCCGCATCGCGGCCCATGGTGCGTATATCATTCTCATCAAAGCAGATTGCCATACCGTCATGCGTCGCTATAAGAATGTTCTGATGTCCGTCCGTTTCACGAACTGATATAAGCTCGTCCCCATCATCCAGCCGCAGGGCACGGATTCCCGTCTGCCTGATGTTCTTAAGTGCAGACATACGGAGCCTCTTTGCGGTACCAAGCTTGGTGACCATAACGAGGTAGACATCATCAGAGAATTCTCGCATGTGCAGCATTGCGGTGACGCGCTCGCCCTGTTCAACCGGTATTATGTTAATTATATTTGTTCCTTTTGCCGTCCTGCCAGCTTCGGGTATAAGATACCCCTTCTTACGGTAGCAGCGGCCATAATTGGTGAAAAACAGGATGTAATCGTGTGTAGAGGCGGTAAATATGGTCTCTACGTTATCTTCGGCGCGGGTGGTCATAGCGGTTATACCACGGCCGCCGCGTCGCTGCGCCCTGTATGCACTTGCGGGCATACGTTTTATGTAACCCGCGTTTGTGAGTGTATAGATGCAGTCCTCCTCGTCTATGAGGTCCTCAATATCGATTTCGTCCTCGACCACGGCTATCTCCGTGCGCCTGTCATCCCCATATTTATCACGGATGGCGAGAAGCTCGTCAACAAGGACGTTATCCAACATTTTTTCGTCTGAGAGCAGGAGGTTATAATATTTAATTTTTTCCTCAATCTCCCGATATTCGGTCTCGATTTTATCACGTTCGAGGCCTTGAAGGCGGCGGAGCTGCATTTCGAGAATGGCCTGCGCCTGTACCTGCGAGAGGTTAAAGCGCTCCATCAGGCGCTCTTTCGCATCGTTATAGCTCGAACGGATTATGCGGATGACTTCATCTATATTGTCGCACGCGATGCGCAGGCCCTCGAGAAGGTGGGCGCGCTCCTGTGCTTTTTTAAGGTCGTACTTTGTTCTGCGGGTGAGCACCTCGCGCTGAAAAGCTATGTACTCATCCAATATTTCGCGCAGATTTAAAATTTTCGGCTGAGATTGGTTATTCACCAACGCCAAAAGGACGATGGCAAAGGTTGTCTGCAGCTGGGTAGAGGAAAAGAGGCGGTTTAAAACCACCTGCGGATTGGCATCCTTCTTGAGCTCTATAACCATACGCATTCCGTCGCGGTCGGATTCGTCGCGCAAACCTGAAATGCCGTCCAGCCGCTTATCCTTGACCTGATCGGCTATGTTTTCAATAAGACGGGATTTATTGACCTGATAGGGAAGTTCCGTCACTATTATACGGGTACGGCCCTGGCCGTATTCCTCCATCTCCGTGCAGGCGCGCACCCGCATGCGGCCGCGGCCCGTGGCGTAAGCTGCGCGTATGCCGGCTTTGCCCATGATTACGCCTCTTGTCGGGAAATCCGGGCCCTTTATATACTCCATGAGGTCGTCAAGTTCGGCCTCTGGATTCTTTATAACACATATCGTCGCGTCTATGACCTCCCGCAGATTGTGCGGGGGGATATTAGTCGTCATACCCACGGCTATACCGGACGAGCCGTTTACCAGCAGATTGGGGAAGCGGGAGGGGAGGACGCGCGGCTCCTTCCTGCTCTCGTCATAGTTGGGATCCCAGTTCACCGTGTCTTTTTCAATATCGCGCAAGAGTTCATCGGACAGCTTCGCCATCCTCGCCTCGGTATAACGGTAGGCAGCCGGGGGATCGCCGTCTATTGATCCGAAGTTCCCGTGTCCGTCGACAAGGAGATAGCGCATAGAAAAGTCCTGCGCCAGTCTGACCAGAGCGTCATATACGGAGGCGTCTCCGTGCGGGTGATAGCGTCCAAGGACGTTACCGACGGCGGTAGCTGATTTTTTGAATGGCTTTTCGCTCGTAAGGCCGTCCTCATACATGGAGTATAAGATGCGGCGGTGAACGGGTTTCAAACCATCGCGCACGTCCGGGAGGGCACGGCCTACGATGACCGACATCGCATAGTCGATATAGGACTTCTGCATCTCGTCCTCAAGGGGCGAGATAATTATTTTCTGTTCGGGATAACTGATATCCCCTGTCTTTTCTTTACTTGCCATCTTTCCGCACCTCCTTTATATGTCAATATTAACGGCATATTTCGCGTTTTGCTCAATAAATTCTTTACGCGGTTCAACCTTTTCGCCCATCAGAACAGTAAATATCTCGTCTGCCGCAAGAGCATCCGTGAGCTCTATGCGCTTTATAATACGTGTCTCCGGGTTCATCGTCGTCTCCCACAATTCATGCGGGTCCATTTCGCCAAGGCCCTTGTTGCGACTTATAACTACGTTCCCTTTGCCATCCTCTCCGCGCATCTCGGCGGAGAACATGTCCCGCTCCTCATCGGAATAGGCATATTTAGTCACCTTGCCGCGTACCAGCTTATAGAGCGGCGGCATCGCGGCATAGACAAAACCGTTTTCCACGAGCGGCCTCATAAACCGGAAGAAGAACGTGAGAAGGAGTGTTCTGATATGTGAGCCGTCAACATCGGCATCAGCCATTATGATGACCTTGTGGTATCTCAGCTTATTGATATCGAAATCCTCTCCGAGTCCCGCGCCGAGAGCGGTTATCACGGGTGTCAGCTTGTCGTTGCCATAGACCTTGTCCGCCCGTGCCTTTTCGACATTCAACATCTTTCCCCAGAGGGGTAGGATAGCCTGGAAGCGGCTGTCGCGCCCGCCCTTGGCACTGCCTCCGGCGGAGTCTCCCTCGACGATGTATATCTCGGTGAGGGTTGCGTTGCGCTCGTTGCAGTCGGCAAGCTTACCCGGGAGGGCCATGCCCTCAAGCGCATTTTTTCGCCTTATATTTTCGCGCGCGCGCCGCGCCGCCTCTCTGGCACGGGAGGCAGTGAGCGACTTGTCCAGTATTGCCCGGGCAATTGCCGGGTTTTCCTCAAAATATATCTCGAGTTGTTCTGAGACGAGGCTGTCAACGAACGTTCGAATTTCTGAATTGCCGAGCTTCGCCTTTGTCTGTCCCTCGAACTGCGCATCTGTTAGTTTCACGGAGATGATGGCGGTCAGTCCCTCCCGGCAGTCATCGCCCGAGACCTTGTCGTCGTTTTTGAGGACCCCTGTCTTCTGACCGTAGGCGTTCAAAACCCGGGTGAGCGCGGTCTTGAATCCCGTCTCATGCATGCCGCCCTCCGGCGTGTGTATGTTGTTTGCAAAGCTCAGTATGAGCTCGTTATAGCCGTCGTTATACTGAAGGGCGATCTCCGCCGTACTGTCACTCTTTTCGCCGGATATATAGATAATATCCTGATTCACCACGGTCTTGTTGCGGTTCAAATATTCCACGAATTCGCGGATACCGCCCTCGTAGTGCATTTCGTTTTTTGCTTCACGCTCGGGACGCTTATCCTCGGTAATTATACGGAGACCCGCGTTCAGGAACGCCTGCTCCCGCATACGGCGGCGCAGGGTATCATAGCTGTATACCGTATCGTCGAACATCAGGTGGTCGGGCTTAAACGAAACCGTTGTACCAGATTTGTCGGTGTCGCCGACTATCCTCATTTCGCTTGTTATGTCGCCGCGGGAGAATTTCATCTCATATATTTTGCCGTTCTTGTGTACCTGTACGACGAGCCATTCCGAGAGTGCATTAACAACCGATGCACCCACGCCGTGAAGTCCGCCCGCCACCTTGTAGCCGCCGCCGCCGAATTTTCCGCCGGCGTGCAGGACGGTGAAGACTACCTCGAGGGCGCTTTTTCCTGCCTGCTCCTGCATATCGACGGGTATACCGCGGCCATTGTCGGTTACGGTAATGCTGTCATCTGCGTTTATCACGACGGAGATTTCCGTGCAGAAACCAGCGAGCGCCTCGTCTATAGAATTGTCCACAATCTCGTATACGAGGTGGTGGAGACCCGAGGTGGAAGTAGAGCCTATATACATGCCCGGGCGTTTGCGTACGGCTTCAAGGCCCTCCAGAACCTGTATCTGGGAGGCGTCGTATTCCTGTATGATCTTTTCGTTATTATCAGACATATCCAATACTTGTCCCTTCCGGCAGTTTTGATATTATAGCTTTTTGCGCTTAAAACAGGTCGTTTTTTGCGCTTTGGATAAATACTTGCATTTGTATGACTTAAAGACCCACGGTCAGTCAAAAGCCACCGTCTCGCTGCGCTTAAAAAGCGTTGCGGACATGAGCTGTGATAGATATACTGTCCTTTTTCCGTCCTCCTCACAAACGATAAAGGACTTGGGAATGTCATCGCATATATTTATGATCTGGCCCGATTTTTCTGCCTGATTCAAAAATGCCCGCGTTATATGTGACTGCGTAGTATTGTCGATGTCGAATATACCGACGATTCTGGATGTCGGCACTACTACGTTCTGCCCCAGATGGAGATACATACTAACCTCCCTTGCGCCCATGCGCACAATTTTTTATAAAATCCTCCCGCGCATAGGAGCTGTGTATTTTTTTCCAGTTAATTATTCAGCGGTGTGAAAAGGGACGTAGAATGTGATCGCATGAAATTTTTCATACGATACTCCCGCAGTCTATATGCAAAAATTTCGCGCCCGTTTTTCCGAGGTTCCCCACATCCTCGCAGCATGTAATGAAAACCTGCCCGTTGCTGATATGGTTTATTACAAAATCGCGCCGCATACAGTCCAATTCTGAGAGAACATCATCCAGAAGCAAAACGGGATATTCCCCTCTGTCCTCAAAGTGTATCCTACGTTCCGCGAGTTTAATCGAAAGAGCCGCCGTCCGCGTCTGCCCCTGGGAGGCAAAGCTTCTTGCCGGAGAGCCGTTAATAAGTATCTCAAGGTCATCCTTGTGGGCCCCCGACAGACACAGGCCTGATTCAATTTCGGCTCGTCTGTGTGCCTCCTGATGCTCCAAGAGGCGCGGAAATATCTCAGACGGCTTCGCTAGCGGGTCGCTTACTGTCTTCACCGTCCGATAAATTATATCAAGCTGTTCAGCGCCGCCAGAAAAATCGCGGTGGATTTCTCCAGCCGCGCGCGAAAGCTTTTTTGAAAAATGCGCTCTATAATGTATTAGTTCCGCTCCCCGCAGGGCGAGCTGCCGGCTGAAATCATCCAACGTATCCAAAAGTGCGGGTTTTACACGCCAGTCACGCAGTATACGGGTCTTGTTCTCATAAATACGGTTATACTCCGTCAGTAGAGAAACGTAACGCGGCCTTAGCTGCGAGATACACATGTCCATAAGCCGCCTTCTTGCCGCGGCGCCCTCTTTTATCATGTAAAGATCTTCGGGAGAGAACATAACCGCTGTAAGTCTTCCGGCAAAGTCGGAAGTTGTCCTCATGCGTACGCCGTTTGCCCAAAGTTCTTTTTTCTGCAAGCGTGATAGCTTTACAGAGAGCTTCTGCTCGCGCCCGTCCGAACAGATGAGCGACTCAATAGCGGCATTTTCTCTGTTAAAGTTAATCGTTTCGCGGTCATATCTGGTCTTGAACGAGCGGCCCGAGGTAAGGTAAAATATCGCTTCTAAAAGATTCGTCTTGCCCTGTCCGTTTTTTCCGAGCAGGATATTTACCCCTTCTGAAAAATCGGCCTCACTAAGCTCATAGTTTCTGAACCCTTTAATCGTGATTTTTTTGACGACCATATCAGCTTATTCCGGGGCTTTCGATAATAAGCAAAACTTTTCCCACCTCTACAGTGTCTCCGGCTCTTATTTTTTTACCTCTCTGCGTACAAACCTCGCCGTTTACGAGAATTTCGCCGTCCTGAATGAGAAGTTTGGCCTCTCCTCCTGTCTGCGAAAGCGCGGAATATTTGAGGAGAGCATCGAGCCTTATGAACTCGGTGGTTATTTCAATCTTTTCCTCTTTTATCTTCGGTTTTGCTTTTACCTTAACTTTCATTGGCTTTAAGCCTCACAGGAAGAATCATATAAATAAAATTAGTCTCCCCTCCCGCCGGGACGATTACACAGGGAGATATACCGGTAGAGATGAGCAGTACTATATTGTCGGATGGCGCGGCCTTTAAAGCGTCCAGAATATATTTGTTGTTGAAACCTATCTCCAATCCATCTCCGTCTCCGGATATGGGGCATTCGTCGCTGGCCTTACCCAAAGCCGTGGATGTATAAACCTTCAAAAGCCCATCCGTAAATACGCACCTTACCGGACTTTTAAGCCTGTCGTTAATAATAAGCGAAACGCGTTCGACGGAGGAGACGATAAGCCGCCGATCCGCTAATATCTGATATTTTCCGGTGGTCGGCACGGAATTTTTATAGTTCAAAAATTCTCCCTCGAGCTTTCTGGAGACAAGAGTCGTCGTACCGATTGTAAACATTATATGCTTTGAACCTTGTGTTATCTTTACGAGATCATCAGTTTCCGAGGCAATTTTTTCAACTTCGGAGAGAGCCGTCCCAGGGACGACAAATGAACACTTTTCTATTTCAGTGCGTTCCAACGGCTCCCGGCGCAGTGCCAGACGGTATCCGTCCACGGATACAACGGTTAGTACGCCGTCCTCAACTTCGAAAAGGGAGCCCGTGTGTATAGGACGTGCTTCGTTATCGCTCACTGCAAAGTTTGTTTGCGCAATCATGGCTTTTAACGTCTTTTCCTGAATGTATATCGAATTCTGATAATCTACGGAAGGAAACTCCGGATAATCGACCTCATTAAATCCAATTATCTCAAACTCACTCATACCGCATTTTATTTTAGCTGTGAATCTCTCATCTACATCGACAACAAAAATATCATCAGGCATCTTTCTAATAATATCGCCGAAAAGGCGGGCATTTAATACAACAGCACCCTCCTCTACCACGTCCGCGGAGAGTGTAGTACGAATACCCGTTTTGAGGTCATAACCCGATATTCGAACATCACTGTGTGCCTCGATAAGAAGCCCCTCCAGGGACGGAACGGCGCTCCGGACGGACGCAGCTCTTGACGCTGTTGTGACGGCGGCCTGAATAAGTGATTTTTCGCATGAAAACTTCACTTTGTGTTCCTCCTAACATCTGCGTTTTTTCTTAAATAAAAAAATAGTAATATTATATTAAAAAAATAAATATATATATATATTTAGCCGTAGTAGCCGTAGTAGAGAAAATTGTGGAAAAGCCGAGAAACCTATGTGGGACAAGCTTTTGACAAATTAAACGTCTGTAGACAAAATGTGGGGTTTTGACGCTGAAAAAGGGGAGAGAAAGTTTTCCACGGAAAATAACGCACATTTAAACATTTTGTGGATAATTTGGACAAGCCCTTCAGTCTTTAATTAAAAAATATCTGTGCTCGTTTTTTTGCCTGCTTTGATGTAGGAAATTGTTATTATTGCTTATGCTTGTAAAATTTTTCCTCGTCAATGAAATTCGTCTGAAGACTTAAGCACATAAATTTTTTAATCAACGCTTTTTTTCAATTTTTCGAATTTATATTGGCCATAACGTCTTTTACGGTCTGTGCAATTTCGCTGCCGTTTTCTATTTCCTTTTCAATCTTTGTGACTGAAGACAACACAGTCGAGTGGTCGCGCCCCTCAAAAATGTCGCCGATATCCTTGAGTGAGAGATTAGTCATCCGGCGGATGAGGTACATGGAAATCTGCCGTGCCAGAGCGGTGTTTCTTATACGGCTCTGACCCTTTACTTCATCCGGCGCAAGGGAGTAGTATTTCGCGGTCTCCTCTATAATGATCTCCGGCGTCGGTATGTAGTCATTTTTTTCCCTGACCATATCTTTTATAATTTTTGAGACGGTGGTGACATTCAGGTCGCCGCCCATAAGGGCTTTGTATGCCGTTATTTTTTTAACCGCGCCCTCTATCTGGCGGACGTTGGAGGTCATGTTTTCGGCTATATAATTTGCCACGTCCTCGGAAATATCAATTCCGAGCTGCGCCGATTTGTTTTTTATGATGGCCATCCTAGTCTCATAGTCAGGGCTCTGTATGTCGGCCAGAAGACCGGATTCGAGGCGGGTCTTTAGTCTGTCAGTCAGGGTCGGCATCTCGTTCGGCGGCCGGTCGGAGGTGAAGATCATCTGATGATTGGTTTCGTAGAGAGCATTGAATGTGTGAAAAAATTCTTCCTGAGTCTGTTCCTTTCCACCGATTATCTGGATGTCATCCATGAGAAAGAGGTCTGCGTTTCTGTATTTTTCGCGAAAAACAACGTTTTCACCGGTCTTGCCGGTACGCAGGGCAGCGATCAGCTCGTTCAAAAAATCCTCGCCTTTTACATACACGATGTTGTACTCCGGGTGTCGTTTTCTCATAACGTTTCTGATTGCGCATAGAAGGTGAGTCTTCCCCAGCCCGGAATCACCGTAGATAAAGAGAGGGTTGAAATTCTTCGTCTCCTCATTGGCGACTGCCATGGCGGCCGCGTGTGCGAACTTGTTGGAACTTCCCACGACAAAGCGCTCAAAGGTATATTCCTCACCGTCTGATACGGCAGGAGCAGTTTTCATACGGGCTAGGTACGTCTCAAGTTCCTTCTCGCCAAGTACCAGTATATCGAAATCGGCCGAAAATATCTCATACAGCGCTGCCTTAATAATGCCGGAATAACGGCTTTCAATAATCTTTTTGACGGTTTCGGAAGGGGCTGATATCACGAGCCGATCCTCCTGCAGAGCGACGGCACGGCAATCATTGAACCAAGTCTGCATGGCGGTGGGCGTTATTGTCTCACCCAATATACCGAGGACACGGCTCCATATGTAAGAAGCTGAATTCATGGTTTTGTTCCTTTCGTTCGGCTTAATTCTATCCGGACAGAAGCGTTGGAAAAATTATATGCAGTGCATATGCGAATTCGTATTATTTTATCAAAATATTACAGCTTTTGCAAGCCTTTTTAACGACATATACAATATAAAATAGAAACATTCCACAGAGCGGAGCTGAACCGTGGGAAACTTTTTGCTTATGGAGCCGCTGATTAAATCGCATTGAATGGATAGTTAGAGAAATTTTCGTCTATCCGTTTAAAAAACGCAGGTAATGAGGCTTTTCGGATGAGATGGCGGAAAATAATCCGCTCAGCACCGACTGTGGATTTAATCATAGCTCATTAATCACTCCGCGCCTGCAGAAAAGCCAACCCCCCCGACGTGTTGCGCCGGGGGGGTTGCCGTAGCCGCATTTAGAGATACCGTCCCTTATACCATCAGAGAGGAGACGATAGAGGAAAACTCGGCCGGGTCCTCCACCGGAAGGCCGGCGATGAGAAGCGCCTCGCCATAGAGGAGCTTTACATATTTTATGGCTTTATCCCTGTCACCGGCGTATGCCTCGCGCAGGGCCGTAAAGACTGGGTGCGAGGCATTGAGTTCAAGTACGCGCTCAGCCTTGACCTTCTCGCCCTCCGGCGTGGGGATGGAGGCGAAGTACCTCTCCATCTCAAGCGAGACGGGGCCTTGAGTCGTGAGGCAGACGGGGGCGGTTTTCAGCTTTTTGGAGACGCGTGAGACCGCGACCCTGCCGCCGAGAGTTTCGGTTACAAAGTCCAGAAGGGCTTTATTTTCTTCCCCGGCTTTCTCCGCGTCTTCCTTCTCCGTTTCCGATTCGAGCCCAAGGTCATCGTCATTTACCGATTTGAATGGCTTCTCCATATATTGGCCGAGCGACTGAACGCAGAATTCCTCCATGTTCTCGGTGAGATAGAGAATATCAAAGCCGTGGTCACGTACCGGCTCCGCCTGCGGAAGTCCGGCGGCGATGGCAGTGGATTCGGCACAGGCGTAGTAAATGAATTTTTGTTCTTCCGGCATCGAATCAACGTATTCCTTGAGAGATACCATTTTCTCCTGTCCGGAAGACCGGAATAACAGAAGGTCTGACAGAATATCCTTTTTCATGCCGAAGTCGGAGACGCAGCCGAAACGGATCTGGAGCCCGAAGCTATTATAAAACTCTTCGTATTTTTCCCGCTCACAGTCCATAAGACGTTTCAATTCGGACTTTATCTTCTTTTCGAGATTTGACGCTATGATTTTAAGCTGTCTGTCATGCTGCAGAAGCTCGCGCGAGATGTTAAGCGACAGATCCTGCGAGTCGACGACGCCCTGAACAAAACGGAAATATTCCGGCAAAAGCGCATCGCACTTTTCCATAATCATAACGCCGCTCGTGTAGAGCTGCAGACCCGGCTCATATGCCGCCGAGTAGTAATTGAAGGGGGCGGAACGCGGAACAAACAGGAGAGCCTTGTAGCTCACGGCGCCCTCCGCATTTACGCGGATAATGGCGGCGGGGTCTTTTGCGTCGTGAAACTTCTCCTTATAAAAAGCGGTACAGTCCTCGTCGGTCGCCTCGGTCTTGCTGCGCTGCCAGACGGGGATCATGCTGTTAACGGTCTCTTCGCCCATCTTAATCGGCCAGCGGATATAGTCCGAATATTTTTTAATAATGCTGCGGAGCGTGTACTCCTCCAGAAATTCGCCGTAGTTTTCGCCATCGGCATCGTCTTTCAGCTCAATAACGATGTCCGTGCCGACGGAATCTTTTTCACAGGGCTTTATGGTGTAGCCGTCCGCGCCCTCGCTTGTCCAGAGACTTCCTTCGGCAGAGCCGTAGGCGCGTGAAATGACGGCGACCTTTTTGGCCACCATGAAAGCCGAGTAAAAGCCCACGCCAAACTGGCCGATTATGTCGATATCGCCCTCCGGGGCACTGTTTTCGGCCATTTCCTGCCTAAATTTCAGCGAGCCGCTTTTTGCTATGACGCCTAGATTCTGCTCCAGATCCTCAGCGGACATGCCTATGCCGTTATCGGTGACGGTTATCCGTCTCGCGTCTTTGTCAGCCGAGACGGTTATTCTGAAGTCTTCCCGGCTCATGCCGACGTTCTGATCGGTGAGCGAGAGATAACACAGTTTGTCTATGGCATCGGATGCGTTGGAAATGAGCTCGCGCAGAAAGATCTCCTTGTGTGTATAGATGGAATTTATCATGAGATCAAGTATGCGTTTAGATTCCGTTTTAAATTGTTTCTTTGCCACGTTATTTCCTCCTTTGAATGATTAAGCTAGATGAAATATCAGCAAAAATTTATTATATCACTTTTCCACATTTTTTCAAGCATATGTTGACAAACGCCGTCGTAGCGTGTAAAATGACCGCAAATGGGGCGCTGGGACACCTTCCCGGCTGAGATGGCGCTAAACGGAGCGCCAGCACCCTTGAACCTGATCCGGGTAATGCCGGCGTAGGAAAGCGATATGAAACCTTTTAGGGTTCGTTTTCAGCCGCATTACATTATGTAATGCGGCTTTTTGTCGCTCTCCGCAATATTTTGCTCCCGCCATAAGCGGGAAGGGAGGAACAAACAATGGAAAACAATTCAAAGATCAGAGGTCTCTGTGAGGGCGCTATCATGATAGCACTGGCCCAGGTGCTGAGCTTCTTAAAGCTCTGGGAGCTTCCTCAGGGAGGGGCGGTTACGCTCGCTATGCTGCCGATCATCTTCTTTGCCGTCCGATGGGGTCTCGGCCAGGGCCTTCTCGCCGGATTTGTGTTCGGGCTCTTGCAGCTCATCTTCGACGGAGCGTTCGCATGGGGCTGGCAGTCCATAATCGGGGATTACCTGGTTGCCTTTACGGTACTTGGCATTGCTGGGCTGTTTAAAGGCTTGAAGTGGGGCATTTTTTATGGCACTCTCGCCGCGTGCGTGGCAAGATTTCTTGTCCATTATGTCGTGGGGGCAACGATATGGGCCGAATATATGCCGGAACAGTTCTTCGGTCTCACTATGACGACGCCTTGGTTCTACTCACTGCTCTATAACGGCAGCTATATGGCAATAGACATGGTTCTGTGCATTTTCGTTTTCGCACTGCTTTATAAGCCCCTTCGGGCATATATGACCGGAGAGAAATAAGTTTCCCGGGGAATACTTTTACAGAAAAACCAGGTATAATCAAAAAATGCGCTCCGGAATTTTTCGGAGCGCATTTTTTTGACATAAGGGAAAAATTCGGTTTTTTATAAACAGCTGATACAATAAAGGAATATTACAGCAGGTTTCTCTGAATTTTGCCGCTTATTGTTTTGGGCAGCTCCTCGCGGAATACGATGATACGGGGATATTTGTACGGCGCGGTGTGCTTTTTGACGTAGGCCTGTATTTCCTTTTTTAGTTCCTCCGTGGGCTCGGTCCCCTTGGTGAGCACGATACTCGCCTTGACGATCTGGCCGCGTATCTCGTCGGGTGCAGGGGACACGCCGCACTCCAGAACGTAGGGGAGTTCCATGATGACACTCTCTATCTCGAAAGGCCCTATCCGGTAGCCGGAGGATTTTATGAGGTCGTCGACCCTGCCGACATACCAAAGATAGCCGTCCTCATCCCGCCACGCGGTGTCGCCGGTGTGGTAATACCCGTCGTGCCACGACTCTCCGGTCTTTTCATCATCGAGGTAGTAACCGCAGAACAGGCCGCACGTTTGGTTTTTTTCGGTGCGGATGACGATCTCGCCGGTCTCGCCGACGCTGACGGGGTTTCCCTCGTTATCAATAAGGTCGACGGCATAGAGAGGGACCGGTTTTCCCATAGAGCCGATCTTAGGCGTCATGCCGCGAAGGTTTCCGATCATAACGGTCGTTTCAGACTGGCCAAAGCCCTCCATCAGAGAGAGGCCTGTTGCCTTTTTGAACTGGTTGAATACCTCGGGATTAAGCGCCTCCCCCGCGATTGTCGCGTGCTTTATCGAGGACAGGTCATATTTTGAGAGATCCTCTTTTATCATGAAGCGATACATGGTCGGGGGGGCGCAGAAGGTGGT
This sequence comes from Oscillospiraceae bacterium, assembly GCA_050253535.1. GTDB lineage: Bacteria > Bacillota > Clostridia > Oscillospirales > Oscillospiraceae > JBFWIW01. Next base: position 25,800 of record JBFWIW010000016.1, read on the forward strand.
TATTTTATATTTTGCAAACATCGGCATTATGTCCTGAGCGCTGAAGCGGTCAAAGTCATAGACAAATATGGCTGCCTCGCTTAGCCACTGACCGTAGAGCTTTCCCCACATCGCTTTTGCCCAGCCGGTGTCCGATATGGTCAGATGCAGGCCATCGGGATTGACCTGCTGCCAGTAGTTTGCGGTGATAAAATGCCCCAGAGGATATTTATAATTGTGCGCCGCTATCTTGGGATAACCTGTTGTGCCTGAGGTGAAGAACATCAGCATGATGTCATTCCCGCAGGCGGCCTCTCCGGCTCCGACGTTCCTTATATACTCATCGCTGAACATGCGGAACTCGCTGTCGAAGTCGCGCCAGCCTTCACGCTTGCCGTTAACGAGTATCTTCACATTGAGCGATGCAGAGGCTGTGGCGGCGGTGTCCGCTTCATCGGCAACTCCGCCGTCCGCCGTGCAGATTATGGCAGATACGCCGGCTGCGTTTAAACGGTACTCAATGTCGTGGGAGAGGAGCTGCACAGATGCCGGTATCGCTATCGCGCCGATTTTGTGCAGGCCGAGGACCGCAAACCAGAACTGATAATGGCGTTTTAATATGAGCATTACTCTGTCGCCTTTTTTAATACCGAGCGACTGAAAGTAGTTTGCGGCCTTTGAGGAATAACGGCTCATATCGGAGAAGCTGAAGTACCGTTCCGTCTTTTCCCGGTCGATGTGGAGCATCGCCAGCTTGTTGGGTTTTCTGCGTGCCAGGGCGTCAACAACATCGAAGGCGAAGTTGAACTTATCCTCGTTTTTAAACGATATGGCACGCAGTGAGCCATCCTCGTTTTCTTCTGGGACGATGAAGTCCGAGAAGATGCGCTTTTCCAGCAGCGCGGGCTCCGTTTTTTCGGCAGGAGCGGCTTTTTCCGGGATCTCTTTAGACTTTTCTTCCCTGGCTTCCTCGGACGGGTTCAGCACGATTGCGTAGAAGATGCAGTCCTGCCCGCCCACGGCGATCATCCCGTGGGGAGTTGAGCTGTCATAATAAATCGTATCGCCGGCCTCCAGTATCTCAGCGTGGCTGCCGACCTGAACCTTGAGCCGGCCCTTTAATACGATGTCACATTCCTGGCCGATGTGCGTGGTGAGTTCGATGTCCTTATACTGCGCCTCGGGACTGTACATGGCGTGTACCTGCAGGGGCTCCGCGACTCGGTTTTTAAAAAACGGCGCGAGGTTATAGTATTCCATGCCGTGTGCCTTCTCGATGTGCTGGCCGGCGCCGAATCTTGTCACGGTATATGACGAGAGCTTCGGGCTTGCCCCTTCAATGATATCCGTCACATCGACGCCGAGAGCCAGCGCACAGCGGTAGATAAAGGCGAAGTTAAGATCAGCGTCTCCTGCCTCGCATTCGAGGTATTCATTTAACGCTACGCCGGTTTTTTCAGCCATCTCGGGTGCGGAGATACCGACGACCTCTCGCAGCTCTCTGATACGGGCGGCCATTTCCCTTAGCTTATAGGCAAGTCCTGTAGTTTCTGTCATTTTCTTTTCCTCCTGTCAATGATGGGCGGGCAAATAAAAATACCCGCCCCAAAGTTACCTTTGAGACGGGTAATAATCATTCCCGCGGTACCACTCAAATTACATGTCGCTGAGACATGCCACTCAGAGCTCTAACAAGCTCTTCTACCTTAACGCGGCTCTACGGGAGGCTCTACTCGCCAAACGGTTTTCTGCTCTCCGGCTCGGAAGCGACAAGTCACTGGAATATTACGCTGCCGGCTTGCACCAGCCACCGGCTCTCTGAAAGCTACATATCCCGACTCTCTTCGTCACAGCTTTTATGAGACAATATAAATTAAATAATACTATAGCACCGCGGCGGTTGTATGTCAACTTAATTTCGTTGGGGACGGCATGCTTTTTTCGCGACTGACATGACTGATAAGCATAGGCCTACGTATTTATACTAAAAAAGGCAGCCTTTTAACCATTTATTCACGAAACCCACAAAATTATTGACAGACTTGCAAAAATTAGTGTATAATACATACCCCATGCGCATTAATACATGTGAGGGAAAACCTGTCAACTACTTCGGCGCTTTGGTGCCGATGTTGAGTATTTGATTTTATTAGGGAGGTGCCATCATGCTTAGAACGTATCAGCCCAAGAAGCGCCAGCGCTCCAAGGAGCACGGCTTCAGAAAGAGAATGTCAACCGCAAACGGCCGTAAGGTTCTCGCCCGCCGCCGCGCAAAGGGCAGAGCGAAGCTCTCCGCCTAATGCGGCCGCAGGAAAAGGCCGGACGATAATAAATTTTAGGGCGGGGAGACCCGCCCTGTAAGTGTTTGCAAGGAGCTGCGGAAATTGGTCTTTTCTGTACCGATAAAAAATAATTACGAATTCCGCCGACTTTATGCGAAAGGCAAAAGTGCGGGCACGTCCCGTATTGTGATATATTGCCGTAGAAACAATTCGTCCGGAAACCGGCTCGGCATTACTGTCAGCACTAAAATTGGCAAGGCGGTGCACCGGAACCGTATCCGCCGCCGGCTCAGAGAGATCTATAGGTTAAACGAGCCGAAAATCAAAGAAGGTTTCGATTTAGTTGTCGTAGCAAGAACGAGGAGCAGATATTCCGAATACCGGGAGCTGGAGGAGGATTTTCTCGAACTCACCGGTAAACTGGGGATTATGCGGCAGAGGACATGAAAAAAATACTGATAGGCTTTGTTAAATTTTACAGAAAGTATATATCGCCTTTAAGTCCCCCGTGCTGCCGTTATTACCCAACCTGTTCGCAGTATGCCCTTGAGGCACTTGAGAAATACGGCGCGGTTAAAGGTTCGTGGCTTGCCATAAAAAGGCTCTCGAAATGCCATCCGTTCCACTGGCGTGGTTACGACCCTTACGACCCCGTACCGTAATACTTTAAAATTATTTTAGGAGAAACATATGCTGAATACTATAGCGAAACCCTTTGGCTGGCTTCTCATGTGGCTGTACGATGCCTTCGGTAACTATGGCATCGCCGTCATTCTGTTTGCCCTCATAGTAAAGCTCATCCTGCTTCCCTTCATGGCGAAAAGCAAACACAGCATGATGAGGACATCGCGGCTTCAGCCGATGATGAAGGAGCTGGAAAAAAAACACGGCGCGAACAAACAGAAGTACAACGAGGAGGTCCAGAAGCTATATAAGGAACAGGGCGTAAGCCCAATGTCCGGCTGCATCTGGACGCTCATCCCGTTCCCCATTCTCATTGCCCTCTATCAGGCGATAAGGTATCCGCTGACCATCATGATGGGTGTGCCAAAGGAACTTATAGATGAGGGCGGCGCGATAGCCCAGAAGCTTACGGAACTTGGATTTACGACAACGACGGGAAATGCCTATATCCAGATAGCGCAGTCACAGTTCATAACTGATCACTACGACCAGTTTGTGGGGTTGTCGGACAAGCTTCGGGCCATAGACTACAGTTTTCTGGGATTGGATCTCGGTATGACGCCAAAGTGGAACTTCTTCCTCTCGGCGGACTGGGGAAACTCGTCAGTATGGCTCCCGCAGCTTGGCCTGTTTTTGATTCCGGTCGTTGCGGCCATACTCACCTATTATTCGTCGAAGATTTCAATGACAATGAACCCGCAGTCTGCCGGTGCCGGACAAATGAAGTCCATGACCATAATGATGCCGGTTATGACATTGTGGTTCGCTTTTATAATGCCGGCCGCTCTCGGTATTTACTGGCTAATTTCAACAGCGTTTTCCATAGTACAGGACGTTGTGTTAACCGTTCGATATAAAAAGGTCATGGAGAGAGATGACGCCATACGTATAGCCGCCCAAAAAGAGCGCGAGGCCGAGATGGAGGCCAAACGCCAGGAGACCGAGAGGCGGCGCGCTGAGAACACGACTGTCACGAATCCGAATACGTCGAAAAAGAAGCAGCAAAAACAAGAAAAACTCGGTCAGGCCGCAAGAGCTGCCGAGTGGGAGAAGAAGAAAGAACCTAATCTACAAGTAACCGGGGACCCTTCCCGCCCATTTGCAAGAGGCAGAGGCTTCAATCCGGACCGACGCGAGCGTGAACTTCAGTCCACGCTGTCCAAAAAGGCCGCCGATGAGGAGGAGATGCTCGAGAGGCTATCGGAGGAAGAGGAAAAGAAGACTGCCTCTTATGTGCCTGCTGCAGACTTTGATACCGAAGACATTGAGACCCGGGACTTTGAAACAGAAGATTATGAAGACGATGAGGACGACGAGGACGAATACGTCCCCGAAGAAGACAAAGACTGAGTAAAATTGAGGAGATAATTTGATGATAAAGTCAATCGAAGCAGTCGGCAAGACTGAGGACGAAGCCATCGCCTCCGCTCTTTCTCAGCTGGGAATGGAGCGGGACGAGGTTTCCGTTGAGTTAATTGAACGTGCTAAATCCGGCTTTCTGGGTATAGGCGGGACCCCTGCCCTTGTGAGAGTCAGTTATGAGTTCAAGGAATCCAAGACCGAGAAGGTGGAGGACTTTTTGAACGGACTTTTTGAGCACATGGACATCAAGGCCACTCCCGTTATAAATGAGGGTGAAGAGGGTATTATTGAAGTCGAACTCCAGGGCGAGAACCTCGGCGCACTTATTGGCCGCCGCGGCGAGACGCTGGATGCCGTCCAGCACCTTACGAACTATGCGGTTAACCGCGGTGGGGACAGCCGCGTCAGAGTAAACATCGATGCGGAGAATTACAGGGCCAAGAGGGCGGAAGCGCTGGAGCGCCTTGCGGCAAAAGTTGCTGCAAAGTGCGTGAAGTACCGTAGGAATATAACGCTTGAGCCCATGAATGCCTATGAGCGGCATGTAATCCACACTGCGCTTCAGGACGTCGCAGGCGTTACCACATATTCAACGGGGAACGAACCGAACAGGCGAGTCGTGGTAGCCTATGAGCGTCCCGGCAGACCGGCGGCACAGCCGCTTCCGCGCGAGTAGTTAAGGGGAGAGAATAACTATGGTACTGGAAAGAGTAATCAAAACGCTTGCTTCGCAGCTTTCGCTGGATGAAAAAGACATCAGATCCGAGACAGACATAATTGAGGATCTCGGCGCAGACTCGCTGGATCTTGCCGAACTCATGATGAACCTTGAAGAAGAATTCGGCATCGTAATCACGGATGAGGCCGTCTCTGAACTGCACACGGTACAGGATGTGGCTGATTTCGTCGAAAAGTACATCTAATGAATTAAATCGATATTGAAAAGGCGGTATGGCTTTTGCCATACCGCCTTTTCATGTGCTAACTGCTATTTATTCGTTCGGAGGGAAATTCCGTTACGAGCGCATGAGCATGCCGCCGTTTACGTCCACAGTGTGGCCGCAGATATAGTCGGCGAGGTCACTGCATAGGAAATAAACCGCTTTCGCCACGTCAAGGGAGGTTCCAAGCCTCGCGAGAGGTACGCTGGCGGGAGAATCATTGCGGTCAGCCGTCATATCGGTTGCGATAAGGCCGGGTGCAACGTCGTTGACATTTACGTTATAAGGGGCGCACTGACGGGCAAAAGCTTTGCTCATAGCGATTATGCCGCCCTTGGATGCCGTGTAGTTCGCACCGGCGAGAAAGCCGCCCAGCTGACCGGCCTGAGAAGAAACTGTGACGATCTTGCCGCTCTTTCTCTCCATCATGTGGGGAGCTATAGACTGCAGGCAGAAGAAGGTACCGCGGAGGTTGATGTCGATCAGGCGATCCCATCTCTCGGGCGTGATGTCGGGAAAACGGGAATTATCCAGGATTCCGGCACATGCGACAAAAATATCAATTTTGCCGAATTTTTCAATTGTGTTGCTTATCATGCTTTCAACGGAAGACTTATCGCAGGTGTCCACTACCTGGGGAAACGCGCTGAGGCCGGCGGCCGTTATTTCGTCCACTTTTTTCTGAGCAAATTCAGCCCTGACATCTGCAGCTATGACAGTGGCGCCAGCCTCGGCAAGAACCGTACATATAGCGCCGCCTATACTGCCGCCGCCGCCGGTGACGATAGCGACTTTTCCGGTAAGATTACCATATTGCATCTGATATTCTCCTTCTAATTATGTTATTGTAAAATCATCTTGGTGATTTTTTAATGTTATTAGGCGTGAAACGAAAGAAATAACAACAGAAATCAACGTGAAAATATGTTTAATTTTGAGATATTTGCTTCGTTTGTGACCGTTTTGTGACCGTAAAATATAAAGAGAAAGCAACTTTCCAAAAAAATATAAGGTAGATACACATATAGGATAACAGATAAAGGGGTAAAACGTCAAGAATAATTACAAAATAATTGACTTATAAATATCCGTAATGTATAATAAACTTCAAGTTTCGATGATCTGAATGGTTTTGCTGCAGAATCGGCGCTAAAGGACATTTTAAAACGGCCCTTTGAAATGTTGGTTTTGTTGGTTTTTCGCGGACTATGCCGAAAGCTTGATGGCATCCACGTCGGCGAACGAGCAGCTTCAGAATATTTTTGAAAGGATTGACTTACTAATGACATGTCTTATCGAAAGTCGTAAACCCATTCTATTCCCCGCAAAGGGTGCGGATTTTATACCAAATTGCGAGGCGCTTTATGAAAAGCTGAAGGCTGAAGGGGCCACAGCTGCCGAAGTTGCCGCGGGTATTGCCCTCGACCTTGGTTCCTATCTTCGCGAGTGGAAGCTCGCGGGTTTTATCGCCGAAGGCAGCCTGAACCAGACGGGCATCGACGCCCAGATAGAGAAGTTCCTCTCCCTGGCAAAAGAACTCGGCGGAGAGAAGCTCTATAACGAGACAGTCGAAGAGGCTGGCAAGATAACGAAGAGCAGCATTAAGAAAATGTGCGAACTCCGCATTGAGGGTAAGCTAAACACCGTTTGGGGTCATGACTACGCGACCAACCTGACACACTCCCTGCGCCGCGGCGCGAGATGGGTCACCTCAAACCCCTGCAAGATAACCGCCTTTAAAAAAGACTGCCCTGAGATCTATGCAAAGCTTCTGAAGGACATAAAGAACGAGAATCCCGGCGCATCCGTGACCGATATGACCTCCCTTATCTTTACGAAGATCAACTCCATCAGTATGAGAGAACTGCGTCCTATCTTTGAGGCGTCCCACGGCGAATGGGGTTTCGTCTGTACTCAGACTGACCCGCGCAACATCGAGCCGGCAGACAGCACCAAGAAGATGATCGAGCAGATCCGTTTCTGGGATGAATCCTACAAGAAGGAGCTCGGGGTCGACATCACTAACGCGGTATATAAGCTCCCCGCCGTCGAAAATGGCCTTGAGGCAGCAAGAGTGCTCGCTGCGGAGGGCTATAAACTCTGCATGACGTTAAACTTCACCGTCACCCAGCACGAGAAGTTCGCTGAGATATTTGCCGCACAGAAGAGGTTCGGCTTCGTCGTCCTTATGGGCGGCCTCCTCGACGACAAAGTCGGCGTCGATCTCGAGTCCCTGGGTATTCCCAACGCCAAGGAAATCGGCCGCCACGCGGCTCAGGCCGTCATACGCAAGTCTTACAGAAATCTCCGCGCCAAAGGCTATGACAAGTATGTCTCTATAATGACCGCTGCCGTGAGAGGCCCGTGGGCGATAGCAAACTCCCTCGCTCCGGCGGACGGGGCTCCCATTTCCATAACCACACTTACGAATAAGATTAATGAGTTCGATGAGAACCCATCACCCCTTTGCTCCGATATCGACACACCTGTTGATCCCGAGATTATGAATATTCTCATGCAGAGTAAGGTGTTCCGCCAGGCTTATGCGCTTCCTGAGGACGGCCTTCTCTCCTGGAACGACCTCTATTCCTTCCCCCCGTTTATCGCGTTCTACGATCAGTTCCGCGATGCGTATACCGAGCTAGAAAACGATATAAAGGCTCTTTAAAATTAACAATATTCCTCTATATAAACGCTAAAGACGCGAAAGGGAGCGGACTTTTGTCCGCTCCCTTTCGCGTCTTTAGCCTACAAATTCTCTTAATATTCGATTACAATATATTACAGTCTGGTTAATTTTGGAACCAGGGGCTTTTCAAAACGTCAAATTGCAGTATTATGTAAAGGCGAAACGGTTGACACAACTGTATTATGATGTATAATACAGTTCAAAGGTGTGCCGGATATCGGCAATGTTCATGGAGGGGAAGTACATATGAGCGAAGCAATTCAGGAATCTGTTCAAAGCGTTGAAAAAAAGAAAGTAAAGAAAGTAAAGAAGACGAGGAAGAGGATAATTGCCATTGTAATTACCCTTATTGTCCTCGCGGCCATAATATTCGGCTTGGTAAAGCTGTTTAAAGAACCGGAGAGCGATTATTCTCCTATGACCGATTTCGCCTATCGCGGTTCCATCACCACGATGATAGAGGGCAGCGGAATGGTTCAGCCCGCGTCTTCAGAGACTATAGCTCCAACGCAGAAGGGCCTCGTCAAAGAAGTATTTGTAGATACGGGAGAATATGTCGAGGCAGGCACGCTGCTTTATTCCGTAGACCCGACAGAGGCGCAGGAGACGCTGGACGATGCGAAAGAGGCCCTGCAGTCATCACAGGAGAGCCTTGATGACTTGAATGAGCAGCTTACGGACCTGTATGAATCCCAGGAAAAGCTTACCATAACCGCACCTTTTGATGGGAAAATAACGTCCTCAAGTATCAAGGTAGGCGACTCTGTTTCTAAAGATTCAGTTATTGCAAAGGTCATTGATGATTCAAAGCTTCGTCTCACACAGTATTACAGCTATGCGTATGCGGCAGAAATAAAGAGCGGCATGAAAGGCAGCATAAGCGTCCCCGCGACAATGTCGACACTTGACGCCACAGTCGAGAGTGTTACTATGATTGAGCGTATTTCCGACGAGGGCGGCAAGCTCTTTGAGGTCAAGTTTGTAGCCGACAATCCCGGGACACTGACAGCTGGAATGTCCGCTTCCGGCACGGTGATTTCATCCACGGGCGAGACGCTGTATTCGTATGAGAGCGGAAAACTCGAAAACTTCCAGGAGAAGGACATAGTAGCCGGCGCCTCCGGTACCGCAATAACCGTTAACCTCAAGGATTACCTGAAGGTCACCGCCGGCACGCTTTTGGCAAAGCTCGACACCGACACCATAGACGAAGAATTAAGGTCCGTTAAATCCCAACTTGAGTCGGCTCAGTCGGATTATGACGATAAGGCAAAAGCTGTTGAAGACGCGCAGGAACAGTTCGACGGATTCAGTGCCAAGGCCGCCATATCAGGGACAGTAATGTCCTGCACACTCTATCCTAACGAGGAGATAGTTGTCGGCACATCGGCAATAACGATAGCGGACACTTCTTTGATGTATCTGGAAGCGCAGATAGACGGACAGGACGTCTCGAAGGTCGCCGTGGGCATGCCTGTAAACATTGTTGCGGACTATGGCTCAGGGGCCTCATACGCAGGGACGGTCGTGTCTGTAAGCCTGGAGGGCGAGTATAATTACGGGGTTTCCTATTTCCCGGCGAAAATAGAGATACAAAACGCAGATGGCGCATTGATGTCAGGAATGTATTTATCCTATAGTATAGCGGGCAGCCAGTCAGACGACTGTATCCTCGTTCCCACGCAGGCGGTCAAGAACACTGAAATGGGAACCTGCGTATTTATAAAGGGAGAGGATGTCCCCGGCGCGGTGGAACTCCCGGATGGAATAGTGCCCGAGGGATTCTCTGCGGTTCTGGTTGAGACCGGCCTCTCTGACGACAGCGTCGTTGAGATCAAGAGCGGCATAGAAGACGGTACTGAGGTATTCACGCAGTATATGACTGACAGCGCCAACAACTGGGACAACGGCGGGATTATGGTGGGCTAAGGGTGAATGCGATGAGCCTTATTAATGTACAGAACGTCTATAAGATATACAATGAGGAAATGGACAGCGAAGTGCGTGCATTGAACGGTGTAACGCTGACCATTGAAAGAGGAGAGTATGTTGCCATAATCGGAGCATCCGGTTCCGGGAAAAGCACGTTGATGAATATTCTGGGCTGTCTCGACATTCCGACGTACGGCGAATATTATCTTGACGGGCAGGCGATAACGGAGCTTACGGACAAAGAGCTCTCACGCGTGCGCAACAAGCAGATAGGCTTCATTTTCCAGGGGTTTAACCTCATACCTGAGCTGACGGCCCTGGAAAATGTTGAACTCCCTCTGATTTACCGCGGAACCCGTGTGGACGAACGCAGGGAGTATGCGGAGGATGCCCTTCTCCGCGTTGGCCTGGGGGACAGGACGAAGCATTTTCCATCTGAGATGTCCGGAGGCCAGCAGCAGCGCGTGGCCATAGCCCGCGCAATCGCATCGCATCCGCCGGTAATAATGGCGGACGAGCCAACCGGCAACCTCGACAGCAAGACGAGCGAGGATGTAATAAAAATGCTCAAGGTCCTTCATGAGGCCGGGTCCACCATCATTCTTATAACGCATGACAACAATATAGCGGGATCGGCCGACAGAACAATTCGCGTAAAAGACGGAAAAATAGAGTATGACAGCGCTCATCCCGCTGTTTGTGAGACGCGAGTAGGGGAGGTAACGGAATGAATCTTAAGCAGTCCTTCCGCATGTCCCTGAAATCTATAAACGCGAAAAAGGGGCGCTCCTTCCTGACGATGCTGGGTATAATTATAGGTGTTGCCGCGGTTATTATCCTCGTATCGCTTGTGCAGGGATATCGTGACAGTATGATGGAATACTGGGCAAAACAAGGGCAGAACAAGATTACTGTCAATTACTATGTGTATAACACAAGCAAAGACCTCTCCGACAGCCTTTTTGATTACTGCCTCACGCTCGGAGACTATATAGACGGCGTAACCCCGGCGGAGAGCCTCTGGGGGATGACGGTGAAGTATGGCACGAAAAAAATCAATGGCAACCAGTCAGATACGCAGGTATATCTGGGAAATGAGCAATACACCGTCTGTTCCAACAACACGCTTAGTTCAGGGCGTGACCTGTCGTATATCGACGTGAAAAATCTCAACCGGGTTTGTATAATAGGGGACTATGTGCGGGAACAGCTGTTCCAGTACGCCGACCCGGTAGATAGGGTAATTACAATTAATGGTGAGCCGTTTACAGTCATCGGCGTTTACGAGGCCATGTATCCCGTTGAAGACGGTTCTGCCGAAGATGATAACACATGGATGCACCAGTATTACGACGGCCAGATTGTCGTACCGTATACTCTGAAAACGATCCTGCAGCCTGATATGCAGGTAACGCAGTTTATTGTGAAGGCCAAGGACGCCGAGAGTACAAAAACGGTCATTTCCCTTCTCGGCGGGTGGTTTTCCTCAAAAATTACTCAGGATAACGGTTACTACGATGTTTCCAGTGCTAACACATACATAGAGTCGTCGAACGAGGAGACGAAGATGCTGCAGATTGTCCTCGGCGGTATAGCCGGGATAGCGCTTCTGGTCGGCGGTATCGGTATAATGAACATAATGCTGGTGACTGTGACGGAGCGCACCCGGGAAATCGGCATAAGGAAGGCCATCGGCGCGGAGCGGAAGGCGATTGTGAGTCAATTTTTAATAGAGTCGAGCGTTTTGAGCTTTGTGGGCGGACTTATAGGTATAGGCGTCGGGACGCTGGGGACCATCGTTCTAGGCAAAGTCATATTCGACCTCACGCTGTTCCCAAGTATGGTTATAGCGGTGGGAGCAGCGGGAATATCGGTCTTAATAGGCATTATCTTCGGCGCGTATCCGGCCATCCGCGCGTCGGGCCTACAGCCCGTCGAAGCGCTGAGAGCGGAATAGCAAAAATCACCTGGAGTTATCCTAAACAAGCAATACTAGGGGGAAAAGATATGAAAAGATTTCTTTGCACAGTGCTGGCGGCGCTTTTAATTTTGGGCATGCTGCCGCTTTCGGCGGCTGCGTCCTTTTCTGATGTGACGGATGATACTACTGCCGCCAACGTGGCCTCACTAATGGAGCTCGGAGTCGTTAACGGGATGGGAAATGGAAAGTTTGATCCTAACGGAACGCTCACGCGAGCGCAGTTCTGCAAGATGGCGGTCTGCGCCATGAATGCCTCAGGCGAAGCGGCGCAGTACGCACAGCGCAGTATTTTTACCGACGTGCGTGGGGCTTATTGGGCCTCTGGATACATACACCTAGCTGTAGCAGAAAGCATGATATATGGCGTAGGCGATGGCAGCTTCAGGCCGGAGAGAGAAATAAAATACGGCGAAGCCGTGACTATTCTTATGAGAATGCTCGGCTATAAGGACGCAGACTTCTCTCTCGCATGGCCGGTCGGTTACATAGCAGGGGCAAAGTCCTGCGGACTTTTGAGGGGGATCGCGCTTACTGCGGGAGATAGTATTACCCGTGCGCAGGCCGCGCAGATGTTTGTGAACCTTCTGGGATGCGATACAACGAGCGGAGATAACTATGCCTCCACAGTCTACAGTTTGGTTATACAATCTTTGCTTATCGCCGCTGTTGGAAGCGATACGATCGAAGTATTTGACGGGACTTCGCTCTTAGAGCTCGCAACAGCAGACGAAATGGATTCATCTATCGTCGGCAGGACATGCGACCTTATTTTCAGTAGTAGCGGCAAAGCTTTGTCGGCGATACCAACTGAGGATGCGTACACAAAAACCGGTGTCACGGTATCTTCAACACAGTATACCTATATTTTAGGGACCGACGGTATAAAATATTACATAGAAGAGGGTGCCGCCATGTATAAGGACGGCGAGGAAGGCAGCTACGCCGACAGCTGGCTGGATATACCCGCGGGATCCACCGTAGATCTGTATTCAAACAGTAAAGGTAAATGTATCCTTGTTACGGCCGGGGTCTCCGCCTCGTCTGATGACGAGGCGGTCGTCCTGACCTCAGCTCCATCGACGATGTTAAATCTTTCCTCGCTTTTTGGCCTCTCTTCTTACAACAGCTACACAATATATAAAAACGGAGCCAAGGCCTCGGCATCTGAGCTTGCAAAGGGAGATGTCGTTACATACAGCAAGTCTACGAGGACGTTTTATGCCACAGATTTTCGGCTCACGGGCTATTATGAGTCTGCCTATCCGAATTTTGACACCCCGACAAAGATAACAATGTTTGGCAAGGAATTTACGCTTACCGAAAAGGCGCAGCGCGAGGCGGCGAATTTCTCTAAGAGCTCCCGGGTAACTTTTGTTTTTACCGATGATTTCCGCGTAGCGTCTGTAATAAGCGGCTCATCTGATAAGACGGCACCGATAGCCTATGTGCAGAAGCTCTCCGGCAGCACCGCGACTGTAAAGTTCCTCTCCGGGCTAACGCTGACGGCCCCTCTGTCGAACAGCGAAATGTCTATAATTCAGACGGCCGGATATCTTGTGAACGTCACGAGTGTAAAGCCGGGCTATATTCAGATAACGAAATACAATCTTTCAGCCCCTGGTAAAAAGCTCGATGTTGAGGCAAAGACACTTGGGACGGCCGAGCTCTCTCCGGTTTGCAGAATATTCGACAGCGTGGCGGGAGATTGTGTTGAGGAGATTTCTCTCTCTGACATCCCGTCGTCTGCCGTGACATCTGGAAATGTGTTACATGCCTCCTATGATGCGCAGGGCAGGGTCAATGTTTTAGTGCTTAACGATGCTACGGGAAGAAGCTATGAATACGGCAAGCTCACAGTCGGCACAGTGACGACGGGGGAGGGCGACCTAGAATCGGAAAATCGCGCTATCGGCGTTATTAATTCGGCGGACAGCGTCACGTATTACATTTACTCCTCCGCTAACTCCTCATGCGAGGGTGAATGGGGCGGTGTTGCCAGCAACGGTGTGCGCGCAATAAAAAATGTGCTGCTTACAAGCCTTAAGTGTACTCGTTCCGATTTCAGCGGCGACTGCGTGATTGTGGGGAGTAAAACAATCCCCATAGCGTCCGATGTTGTAGTTTATATTGAGGACACCGATACGTGGGGCGTGACACTTTCCGAGGCAAGGACTTACTCCGATGACCTGACGGCCTATTACGATAAAACTCCTCAGACAGGCGGAATGGTAAGAGTTATAGTGGCAAATTAGTACCGAATAAGAGAAGGCTGTTGTAAATGAATTTACAGCAGCCTTCTCTATTTGTTTGTGTGTACTTGAAAACATCGAAAAAAAGGGATAAAATAGAACAGTGTTAATATGCAGAGACAGGCTAAAAACAATCAGTCTGCGAAAACGATTCAGGAGGGAAAACCATGTCAAAGAAAGTACTTGAAGCAATTCTTAATGGTAAGATCGTTGCTATTGTCCGCGGAATACCAACGGACGGTATGGTTAAGCTTGCCGAAGCCATGTATAAGGGCGGTATAAACTGTATCGAGGTCACGTTCGACCAATCCGCCCCCGAAAAGATCGGGGAGACGATGGTGTCCATCGCGAAAATTAAAGAAAGCCTCGGAGAAAAGGTTTTTGTCGGTGCCGGTACGGTCATGACGCCGGAGCAGGTGCGCCTGGCGGCGGAAGCGGGTGCGGAGTATATGATCTCCCCGAACACCGACGAAGAGGTTATAAAAGAGACAAAAAAACTCGGCCTCATCTCCATCCCGGGCGCGATGACGCCGACAGAGGCCGCCTTTGCATATAAATGCGGCGCCGATATCGTGAAGCTCTTCCCGGCCGGCGTTTTCGGCCCCGGCTATATTAAGGCCGTAAAGGCGCCCTTGAAGCATATCCCCGTCGTGGCGGTCGGCGGCGTAAATCCCCAGAACTGTGCAGAGTTCATAAAAGCCGGAGCTGTGGGCGTGGGTGTCGGCGGAAATCTGGTGAGCCCCAAGCTGGTTGCCGAGGGCAGATTTGATGAAATAACCGCCATTGCAAAAGAATATACCGATGCACTTGCCACATCCTGAGCGGCCCTGAATTTCACAAAGGACTCCGGAGAAAGATATGAAAAAATATATCGTATATTATGATTCCGGCACGACAAATTCCAGGATATATCTCCTCGATGGGGCGTTTAATGTGCTGTTTACCGCAAAGCGCCCGATCGGTTCCCGCAATTCCGCTATGGAAGGCAGCAATATGGTTGTTATCCGCGCCCTTCGCGAATTATACGACGAGATGCTTCAGAAGTCGGGTATAGATGAGGATGAGATAGGAGAAATCTATGGTTCCGGTATGCTTACCAGCCCATATGGGCTGCATGAGATACCCCATCTCACGCTCCCTGTGACGGTTAAGGATTTCGCAGAGAACGTATATCCTCACTTTGAGGACAAGCTCCTGCACAGGACGATAAACCTTGTACCGGGGATGAAGACGGTGAGCGAGGATATCGCATATGTGAACAACATGCGCGGCGAGGAAATAGAGATACTCGGAACGCTGGACGATCTTGAAAAAGCCACAAAAAGCCGCAATATCGCGCTGATCCTCCCCGGCTCGCATACCCATGTTGTCAATGTTATGAACGGTGACCTTAAGGGCATAATCTCAAATCTTACGGGCGAAGTATTCCATGCACTCAAAACCGAGACGATCATGGCACCCATTCTCTCGAAGAAAGACGTTACGCTTATTCCAGAACAGGTGAAAAAAGGTGTCGATAATCTGTTGAAATTCGGGTTTTCCCGGGCCATATACATCTGCCATGCTATGCGCCTGTTCAACGTCGGAACGGAAGACGACCGTTTTTCCTATGCAGAGGGAGCCATTTCCGGCTGCGTGAGGGAGTCTCTCGAATACTACTGTGAAAGCCTCTGGCAGGGGTGTGACACCGCGGCCATTGTCTCAAACGAGTATATGTTCCGAGCATTTAAGGCGGTATTCGACGGCAGCCCCTATATAAAAGATGTCGTATGGCTGCCGATATCGGACGGTAAGAGCTACGGTGTTCAGGGGCTTAAAAAGATAATCAGTGTAAAAAATGCTTAAAGGAAGGTCCACAAAATGAAAAAGGTACTCATAACCTCCCGCTCGTTCGGGAGTATCGACAGTGTCCCTGTCGATATATTGGCGGAGGCAGGCTACGAGGTCGTAAGCAAGGGAAAAAACTTTGACCAGAACGAGTTTGACCGTATCGTCCCGGAATTTGACGCGCTCATAATCGGCGCGCATCCATTTGACCCCTCGGTTTTGGAGAAGTGTTCAAAGCTCAAGATTATCTGCAAGCACGGCGTCGGCGTGGACAACATCCCACTCCAGAAGGCGAAGGAGATGGGTATCAAAGTTTGCAACGCCCCCGGCACAAACTCCAACGCGGTTGCCGATCTGGCCATAGGCCTCATGCTCGCGGCCTGCCGCAACATTGTTTCCACTTCCACGAACGTAAAGGGAGGCGGCTGGAAGTCAATTACAGGCCGCGACCTCTGCTATAAAACGCTGGGTCTTCTCGGTTTCGGCGCTATTGCGAAGAATGTGGCAAGGCGGGCAAACGGCTTCGGTATGAAGGTCTTGGCCTATGACCCCTATGTAAAGGAAGTGCCGGATGAATTTATAGGCTATGTCACCCTCACTACCTGTGAGGAGACAATCAAAAACGCCGATTTCCTGTCTCTCCACCTGCCGCTGACAGACGAGACGCGCGGAATCGTTTCCGCCCACGAAATGGCAGCGATGAAGCAGGGCGCCTATATCATAAACACCTCCCGCGGCGGCACAGTTGACGAGAAGGACCTCTATGACGCGCTCGTTTCCGGACATATTGCCGGTGCGGCGCTGGACGTGACTGTCGCCGAGCCGGTCGAGAAGGACAATCCGCTCCTCACGCTCGATAATGTTATCATAACACCGCACGTAGGAATGTACACCAGAGAGGCGATAAACGCAGTTGGTATCGTCTGTGCCAAAAACTGCGCTGCGATAGTGAAGGGCGAACCTATTGCCCACCAGGTAGTATAATTCGGTTTCCCGATTAAATATGGAAAAGGAGAAGGAATATGAATCTGTTTGATCTTACCGGGAATAAGGCAATCGTCACCGGTGGAACGCGTGGCTTGGGCCGCGGTATTGCCGAGGGTCTCATGGAGGCGGGAGCCGAGGTCGTCATCGTGGGTTCGAGCACCAAGGTTTTCGATGTCTCCGATGAGTACTGTGCGAAGGGATTCGTCTGTCATGGCGTCGAGGCCGATCTCTCAGCCGAGGAAAATCTGGCCCCTGCGTTTGAGAAGGCGATGAAGTTTTTGGGCGGCGGGCTTGACATCATGGTGAACGCGGCTGGCGTCAACAGAAGAAACCGCAGCGACATGTTCACAAAGGAAGACTGGGACTATGTCCTCGCCGTAAACCTTAACGCGACGTTCTATCTGTGCCAGATGGCTTCGCGGGAGATGTTAAAAAGTGGCTATGGCAAGATAATTAACATTTCCTCCATGACAGCTTTCTTCGGTGGCCAGAACGTCCCGGCTTATTCCGCGAGTAAGGGCGCCGTCACTCAGATGACCAAAAACTTTGCAAACGACCTCGCCCAATTTGGTATTTGTGCAAACTGCATAGCCCCCGGATTCATGGCGACAGAGATGAACACCGCGCTCCTTGATCGTTCCAAGCCTCGCTATCAACAGGTAACAGATCGCATTCCTATCGGCAGATGGGGCGATGGCAATGATCTTAAGGGAGCCGCCATATTCCTAGCATCCCACGCCTCGGACTATGTTACAGGTGTAAATCTCCCCGTGGACGGCGGATATCTCTCCAAATAACAGAGAATATCTCTCCAGAATATTAAGAAAAAAGGCGCCCGAGAGGGCGCCTTTTTTGTCTCGAAATCATTTAAGTTCAAGTGTTGTCTATTTGCCAAGCCGCAACCCGGTAGCGGAGACAGTTGCGACTAGCGTACCCGTCTCGTCGGTGACAGCCACGTCGAACGCGCAGGAGGTGCGGCCGGACTTGAGGCACTTTGCCTCGGCGGTTAGCGTTTTTCCACGAGCAACGCTTAAAAAACGGATTTCGCTTGTGAGGGAGACGG
>JBFWIW010000017.1:0-5458 GCA_050253535.1 Oscillospiraceae bacterium
CCAATATGAAAAAAGACGGACTTATTCAAAACCTCGTGAGCAGCTACGGCAGTTGGGCCGGGGACGAAAAGAAATCCGCCTCGGCCATGGGCCGAATGACACAGGAACTCTATCCCTACGACTCAATTTTCAGCCCGATCCGCTTTAACCGGCTCACCTTGAAAAACCGCATAGTCATGGCGCCTATGGGCAACATCGATATGTGCGAGGAGACGGGCCGCCCTAGCGATAAGATGCTGCAGTATTTCTTCGCCCGCGCAAAGGGAGGCGCGGGTCTTCTGACCACCGGGCTCATCCCTGTCAGCCACGGAATAGACAACTCGATAACCGAAATGGGAAAACTCTCGTACTTCCCACGAATCGACCGCAGCCGCACCGTACAGTCCGGCTGGCGCGATCTCGCGCAGGGGGTGCACAATTATGGCAGCCGCATATTTATTCAGCTGACCCCGGGCCTCGGCAGGGTCGGAAATCCGCAGTGCCTTGTGAATGAGCTCAAATTCCCGAACTCAGCCTCCCTGAACCCGAATTTCTACATATCACAGATACCCTGCCTGCCTCTCTCCGACCATAAGCTCAGAAAGATAATTAAAAACGCCGGACAGGCCGCCGCCGACGCAAAGGCCTGCGGCCTTGATGGGGTATATCTGCACGGGCATGAGGGGTATCTGCTCGAACAGATGACAAATCCCGCGTTCAACCGCCGTAAATTGGGCCGCTTTTCGGACTGGCAAAATTTCGGGCTCGATATCGTAAAGGAACTGCGCCGCCGTGCCGGCCCGAACTTCCCCGTTATGTATCGTATCGACCTCTCTCTCGCCTTAAACGAGACCTATGGTGACACGATGGACGAGAAGGCACTCAAAAAATTCAAGAATGGCCGCACGGTGGAAGAGACGCTCCTTTATATGGAAAACCTCGTAAAAGCCGGCGTTGATATATTTGATGTCGACCTCGGCTGCTATGACAACTGGTGGCTCCCGCATCCGCCTGCCGGTATGCCCGCGGGCTGCTTCCTCGGCGTGTCAAAGACCGTTAAGGATTATTTTGCAAAGAAAGGCACACTCTCAAACTCCGGCCTCCCCGTGCCCGTGGTCGCCGTCGGCAAGCTGGGCTACCCTGATGTAGCGGAACAGGCCCTTCGCGACGGGATGTGCGATATGGTCATGCTGGGCCGCCCGCTCCTGGCCGACCCCGAGTGGCCAAACAAGGCATATTCGGGCAGGGTTTCGGAGATACGCCCCTGCATCGGCTGTCAAGAGGGCTGCATTAACGAATTCGTGGATGGCGGCCATCCCCAGTGTGCGGTGAATGCCCGCACCGGCTTTGAGCATGCGCTGCCAGAAATCCCGCCAAAGGCCGAGAAAGTGAAAAATATTGCCGTTATCGGCGCGGGCCCAGGAGGCGCCAGACTTGCCCTTGAGGCTGCCGGGCGCGGACATAAGGTTGACCTCTACGAAAAGGGTGCGGAAGTGGGCGGAAAAATGCTGCCCGGCTGTGTGCCCAGAATTAAATTTGATTTTGACAACTATCGCATATACCTGAAATCAGAGGTCCGGAAGGCCGTCGGCGACGGCCGGATAGCGTTTTTCCCAAACACTGCGGTTTCCGCGGACGATCTTAAGGAAAAAGGTTACGATACCATCGTCACCGCCATCGGCACAAAGCCATTTAAGCTCGCCATGCCCGGGATGGACAAAATCCGAACGGTTGAGGCCGTTGACCTCCTCACAAACCCCGATCTTTTGGGAGACGCACAGAAGACCGTGGTCATCGGCGGCGGGGTCGTAGGCTGCGAGACTGCCTACTGGCTGAGTTTCGAGCATAAAAAGGATGTAACTGTTGTTGAGATGCTCCCCTATATCATGGATGGCGCGTGCACTGCAAACCGGGGGCACCTCATCCATTACATGCAGGAAAACGGAGTAAAGCTTTTAAACATGGCGCGTGTCACCGGTTTTGAGGACGGCAAGGTCATCATCTCGCGCAACAGGCACAAAAACGTGCCAAACCCCTACAACACCTGGCAGCCCATCCTGCCGAAAAATATTGAGAACCCGCTCGCCCCAAAGATTAAGGACGAATACTGCACAGAGGCGCTCCCCGCCGACCTCGTCGTCTTCGCAATGGGCGGAAGGCCTGACGACAGTCTGTTCTACGAGCTGCAGGCAAAGCACGCCGCACCCGAATTGTACAATATCGGCGACAGCTTCGCGGGTGGACGCGTGCTTGAGGCGACAAGAGCCGCCTACAATCTGGCTATGAAACTGTAAGGGAGGTATCGATCTTGGAGCTTACAAAGGAACAGAAGGCCGTTTTAAACGGAGAAAAAGGCGAGGCCATGGCTAAGGTAATGAAGACTCTCGTTATGTACGGCGAGGCGTTCGGCGCGGAGAAGATGGTCCCGGTGACAGGCAGATACGGCCACATAGTGACCAGTTTCGGACTTTCCGTCATAAAGCCTGTCTATGAGCTCATGGACGAGCTCATAGATGCGGGAATCGTTTCCGGGCAGAAATTTTCCGCAGATCCTCGGCCGCTGGACAAAAATGTCCCGGCAAATTTCGTGCAGAACACCTTTTTTAAGATCATGTACTCAAAGCAGGATGCCTATGAGAAACAGCTGAAAAAGATAGGTATATTGGACGACGACGCCTTCACCTGCACCTGTTATATGGATGAAGTCGGCAACAAGCCTGAAAAGGGCGATATACTGAGCTGGGCCGAGTCATCTGCCGTTGTCTATGCAAACAGCATCCTCGGCGCGCGGTGCAACCGCAACTCCGGGATAATCGAGCTTTTCGGCTCGATAGCGGGCTGTGTCCCTTATTTTGGACTCCTCACGGACGAAGGCAGGCGCGCCGGATGGACCGTCGAGATCGGGACCGAAAAACTTCCCGAGGCTCAGGTCCTAGGCAGCGCCATCGGCATGAAGGTGATGGAAGACGTACCCTACATAAAAGGGCTGGACAAATTCCTTGGCACCGAGCTCACCGACGAGGTGCGCGCCTATCTCAAGGACTTCGGCGCCGCCGCCGCTTCGAACGGCGCTGTAGGCCTATATCACATTGAAAACCTCACGCCAGAAGCCATTGAGCAGGGTGAGTCTCTCATCGCCGAGGGCGCCAAACCATATTTCATCAACGATGCGGAGCTCACCAGAATAAAGGATAGTTACCCCTGCATCTGGAAAGACCCGGACGCCAAACCGCGCCTGTGCTTCATGGGCTGTCCGCACATGTCGCTTTCCCAGCTTATTTCGTGGACGGAGCGCGTTGAAAAGGCCCTTGCCGAAACCGGGAACAGTAAGGTTCTCATCCCCACGGTGTTCACCGCGGCCCCCGCCATCCTAAAGAACTTCAACGGAACGGAATATGCCGCCAGGCTCAAAGCGACCGGTGTCGTCACGAGTTCTATCTGTCCGCTCATGTATATGAACAACCCAAAGTGCAGCTCCATGCCGGTCATAACCGGCTCGAACAAGCTCCGCACATATACCAGCGCGAAGTATTATACGGACGATGAGATACTCGCCATAATAACAAAGGGGGGTAAATGATATGAGGACGTTCAGGGGCAGGCCAGTAGTCCCCGGCGAAGCGACGGCAGAGGCGCTCGTCACACGCGCCGGGTTCAATACACTGGCAAGTTTTCAGAAAAGCCTCATGTTCGGCGACAAGGCAGCAAAATGCTCCGACCAGAACAATACCGAAATCTACGAAAAGCCCATGTGCGGAAAAGCCCTGTGCCTTCCTCAGACGATAGGCTCCACTACGGGCGGCATGGTTCTGTTCTGCGCATCGGCGATGGGCCGCCAACCCGCGTGTCTTTTGTTTTCGAAACCCATTGACTCCCTGGCCGCCGCCGGAGCGATACTCTCCGATGTGTGGACGGACAAATGCATGCCGGCGGTTGACAACCTCGGAGACGAGTTTCTCGCGTATGTGCAGTCCGGCATGACCGTCACCGTCTCAGCAGACGGCACAGTGACCGTAGAGTAAAATAATACCAAATACCTCAGGCAGCAGCGTGCTACCT
Organism: Oscillospiraceae bacterium; assembly: GCA_050253535.1. Lineage (GTDB taxonomy): Bacteria > Bacillota > Clostridia > Oscillospirales > Oscillospiraceae > JBFWIW01. The sequence continues at coordinate 4,039 of JBFWIW010000017.1, forward strand.
GAGGTATTTTATGCTTAAAACATGACGGATTTTTGATCGCAAAGCTACGCAGGTGGCGGACCCGGCAGCCTTATGAATTGGCAGAAAAGGTCCTATGCTTTATTTTTTTTAATAACCGCACCAAGCAAGCACAGGATAATTGCCGCACCCATACCGATAAAAAGCGGATCAAATGCAAGGTCGAAGAGCGTTCCGAATATGAGAACACACGCGGGTCCGGCAATTATTGCGGCAATGGCAAAGCGCCTGTCCACTTTCCCCGGGAAAAAGAGCGCACAGGTGAGCGGCACGAAAATCACCGCCGCGCGCAGGCCCATTGACATAAAAGCAAAATCAAGTATAGTATCTCCAACGGGGCCGAGCGTAAAGAATCCCGCGGCAAAAAGTACCGTTATAATGCAGACCCTGGTAAAAACAAGTCCTTTTTTCGGTTCATCAAATCGGCGCGTTAACCTCTTTGCTATATCCCTGTCAATTACGGTCACAATACCTAGGGTCAGCCCCGCTCCGGTACCCAGTATGGCAATAATAAGGGCGCCGATAACTATGCCCCCCAGAAGCGGCGGCATACAGTCCATTATAAACTGCGGAAAGGCGAGCCTGGCCTCGGCGAGATATGGGTAATTCACCCGCATGAAAAGCCCGACAAGCACGCCGCCGGCGCCGATTACAGGCATCAAAACTGAAGTAATCAGGGCGCCAAGCCGCGCATCCCTGTCGCTTTTTCCGGATATGACCGCCTGAGCGCAGGTCTGCGTGGAAAGAACCCCTAGTATCAGCGACAGCGCCGCTCCCCCGTCCGTCCATGCGCCGCGCGCAAAAAAGCTATAGTACTTCGAGCGGTCCAGACTGCAAAAGAGGCCCCCCATCCCAGAGCTGTTATGTAATACAATTACCCCGGCGGAGAGCGCCGCCGCGCAGAGCAGAATAACCTTTATTATGCCCGCCCTTCCGGTTCCCAAAACGCCTCCAAAAACCACATATACCGCCATAAACGATACTGTTGTGAAAACCTCCGCAGCAAAATCCATATTCGGGAATATTATGGCCATAAGGGCTGCTGCGGACAGTATCTGCGTTACGATACTGATAAAAAGGCCCGCCGACGAGAGAATAGAAGCGTACACATCCGCCGTCGGGCCAAATTCGTCGGATATCATTCCCGTCAGTGTGAGCCTCCCTTGCATTCTCAGGCGCTTTGTATAAAAAAGTCCGAGAAGGAGGCAGCCAAGGCCGCCGCCGAGCGTGAACCACCAGGCGGAGAGTCCGAAGTTGTATGCAAGCTCTGCCGTTCCTATGGTCGAAGAACCGCCTATGAGAGTCCCCATTATAACGCCTGCTATTATTGGGGTGCCGGCCTTTCCTCCGCCCGAAGAAAAATCCGAGGCAGATTTCACCCTATGGCCTGAATAAATACTGA
>JBFWIW010000017.1:5558-16990 GCA_050253535.1 Oscillospiraceae bacterium
ACCTCCTCCTACGTCACGAAGATTCCACATTCCGAGGGAACGCTGTACGCCGCATCGAAGGCCGGCGTCAACAGCCTGACACGCACTTTTGCCGCAAACTTTGCGCCCTATGGCATCCGCGTGGTCGGCATCATCCCGGGTATGATTGTGACCGAGATAAGCACCGAGTCCGTCAAGCAAAACGAAGCTCTCTACGTCCAGAACGTCCCGCTGCACCGTCTTGGAAAGCCGGAGGATCTGGCAAAACCCATCACCTTCGTCGCGTCCGACGCCTGTGGTTACATAACCGGCGTTGAGATTGAAATCTCCGGCGGCAAATACGCCGTCCAGAACTCCGAGTATCCCTGGAAGGTCAAGGAAGGCAAAATATAAAAATTTATCAAAGAACGTTTGTTCTTTGATAAGCAGGTTCGCTTCTCTGAGGAGACGCGCAAGGTGTGCTTTGCAGGAAGTGAACCCCTGCAAAGCACAGGTATCTGAACCTTTGCGGATTTTGGTCACTCCCGCGCAGCGCAAAATCCACAAAAGCTTTTCGCTTTGGCGAAAAGGGCGAGAGACTTTTTACAACCTGAAGCTTCCGCCGCATGTTTCGGCGGAAGCTTTTTTTGGCACAAAAAAAATGCGTCTCCCGGTATCTCAGGGAGACGCATTTTACTTATTTAATTTTCAGCGCATAGGGTGGCGTTCGGCCCTCGAGCACATCCTTCACCTGCGAGCATGCCTCTACCGCGGCGCGGATGACGGTCTCCTTTGTGAGAGCGCCGGCATGCGGGGTTAGCAGGACATTGTCCATCGTGAGAAGCGGATGCCCTTCGGGAAGCGGCTCGTCGATAAAGGCATCCATCGCGGCCCCGGCGATCTTTCCGGCCTTTAAAGTCTTAATAAGGGCGGGCTCGTCGATGAGCATGCCTCTCGCACAGTTTACGAGAATTGCTTCCGGCTTCATGGCGGCAAAAAAATCTGCGTTAATCATACCCTTTGTCGCCGGCATGCCCGGGACATGCAGCGTCACGAAATCACTCTCACGGGCAACGCGCATAAGATCACTCGTCTCGATATAGCCCTTGAACTTGTCGGGCGCGGCATAAGGGTCGTATGCCAGTATCTTCATGCCAAGGCCCATGGAGCAGATGCGGGCGACTTCCGCGCCGATGGCGCCGAGACCGACGACGCCGAGTGTTTTACCGCGAAGCTCAAGCGGCTTGTTCAGGTTTCTCGTCTTTGCCCACGTGCCGTTGCGCACGGCACTGTCGAGCAGCGGCATACTCTTCGCCATCGTCATCAGCATGGCAACGGTATGTTCTGCGACGGCAATGTTGTTTAAAGCAGGTAAATTGCAGACTATTACGCCGGACTCCTTCGCCGCCTGCAGATCGACGTTGTCAACACCCGCGCCTGTGCGGGATATGACCTTGAGATTCTTGGCGGCTCTAATGATTTCGCCCTTTACCTTGAGGTTCGTGCGCAGGACAATGGCGTCCGCCGTCAAAACCTCCGTGTCAAAAGCCTCCTGAGTGAAGCCCTCGGGGTAGACGATATCATAATCCGCACCGAAAACCTCGAGACCCTTGGGATTTATCTTCTGGGAAACGACTATTCTCTTCATATGATACCGAACTCCTTGAACGCGGCCTTAATCTTTTCAGACTCGGACGCCGACAGAGCCTTGAGCGGGAGTCTGGGCTCGAGTCCCTTGTATCCAAGGATGTCCATCGCAGCCTTTACACCAGCGACGCCGTCTTTTCCGGCGCTCTTCGCGCTTAAGTCCTTCAGCCTCGAAGAGAGAGCTTCCGCCCCGGCCTTATCGCCGGTCTCGTATATCTTCTGGATCTGTGCGCATTCCTCCGGCATATAGTTCGCCAGGGAGAGAACGCCGCCGATGGCGCCCTTTGTGAGCCCATCGAGGAACTTGTTGATGCTGCCGGCAAGAACATAGAACTCCGCATCCTTGGGAACAACAGTCGTATATGTGCCGATATCGAGCTTGGAGGTATCCTTCATGCCGAGAATATTGGGGTGGTAGGCGAGCTTTGCCACAAGTTCCGCCGACATAGTGACATTGGAGGCATAGGTCGGAGCGTTATAGAGGAGTACGGGAACAGGGCATCTGTCTGCGACATAGGTATAATACTCCGCAAGAGCGTCGTCGGTCATTTTGCCCGCAAAGTAGTGCGGAGTGAGGACGCTGGCGTAATCGATTCCAATATCTGCGCAGGCCTTTGCAAACTCCACCGTATTATACGCAGACTCGCGGCCTACTCCCGCGATAAGCGTCTTTCCAGGGGTCATCGCTTTTCTGACGGTCTTAACGACTGCCAGAGATTCGCTGTCGGAGAGAGCCTGAAACTCGCCGTTAGAGCCTAGAGGCATATAGCCTGCGAGAGAGGTGGCGTTCATCTTCTCAATATTGAACTCCAGTGCGTCAAAACGGATTTTCTGATCCTCAAACGGCGTCATTACCGGCGGAAATACACCTGTGAGTTTCTGCTTGTTCATTATATTTTCCCCTTTCAGGTTTATCAAAATCCCAGCACACGTTTTGCTTGTTTAAAGTTACCGCGTGTCGAGCATTCTGTCTTGGATACGAAATTGAAGCCGTCGAAAACCCTGTTTTTGAACTGGCGGTAGCCCTCGCTGTTGAGGCCGCCTGTCAGATAGATGTCGGGGTTCAGCTTCACGTGCGTTCTGCTGAGGTTTATGAGGTTCACGAGAGGCTCGAATGTTCCGAGGAGCAGTACGAGCAGCATGTCCTCTCTCGTTGTATCGAGAGTTAAACCTTCAAATGCACCGCGCCTCATTTCAAGGCTGTGGCGGTCGCCCGCGAGATGCGGCGCAAAATGCAGGAAGGGCTTCGGGTCTTTCTTTATTACGCTCGTTATATAGTCGTTATAGAAGTAACTCTTATCCATCTCGCTGCAGAATATCTGGCGGAACCATTCGATCGAGAAGCCTCCCGAGGTTATGGACAGATAGAGCCACTTGCCTTCTTCAACCGAGGTACGAATATAGTAACCGTCGTTCGGAATGGGATGATCCACCGTAACGTTCATTATCTCGCTGCTGCCTGCAATGTTCATGATGTCGCCGGAATTGACGGCGCCCGCTCCGAAGGAGGCGGCGGAACTGTCGTTCGAACCGGTGATGACGGGAAGCCCCTGCTTTAAACCGGTGTCCTTTGCCACGCGCTCGGTGAGATATCCGGACATCGAGAGCGTCGGTCGGATGTCCGGGAGCTTGTTTATGTCTATGCCTGTCCCATGGCAGAGCTCCTCCGACCAGCCGCCGACCTTCAGCGTCTCATACAATCCGGTGAAGGAGGCATTTGTAGGCTCTATAAGCCACTCGCCCGTAAATCTGCGGTGCATAAAGGTATTGAGGTGCCCGAATTTATACGTTTTTTTATATATTTCCGGATATTCATCTTTTATCCACATCATACTTGTACAGGAGATACCGCCGGCAAACGGGAGGTTTCCGTTGATCCTGTGGAATGTCTCTTTGCCGACATTTTTGACCGCGCGCTCCGACTGCGCGTAACTGCGGCGGTCGATGTGCAGTATCGCGGGATAGAGCGGATTTCCTTCGCTGTCGAGCGCTATAAGGCATGGTGAAAATACGCAGAAAGCCATTCCCCCGACGGAGGCTCTTTCCTCGGGTGTGAGCTGACCACAGGCTTTTACAAACGCGTTATAAATGCGTTCCGCCTCGATCTGGAGTTTCATATCGTCCGCTTCATATGGATACTCGACTTTGACAGCGCGCAGAAAATCACCCTTTTCGTCTATCAGGGTCATTTTAAGCGAGGAAGTCCCAAAGTCAACTGATAAAATATTCATCTGCCGGTCTCCCTTTATTATATTGTAAGTCTCACAAAATAACTAAATGAGCCATATAAAACCAATAACGATTATACTCTACCACTCTTGTTATTGTCAAGCACAACCTGTATATACCAGTGTATATGAAATTTTATAGATAACAACTATGATTTTGTTGCTTTGACCTGCCCGCAAAAACAAAAACCGCCTTCAAACAAGGCGGTTTTAGAATTTTACTCTATCTCCGGAAATAATTCTTTTACCGCCGGATATATCTTCGTGAATTTGTGGTACCGCTCCTCATACCGCGCGGCGATCGCGGGATCCGGCGAGACGGTATCCGTTACGCGGACAAATTTTTCTGCTATCGCCTGTACGCTCGGATACTCGCCGCATGCAACGGCAGCAAGCATTGCCCCGCCGTAGCCCGGGCCTTCCTCAGCCTCTATGATATCGATGTCAACGTTAAGCACGTTCGCAAATATCTTCCGCCACAGCGGGCTCTTTGCCCCGCCGCCGCATATCTTGCTGCGTTTTATATCTATTCCCAGTGACTTTGCCACCTCGAGTGAGTCGCGCATGGCAAAGGCCACACCTTCAAGGACTGCCTGCGTCATATCCGTACGGCTACTGTCCATCGAAAGGCCTATGAAAACGCCTCGCGCGGCGGGGTCGTTGTGTGGAGAGCGTTCACCCATGAGGTACGGCAGAAAATAGACGTTGTTATTGCCGAGCATGTCATCCATTATGGCGCTCTGCTCTATTCCGTATGCCCTCGTGCCAATAATCCCATCCATCCACCATTTGTTGCATGACGCGGCGGAGAGCATGCAGCCCATGAGGTGATAGTTCCCGTCGGCGTGCGCGAAGGCGTGCAGGGCGTTATTTTTGTCCACTCCGAACTTCTCGCTGGATATAAATATGGTCCCGGAGGTGCCGAGCGATATGTTACACCGCCCGTCGCCCACTGTTCCGGTGCCGACGGCGGCAGCCGCGTTGTCGCCCGCTCCGGCGGCTATTTTTACACTGTTCGGCAGACCAAGAGCGGAGGCCCTTTCTCCCGTCAGCGTACCGACGGCCTCGCTGCTCTCGAAGACCTTCGCCATCTGCTCCTCCCGCACGCCGCAGATGTCGAGCATTTCCCTCGACCAGCACTTGTGCTCAACGTCGAACATCAGCATACCCGAAGCGTCCGATACGTCGGTACAGTGCACGCCGGAGAGCTTATATGCGATATAGTCTTTAGGCAGCATGATCTTTTTGATCTTCGCGAAACTATCCGGCTCGTTTCTTCTCATCCAAAGGAGTTTCGGCGCGGTGAAGCCGGCGAACGCAATGTTCGCTGTGAGCGCGGAGAGCTTTTCTTTTCCGATAAAGGAATTGAGATACTCAGTTTCTTTAAAGGTGCGCCCGTCGTTCCAAAGTATCGCAGGACGGATTACGCTGTCGTCTTCATCGAGGATGACCAGTCCGTGCATCTGCCCGCCAATGCCAATACCAGCAACTGCACTTTTATCGCATTCTTCCGTAAGCTCCCTAATACCCGTTATCGTCTCTCTAAGCCAGTCTTCCGGGTCTTGCTCCGACCAGCCTGAGTACGGGAAGGAAATCGGGTATTCGCGGTTGACTATTTTCCTAATTTTTCCGTCCGAGTCCATGAGAAGGAGCTTGACGGCGGATGTCCCCAGATCTATGCCTATATAGAGCATAATACTTCCTCCTTCGCGGGGGCGCTTTTCACCTCCGCTAAAATTAAAAGCAATTCAAGAAGTAAAGGCCTCGCAGAGTTTCCGCCATGCATGGCGGAAATAAAATATAATCCGTTATTTCCAGCGACATACGCGGCGGAAATAAGACTTTGCATGAAGTCTTCGGCTGAGAATCCTTCATGCAATCCCATTGTCGGAGAAGCCCGAGGGGCTGTGTTTTTATTCGACCGTGACGGATTTGGCTAAATTTCTCGGTTTGTCTATACTGCACCCGCGCATCAGCGAGATATAATATGCGAAAAGCTGCATCGGCACAACTGCGAGCGACGGCAGAAGAAGCTCGTGGATATCCGGTATTGTTATGATATTGTCGGCGATGTGCTTAACTGACCCTAATTTGCTCTCGGTGGTGATGGCCAGGATGTTGGCCCCGCGCGAACGCACTTCTTCGGCATTCGAGAGCGTCTTTTCTATAAGCCTCTCGTATGTCGCAACGGTGACAACAAGCGTCCCGTCCTCAATCAGGGAAATCGTGCCGTGTTTGAGCTCCCCGGCGGCATAGGCTTCCGAATGTATGTAGGAAATCTCCTTGAGCTTGAGCGACCCTTCCAGCGAAAGGGCGTAATCTATGTTCCGCCCGATAAAGAATACATCCTCGTTGTTGAAGTAGATTGACGCGAGATACTGTATATTCTCCTTTTCGGTGAGTATCTTTTCAAGCTTCGCGGGCAATTCAATGAGTCCTGATATTATAGCGTCATACCCAGTTTTTGTGACCGTTCCGCGTGCCTCGGCGAGATAGAGGGCGATTAGATAGGTTATGGCTAGCTGTGTGCTGTAGGCTTTCGTCGTGGCAACGGCTATTTCCGGCCCAGCCCAGGTGTAAAGGACATCGTCCGACTCTTTGGCTATCGTGCTGCCGACGACATTTACTATTGAGAGTACCCGCGCGCCCAGTCTTTTAGCCTCGCGCAGAGCGGCGATCGTATCCGCAGTCGTACCGGACTGGCTTATACATATGACGAGGGTACGGTCATCCACAAGGGGCGCCGAGTAGCGGAACTCGGAGGCAAGCGCCACCTCGACCGGCAGGCGCGTGAGCTTTTCGATATTGTACTTCGCCACGACGGCGACATGATAGGACGAACCACAGGCTACAATATAGAGCTTGTTCAGACCTTTTATATATTCGGGGCTGAGTTTTATGTCGTCAAGGACCACTTTTCCACCCTTAATTCTCGGAGATATGGTCTTGCGAACCGCCTCGGGCTGTTCCATAATTTCCTTGAACATGAAGTGCTCATATCCGCCCTTTTCAGCAGCAGATACGTCCCAGTCGACGTGTGTGAGTTCTTTCTCTATGGGGTCTAGTTCCGAATTATACAGCCTGACGGCATCCTCGGTAAGAACCGCGAGTTCTCCATCATCCAGATAATACACATCGCGCGTGTATTTAAGTATCGCCGTGACGTCAGACGCCATAAAGCTGCAACCGTCGCCCACCCCGACGATTAATGGACTCTCTCGACGTGTCGCGATGAGCGTTCCGGGGCAGTCCTCACAGATTATGCCGAGGGCGTAGGAACCCTCCATACGGCGCGTAGCTTCAGCAACGGCCTTTAATATGTCGCCGTCGTAAAAATACTCTATGAGGTTTACGGCAACTTCGGTATCCGTCTCGGACCTGAATTCAAATCCCTTTGAGACGAGCATCTCGCGGAGCTTTACATAATTTTCTATTATACCGTTATGTACTCCGGCTATTCTCCCGCTCCAGCTCACATGAGGGTGGGAGTTTAAATCCGAAGGCTGCCCGTGAGTCGCCCAGCGCGTATGTCCCAGGCCGATATTGCCCTTTATGGCGCGCCCGCTGTCCGTCATCTCGTCAAGCGCCTTTACATATCCCTTTGTCTTGGCGACGTGCAGAGCACCGCCCGACGAGACGACGACGCCCGAAGAGTCATAACCTCTGTATTCCAGTCTGTGGAGTCCTTCGAGGAGTATTGGGGCGGCTTCCTCACGCCCGACATATCCAACTATTCCGCACATATTTACACCTCCATATGTGGTAATTCTTATACAGCTCTGTTTTCAGTGCCCAAATCCCAGCAGCACGATTCAAGATTTCAGCATCCGCCCCGGAAGGGAGCGGATGCCGGTGAACAGATTATAATATAATTTATAATACGCTTTTTATCCTGTCTACGGCGGCCATAGTGTTCTCCATGCTTCCAAACGCGGTCAGGCGGATAAATCCCTCGCCATTCGGGCCAAAACCCGCTCCCGGAGTAGTTACCACGCACGCCTCCCTTAAAAGCTTTTCAAAAAAGTCCCACGAGCCGATGCCAGCCGGCGTCTTAAACCAGATATACGGCGCATTCTTGCCGCCGTACACGGTGAGGCCAACTTCACTAAGACCGGTCTTTATTATTTTCGCATTATTGAGGTAATACCCTATAGTCTCGATTATCTGTCGTCTTCCTGTTTCGGTATAGACTGCCTCAGCCGCACGCTGAACGACATAGGGTACACCGTTGAACTTGGTACATTGACGACGGTTCCACATGGCGTTTAATGACGCGCCGCCACGCCGGAGCTTTTTAGATATGACCGTATATGCGCAGCGTGTCCCCGTGAAGCCGGCTGTTTTGGAAAAACTCCTGAACTCAATTGCACAGGTTTCGGCACCCTCGATCTCAAATATGCTGTGCGGAATTGCGGGGTCCGTTATGAACGCCTCATATGCCGAGTCGTATAGGATAATCGAACCGTTATTGTTCGCGTAATCGACCCAGACCTTAAGCTGCTCCTTTGTTGCGGCCGTACCGGTCGGATTATTAGGCGAACAGATATAAATGATATCCGGAACGCTCTCTGGAAGTGACGGGAAAAACCCGTTCCTTTCCGTGCAGGGGAGGTAAATGAGGTTTGACCATTTCCCGTCTGCTCCGAACTCTCCGGCTCTGCCGGCCATGGCGTTCGTGTCTACGTATACAGGGTAAACGGGGTCGCACACCGCCACTGTGTTATCGACCGAGAAAATGTCGCCGATATTACCGCAGTCGCTCTTGGCCCCGTCGGAGATAAAAATCTCGGAGGCGTCGATATCGACACCGCGCGATCTGTAATCGAAATCGGCTATGCGTTCCCGGAGAAAATCATAACCTATCTCATCGCAATAACCTCTGAAGGTCTCTATGGAACCCATCTCGTCGGCAGCTTTGTGCATAGCTTCTATAACGGCCGGGGCGAGAGGCCTGGTCACGTCGCCTATGCCGAGCTTAATAAGCGGCATAGGCGGGTTTTCCGCCTGATACACTTTAACGCGGCGCGCTATTTCCGGAAACAGATATCCGCCCGGGAGCTTCAAAAAGTTGTTGTTTATCTTTACCATATCTACTCCTATCCTGCCTTCCCGAAAATACGCTTTCAAAAAAGGCTCCAATTAAGTCTCCAGCAAAAAGCACTCTGCCCGGATAATATCTAGCCAAGCGCTTTATAAACCGGTGATTTCCCCTTCAAAAACCGTCTCGGCGGGGCCCGTCATATATACTCTGTTGTCCTTTTCGCTCCAGTCGATGTCGAGCTCCCCACCCCTGAGGATGACTGTCGCATGCCTCTTGCTTTTTCCCAAAAGCGCAGATGCGACGAGCGTCGCACAGGAGCCGGTGCCGCAGGCGAGAGTCTCTCCGCTTCCGCGCTCCCACACGCGCATACGCAGATGTTTGTCGTCAATGATCTGAACGAACTCGATATTCGCGCGTTTCGGGAACACCGGATGATTTTCGAGCCTGGGTCCTATTTTCTCTATATCGACAGCCTCAACGTCGTCCACATAGGTAACGGCGTGTGGGTTTCCCACCGAGACCGCCGTGAGATTCCATATCCTGCCGTCCACATTTACCGGAACATCTATAAACCTCGGCAGATCGGAGGCAACAGGTACTGCTTTCGATTCAATCCTCGGCTCGCCCATGTCGACCCGTACTGCTCTTACCGCGCCGTCCTCGATATTCAGGTGCAGAACCTTTATGCCGTCCAACGTCTCGACCGTCACAGGGTTTTTTTGAGTCATTCCGCGGTCAAAAACATATTTCCCCACGCAGCGGATGGCGTTTCCACACATATCGCCCTCGCTTCCGTCCATGCTGTTGAACATACGCATTCTGAAGTCGGCGATATCCGACGGACAGATGAGGATAAGTCCGTCCCCCCCGATTCCAAAGTGCCTGTCTGATAACTTTTTAGAAAGAGAGCATGGGTCATCAACTTTTTCCTCAAAGCAGTTTACATAGATATAGTCGTTTCCCGCGCCTTGCATTTTTGTAAATTTCATATAACCTCCTATACTCCCCGGCGTACAAATTGTTATATAGGCCTCCCCCGCACGGGAGGTTATTGCGCACCAGTTCCTATTACCGCTATGCTGCAAATTTATATCAAAGGATCGAATTTTTTATACCAATCCATCCTCAATGTCAACTGGATACTTTTCAGTGAAACAGCCGTCACAGAAACCGCATTTGCATTCCGGCGCTATCTTATGGAGGTTCTCTATGCTTAGAAATCCAATACTGTCCGCCCCTATAATCTTACGCATCTCCTCATCCGTATATCTGTTGGCGAAGAGCTCTTCCTTGGACGGAATGTCCGTTCCAAATTTGCAGGTGCCTATGAAGCGCGGCGCTGAGGAGAGCATGTGTATCTCCTTTGCTCCCGCTTCCCTGAGGAGCTTTATTATCTGGCCGGAAGTCGTGCCTCTCACGATGGAGTCGTCTATCATAATCACGCGCTTTCCCGAGACGGTCGCTCGCAGCGGGTTTAATTTCAGCTTAACCGCTCTTTCGCGGCTCCCCTGTCCCGGTTTAATGAAAGTCCTGCCGACATAGCGATTTTTTACAAAGCCATCGTTATATGGTATGCCGGACTCCATTGCATAGCCCTTCGCGGCTATGAGCCCCGAATCGGGTACCCCAACTACGACGTCCCCCTCAATCGGATATTCTCGGGCGAGACATCTGCCCGCGAGAATGCGCGCGTCATGCACGCTCTGCCCGTCGATAATACTGTCCGGCCTGGCAAAATAGATATACTCGAATATGCACAGACTCGATTTGCCCCCGCAGTTGTCGCGTATGCTGGAGACTACGCCGTCCTCCACACAGACCACTTCGCCGGGATCGAGGTCTCGCTCGAATTTCGCACCTACGCTGTCAAGCGCGCAGCTCTCAGATGCGAAAATAACCGCATTTCCTCGCCTGCCCATGCAGAGCGGCCTAAACCCCCATGGGTCACGGGCCGCTATCAGCTTTCTGGATGACATTACGACGAGCGAATAGGCCCCGTAGAGCTGCGCCATTGCGCGGTTAACTGCCTCCTCGACGCTGCCGCAGCGAAGTCTCTCCTGAGCTATGATGTATGCTATGACTTCTGAATCCGTTGTAGTGTGGAATATCGCACCCTTATATTCATATTCCCTCTTTATGCGTTCGATGTTCACAAGGTTACCGTTGTGTGCCACCGCGAGCGAACCCTTTACGTATTTGAGCGTTAGCGGCTGCGCGTTCTCGCGGCGGGAACCACCCGTCGTTGAGTAGCGGACATGCCCTATAGCCATCACGCCACCCAATTCATCGAGCATTTTTTCGGAAAACGTATCGCCGACAAGTCCTGCGTCCTTGTAACAGGTGAGCTCAAGGTCGTTTACAGCAGCTATGCCGCAGGCTTCCTGTCCGCGGTGCTGGAGAGCGTATAGCCCATAGTAGGTGCTTCTGGCACACTCGCCCGCCTTGTCGTATATTCCGAAAATTCCGCATTCCTCATGTATGGCCATTTCCGCCGCCTCCATTTAATCGTTTATCCCCACTCGCCAAACGAATCTCGTTTCTAAACTTTTCAGTTTAGG
>JBFWIW010000017.1:17090-42656 GCA_050253535.1 Oscillospiraceae bacterium
ATCAAAAATCTATCAGTTGGGGCTAATCGGTTGCTCTTTATGGGCATTTCGATGGGTTTGCGTGTTTGCTGCAAACATTCCACCACGCAAATCAGCATATGTATTTTAACACGGAACAGAGGGTTTCGCAATGGTTTATATACTACAATACCGCTTACACCTCTTTCCAGCATGTCTGCCTGTATTTCGATCCCATTGGCAATCGCCTCTCGCCTCAAAGCGTTTCTTACCGCTATGAATTTTTAAGGGTATATCAAATTTGGGTAATGTTTAAAAAATTTATATACGATATCAGTCTATATTTAGCGTCCCAAACACGAGCTAGAGTTTCATGCGCCTTTTGGATCATTGTTTTTTCCCCCGCGCTCCGACAAAACGCGGAGATAATTACAGGAGGCATTTAACAGAGATAATCGTAAAGGAAAATGATAAAATCTTGGAATATCGGCTCACCAAAGCAGAGCATGACGACTCTGCACTGCGTGAATCGCTGAAGCCTCAATATAAGGCTGGAAGGCAAAGAAAAATCTGCCGTTGGTGTATCTCTCCGGCAACGGAGACCTTGGGAGAGCATCCGCGGTTTGCTTATCCACAACAAGAAGGTGCTGGCAGAAAAAGAAATAGCCGCCAAAAAGGCGGCGGCAAAAAGCCGCGATTGCAGGTGAAGCAGACGGACGGCGGACACAAATGTGCCCGCCGTCCGAATTATTATTTATTATTCACCTGTTCAAGCAACCTGCTTCTGTATTGCAGCATCTCCCTATTGTCAGGCATTATTTACAACACATAATTCGCCCTGCCAAGTAGCTGTGACACTTCCGCGCCGCACCTTCGAAGATGTGCCGAAACGCCGAGCTTCCGACAATAATAAAGCTCCTGCCGCGGCTTTCGGCGATATTCAGAGGGAACACCCGGCTTATTGACAACGACGCCCGTTACGGTTTACCTTTACCCAGGCCGAACGTATTTGGTCTTTTTCGAATTCAGGAATCGAAACTCCAAACTCACAAGGGAAAAAATTCGTCGGCGTCAAAGTCACTTGAGAAGGTCATATCGTCACAATATCGGTGCAGGCGATTTTTCTTTCGGCGCGCCAGTCACCCACTGTGTTGACAAGATAATATTTGAAATCGCCGGTGATTCTGAGCGAAGCAAATACGACAGGTGTGTGCTTATCGACAACGAATCGCCGCCCACAGGTTCATTATGACCGCTTTGCTTTAATCCTGCAAGAGCAAGCGACGCCGCACAGCCGTTATTGCGCAGGAGTCGAGACCTCGCGAAATTGAAGCGGCGTTGTACTGGTGTATTTTTTAAAGATACGGAAATAGGACTGCAGATTATTGAATCCAACCTGAAATCCGATCTCCTTAATGGAAAACTCCGTAGTGACCAGAAGCTCCTTGGCCAGGGAAACACGGTTTGAGTTCAGGTAATCAATATAGCTGATCCCATACTGCTGGCGAAATATCTTACTGACATAGGTCGGACTGTAGCCGACATACTCGGAAATGGACGACAGCGAGATGTCTTTTGTCAGATTCTGATCGATATATCGTTTTATTTTTTCCGCGTTATTCAAAATATTGCTTGAGTGCGCCAGCTTTATGGCTGCTGCCGTTCGGGAATAGAGGTCAGTCAGCCAGGCTTCAATATCGCTCAGCGTCCTTTTGTGCGACAACGTAACCTCCAGGTCCTCCAGCCTGACGTTCTGCAGGGAAACCTGTGCCGATTGAACGACCTCCGACAGGGCAGCGGTCAGATTTCTTAAAACTCTTCGCAATTTTTCGGGTGAGAATTTTTTAGCATCGGCAAACGATCTGAACATCTGATGAAGGAGCTTACGCGTATTTTGCTCATCGCCGACGCGTACCGTATTGAGCAGTTTCTGCATTATTTCAAAATCAACCGGGTACACATGTGCGTTATCCCCCTCAATATCGTTAAAGTCGATTACGCAGCCCACTCCCCGATACAGCTTATAGGTCATTGCCCGTTTGGCCTCCAGGCAGGTCGTCTGGAGATCCCTGATTTCATGGTATACGCGTCCGAGCCCAATCGTTACGGAAATGGGCCAGTTTTTCTCGATCTCGTACTTCAGATGCTCAGCCAGGACATGTATGGGCCACGGGGTGATTGCATCCGCCCCGTCAATTTGATCATTTTGATCATTTTGATCATTGCAGAGCACCAAAATCGTTTCGTCACTGACTTCGGCGCTAAAACAATTGATGGGATTATGATCATGGGTCGCAATCAGGGCGCGAATTTGCTCTTTGATATCCTTTTTCTCATCCGCCGAGTATGAAAGCTCGTAATAATGGTCTATTTGCAGCATAACGGCAGAAAATCTGGTTATGTGGAATGGGAGGTCCAAAATCTTGATCTGGTATTGAATTTCGTCCAGGGTAATGGGTTTCTCCTCTGTCAGGGATACCAAAAATTTCTCCCTCAGGAAGGGCTTGATGGCCTGGACCTGCTCGTAAACCTCCTCCTTCCGATTGAGCAATGCATCGTAGTATTCCATAAGGCGCTGATATTCATTGCGCGCGCCTTCCTCTTTTGAACTCGGTTCCGGTATCGATGCAACGAGCTGCTCCAGCGGACGGTACAATTCTTTTGATCCCCGGTAGGCCAGCAGCAAGCCCATGCCGCAGGCGGCCAAAACACTGATTAAAATCGGCAAAGCCAGTGCAAAAAGATTATTGTTTGCCGACAGGGCCGGCGCTACGATAAAATAGGTCCAACCGAGTTCCGGGTTTACGAAAGCGGAACAAACAGACAGACTTTTGTTCAAAAGCTTCAAAGAAGACTGATATGTACGGTTTCCAAGAGAATTAAAAAGAGCTCCGGTTACTTCGGAAGAATCCTCGCCGGAGGAATACAGCAGCACGCCGTCAGATTGATAAACAAATGTCCGCTCAGAAGAATTCGTCTGTACATTATTCGCCGTAATTTCATTTAAAAATGCCTGCACATCAATTCGCAAATAAACCGTTGCCAACGTGCCGATTGACCCATAGGGTACAGATCGATAGAGATACAGTTCCTGAGCGGTCCCCCTGTTCGTGATCCAGAACCCCATGCCGCTTTCAAGCGTCTGTCCCTTTTCAATGCAGTCATTCCATTCCTTGCTTATTCCATAACGAACGGTCCTGAACGAGGTGAGCTGAAGCTGTTCGAAATGAGAGATCAATGTGCTCTCCAGAATAAAGGAATTGTTGTCGGCCATATTTTCCAGCACTTTGCAGATACTGGCATTGCGCTGCGTATCCTGCAAATACGGATGGATCGCAAAATCAATCACAGTCGGATCCCGAACCAAATTCACCATACTGCTATCAAGGCTCTCCAGCAAAGTTGTGACAATTCGATCCTCTTTGGTCAGCACATTCAAATTCGCGTCTCCCAGTCGGCTGATGGACTGCGTCGTCTGAAACACGAAAACACAGATGCTCATAAACAACAGAGGAATCAGCACGCTGCACGCCACGCGTCGAAACGTGTTCAGAAAAACATCTCCGCCATGAACACGCTTCCTGTTTGGATTGCGCATTATTTTCCCTCCCCGAAGAACTGTTTCATGTATTATTTTACCGAAAATCTTAGATTTTCGCTGTTGTTTTTTGAAATTATTCTTAAACTTTTTTCTCAACGGTTTCGGGAAGACATCCTTCGTTTTTTCGCCGGGCCATACTGATGTCCGGTCATCACATCTCCTCTCCTCTTATCGTCTTCCGAAACTTTATCGCATGTTGGAATTATAGCATTATGCATAATCACATGCAAATTATTAGCACTCTCATTTGTTGACATTTATGAACAAAATCGAACATTATTTAAAACTTTTAAAAAATATTGGTTATATCAGACAAACTTCCAGGCGAGTTTTTTGTACATTTTGTGCAGTTGCTGCGGAGTCAAACCAATATATATATCATTTGTCAATTTCGACCGGCTTTGCTTCCCACCAGTTAGAAAATATCTTAATTCTTGCAGTAATTTCAAGTTTTTAAGAGTCGAGAAAAAATTGTGAATTTACACCGCCGACGAGTTTATGTAGAGTGTGAGATAAGCATAAAGAATCGTTGGAGATCATCGCTGATTTGTTGCACAATGATCAAATATTGTGCTTATTTCTTTTAAGTAAACAGCATGATCCGGAAAAGCCCGCAGGACTTCTCCAACAAGCTGAATAGTATTCCTTGTTTCATATTCGACGACTTTCTGAAAAAGAGGTTCTCGAATTAGAATAAATATCTCTCAAGATAATAAGGAGGAAAATGTAAATGAAAAAGCGGTTCTTGTCCTTGCTCCTGGCGGTCCTGATGGTCGTCACTCTGGCTGCCTGCGCCAGCTCCAACTCCGGCTCCGGCACGACTTCAGGCACGGCTTCCGGCTCCACTTCCAGCTCCACCAAATCTATCCCCCTGAAAATAGCTACTTATTATGCAGACTCTCATCCCACCAGTGTAGCACTGGCTGAAGTTCTTAAGCCCATGATCGACGAGGGCACCGAAGGCCGTTATACCGTCGAGCTGTATGGCAACAACGCACTGGGTGCCGAGGCTGAGTTTAACGAGGGCGTCAAGATGGGCACGATCGAGGGTTGCATCACCGGTAACATCATGGGTGACCAGTTCCCCGCTCTGTACGCTTCTGACTTCCCGTGGCTGTTTGATGATGTTGAGCAGTCCTCCGTGGTCAACAACGATCCTAAGATGAAGGCTATTTACCAGGACGCTTTTGACCAGTGCAACATGACATTGCTTGGTCTGAGCATCAACGGCAACCGCTGCATTTCCAACAACGTCCATCCCATCAATTCGCTGGCCGACCTTAAAGGCATCAAGCTGCGTGTCCCAGAGGCCGCACATTATGTTGCAAACTTCAAGGCTCTGGGCGCCACTACTGTCACGATGTCTCTGTCCGAGGTTTTCACCGCTCTGCAGCAGGGTACCATCGAGGGTCAGGAGAACCCCCCCACCACTCTTCTGACCAATGGTTGGTATGAAGTTCAGCCCTATCTGGCCATCACCAACCATCAGATTTCTATGAACTTTGTCGTGCTGAATACCGATTTCTACAACAGCATGTCCGAAGCCGATCAGGCAGTCGTTCAGGAAGCCTGCAACGCCTTTGTTGCCAAGCAGCTTGAGCTCTATTTGAAGGCTATGAACGACGATCTTGTTACCCTCGAGGGAAAGGGCGTTGAGATCACCTATCCCGACCGCACTGAGTTCAAGACAGCCGGCAGCGTTGTTATCGACGACTACTGCACAAAGTACCCCGAGTTTGCAACTGCTGTTGAGCAGGTTCGTGAACTTCAGGGCGCATGATTCGATTCCTGAACAAAAATAGAAAACTATGAAGAAAATACAAAATGCACTATGGCAATTACTTGAATGGTTCCTGTTCTTCGGCACAGTCTTCATGGTGGTGCTGGTCTTTATCAACGTTGTCGCTCGTTATGTATTTAGCTATACGTTCGTCTCGTTTGAGGAGATTGCACGTATCCTCTTTGTCTGGTGCACCTATTTAGGTGCTGCTGAAGCCATCAAGGAGGGTACGCACATTCGGGTGGACATTTTTATTAACGCGCTGTCGCCGATGGCTCGCAAAGTTGTTGCCATTATCGCAAATTTATTCGTGGACTTTGCGCTGGTCATTACCATCAAAGTTATGATGAAACTGATTATCGTCAATATCAGCAATCCGCTCCCGTTGACCAGAATCCCTTATGGCGTCGTACAGGCCATCATTCCTGCGTCCATGGTCATCATGCTGGCCGTCAATATTCTCAAGCTGTTCCAGATTTTCCGGAAGCAGCCGGTATCTGATCAGGAAGGAGGGGAGACGATATGATTTTAGCCGTTTTCCTGATTTCAATTTTCGTGTTCCTGTTTCTCGGAATCCCGGTCGCCTTCTCTATTCTGCTGACAGTGTTCACCATGGCAACCAGTTCCGGTGTTACCTCGTTCAACATCGTACCTTCTTATCTGTATAGCGGCGTAAATAACTTTGCACTGATGGCAATCCCCTTCTTCATCCTCTGCGGTGATCTGATGAATGCCGGCAATCTGTCCAAAGGTATCGTGGATTTCTGCCGCGTGCTGCTTGGACATATCAAGGCAGGTATCGGTTATGCTGCGATTCTGGCCTGTATGATTTTTGCGTGCCTGACCGGTGCGGCTGTCGTGACCGTATCCGCTATCGGCGGCATCATGCTCCCGCTGATGATTAAGGAAGGGTACGATCCTGCGGATTCGACGGCTTGCGTATGTGCCGGCTCTATTACCGGCCCTATCATTCCGCCGTCTCTTCCGATGGTCATTTTCGGCGTGCTCAGCGGCGTTTCCGTTACGAAGATGTTTGTGGGCGGCGTTGTGCCCGGTGTCATTACCGGACTGATTTGTATGGTTGCCTGGTTTTTCATGAACAAGAAACGAAGCTATGCTATGCAGCCCAAGGCAACTGCCGGCGAGCTGCTGCGCGCGACCAAGACCGCATTCCCCGCACTGATGATGCCCATTATCATGATGGGCGGTATCCTGGCCGGTGTCTTCACCCCGACCGAGGCCGGTGTTGTGGCCTGCGTTTACGCATGGTTTGTGTCCACCTTCATTTATAAGAAGATGAACTTCAAACTCTTTAAGAAAGTTGTCGTTAAATCTGCCAAATCCAGCGCAGTCATTATGGTCATCGTTGCAGTCTGTCAGGCGCTTGCAACGGTCATCACCGTGGCACGCATCCCGCAGACGATCGCAGAGATGATCAGCTCTTTCTCCGACAACCCCACCGTCATCATGTGCCTGATCAATGTTTTTGTCCTGATCGTCGGCCTGTTTATGGACGTGACGCCCGCCCTGACCATTTTGACGCCTATCTTCCTGCCTATCGCTGTCAGCGTTGGCATTGACCCCATCGTCTTTGGCGTCACCATGATTTATGCTCTTGTCATCGGTCTGATCACTCCGCCGGTCGGCAACGTTCTGTACATCGGCATTGGTATTTCCAAAATTACCTTGCTGGATCTATTAAAGAAGATCTGGCCTATGGTACTTCTGTATGTCTTGATCCTGTTCCTAATAACCCTTGTACCTGACCTGATTATGTTCTTACCGAACATGGTAATGGGTTAACGCAAGGTTCCGAACAGTCCTCAGTAATATACAGTCCATGTTTTCAAAAGTTCAAACACAAACTGATTTGGTGGCGGAAGTTTTTCCGCCACCAAATCCTATAAAGAATTAACACATTGAGTAAGGGTGATAAAATGGGCGTTGTAAAAAAGCTGCTGCAAGGTACAGAAATCCCTGAATTTCACAAGGTTTTCAACGACATGGAGGATGTATACATCGAGGATGTTGCACAGGCAGTGCGTACCGCACTGAAACGCGAGGGTACGCTGGATCGCATTAAGCCGGGTAGCACAGTATGCTTTACGGCTGCCAGCCGTGAGATTTCCAACAGCGTATTGATCTTACGGACATTTGCCGAGGAGCTCAAGCGTATTGGCGCGACACCCTATATTGTTCCCGGCATGGGCAGCCATGGCGGTGCAACAGCAGAGGGCCAGCGGGCTATTTTGGAGCATTACGGCATCACGGAAGAATGCTGCGGCTGCGAGATCCGCGCCACCATGGACACGGAAAAAATCGGCGTTTCGGCAGAAGGTCTTGACGTACGGCTGGATGCCTTTGCGCTTTCCTGCGACTACATTGTTCCTGTTGCTCGGATCAAGCCTCATACCGACTTCCACGGTCCCTTCGAAAGCGGAATCATGAAGATGCTGGCAATCGGCCTCGGCAAGCAGTATGGCGCCAGCATCTGTCACAAGCGTGGTTTTAGTCTGATGCACATCAACGTCCCGTCCTTTGGCCGTGTCGCACTGCAAAACTGTAATATCCCGTTTGCAATCGGCATTGTTGAAAACGCTTTCCATAAAACCCACACCATTTGTGCAGTTCCAAACGAATGTATTGAGACCGAAGAGCCGGAATTGCTGCTGCTGTCAAAAAAATTGATGGCCAATGTTCCGTTTGAAAAAGTAGATGTTATGATGCTGGAGCAGATCGGCAAAGAGATCAGCGGTGACGGTATGGATCCCAATGTAGTGGGTCGTGCGTATGACTATCGTGATAAACCGTTCATCTGCAGGATCGGCGTCCTTGGTCTGTCCCCGAAAACGGGCGGCAACTTCAACGGACTCGGCAATGCAGACGTCACCACCCGCCGTGTGCTGAACACAGGCTCTTTCGAAGAAACCTACCCAAACGGTATTACTTCCCTTGTGCCGGATTACATGAAAATTCCCCCTGTCATGGAAACCGACAAGCTGTGCCTGCAGATGTGCATCCAAACTTGCCCGGATCTGGGCGAGCCTATCAGGGTCATGTGGGCCAAAGATACATTACATATGGGTGAGTTCTATGTATCCGAGGGACTCATAAAGGATGTCGAGTCAAACCCTGCGCTGTCAACAGACGGCAAGGTTTATGCACCTGTCTTTGATGCGGACGACAATTATACCGGATTCCGTGCCGTGTGACATCTTCAGACATCAGATATCTCGCACTGGAGTGCTACGTAAAAGTGCAGTCGTGAAACCCGGATAAGGCCGCTGATATACGCATGGCGCAGTATGAATCCGGCACCCGGGTACCAAAGGCCGATCTGACCGCTGCGTTGGCAAAGGTACGAAAATGACCGTTAAAACGGCCAAAATATGTGTATTTTCAAAAAATGGTACGATATTAGTACGCTTACAAAATAACAGAGCCGGGAAACCTTGTGTTTGCAAGGTTTCCCGGCTTTTTCGTTACTTATTCCCACTCGCCAAGGTAACTCTGGTTCTAAACAATACTGTTTAGTGGAGTTGACTCTTATTTGCTCATTCTGATACCAATTATCCAACGCATACGGTGTTGTCGGACTCCTGTTAAAAATTATCAAGTGTACGTTATCAATGGTCGCATTATTCTTGCGGCGCGAAGGGTTTGCATGTTATTTAACTCAGCCTTCACGCAGTCTAGCGCTGATGTCCGAAGAACTGTAAAGCACTCTCAAAACTGTAACTTCCGTTTCGCCAACCACATAAACGGCGGAATAGTTGTCCACCAACAGCTGCCGCATACCATGGCTGCGCTCCGGCTCGGAATCAAACAGCTTGCACCGTTCCGGAAATGTGTTAAGCGATTCAATTGCGGCAGCGATGCGATCATACTGTCTCATTGCCGTATCGGGTGATTTCAGATTGGAAGCGATATAATCGTAAATCGCTTCCATATCGACCAGTGCCTTTTCGGTAATCTTTACCCGGTACTTTTTCATCTGTGACTGTCCCGAAAAGCGGAAAAAGCAGAAGAAGCGTCCCGTACATTCCCAGCCTCAAAATCATCATATCCTGCCTTCAGCGCTGCACGAAGCTCCGCAGCAGTCATATTGTCCGCATTGAGGGCGGCCGGAACCTTGGGCAGAGACACAGCAAACGGAATGCCACCGGTCAGGCTGATCTGCCGCAGATACATATCTATCGCGGTTGCCATGGGTATGCCGAGCTGCTTTAACACGTCTTCCGCCTGTTGCTTGATTGCAGGATTGACCCGCAAGTTCAAAGTAGTGTTTTTTTCCATTAGATCAGCTCCTCAGACTTATTGTAACGCAATTTGCGTTACAAGTCAAGAGGTTTATTTTTCATTTCAGCCAAATAGCTTCCACATTATGCTCTCACACAAACTACCGAAGCCTGTTGCAATGATTGAATTTTCTTGTCATTCGTTATTCTCCTCTGCTTGAAATTCGTATGGTTTGCCTTATTTTGTGCTTATGGTGACGTAATTGCCTTTCCCATCCGACACAATAATTGAGGCAATATTCTCGCCCTGTTCTATTGAGATGTAGACGGTGACACTGTTCTTTACATTTGCGTAAATTTTATCTTTTTCAGATGGGTCGAACACGGATGGCTGCTCATATTTCACCCCGTCAATGGTGAGAATATGACTTATAAAGCTGTTTCCATACCAAGCCCTGCCCGAATCCGGTTGGTTTTGGGTAAGTATGTCAAATGTCTTGTTCCTCCAGCGGTTGTTTTCATCCCGATTTTTTAATGACATAACTAAAAGCCCCTTTCAAAATTTAATTTCTCCGCCATTTCCGTCTGACGTGTCGGGAAAAGATGTGCATAGCGGTAAGTAATATCAATGCTCTCGTGACCTACGCGATCCGCAATCGCCAGAGCGGAAAATCCCATATCTATTAACAAACTAACGTGGCCGTGACGAATATCGTGTATTCTAATTCTCTTTACTCCCGTTTCCTTGCAGCCGCGCTCCATTTCGTGTTTCAGATAGTGCTTACTGACGGGAAATATCCGATCACTTTTACCGGCGCTGTAAAACATCTTGATGTATTCCTGCATTTCCTCACGGAGAAACTGCGGCATCTTGATGACGCGGTTGCTTTTCTTGGTCTTGGGGGTAGTAATGATATCCTGACCGTTAAGCCGTTGATAGGATTTATTGATAGATACGCTGCTACCCGCAAAGTCAAAATCCGAAGAGGTAAGCGCCAAAAGCTCTCCTTCACGAATACCGCACCAATAGAGCATTTCAAAGGCATAATAGGACAGCGGCTTGTCCATCATGGCATCTATAAATTTCAGGTATTCGCCTTTCGTCCAGAACAGCATTTCCTTCTTTTCTTCGCTGCCCATGTTACCGGCTCTTGCTGCCGGATTTATCTGCAAACTGTAATATTTGATGGCGTGATTGAAAATGCAGCTGAACTGGTTATGAACGGTTTTCAGATAGGTTGTCGAGTACGATTTGCCTTTCGAATCCGTCAAACTGCGAATCTCATTCTGCCAGTCCATGATGTTCTTTGCCGTGATCTCCGACAGCTTACGATCTTTAAAATATGGAAGTATTTTCTTCTGGATGATACTTTCCTTTGTCAGCCAGGTGTTCAGTTTCAATTTTGGCTTTATATCCTTCTCATAAAGCTGTACAAAGCTATCAAAGGTCATATCCACATCAGCCTGCCTTTGCATCAGAAACTCACGTTCCCATTCTAGGGCTTCTCTCTTTGTGGTAAAGCCGCGACTGCATTTTTGCTTACGTACTCCCTTCCAATCTGTGAACCGGCATATGGAATACCACGTTCCGCTGTCCGGATTTTTGTATACTGACATTATCAGATACCCCTTTCTGCTTCATTTTTTGTTCCATAGAATTTCTCGTGAAAAAACTTTCTGTCTATCCGCCCTGAGATGATGATACAGCCGGTTTTCTTCAATTCCTCATTCATCTTTCGGATGAGCTTGTACGCATAGGGCACCGAAATATCTAGTTCCTCAGCTACTTCTTCCACACGCATAAACATTTTGCCTGCCATCAGAACACCTTCTTTCTTTTTCGTTTGATTGTAATATTTCGCCCGATATTAAACAAATTAGTTTAACTTACGTTGATTATACTAAGCTAATTCGTTTAAGTCAAGAGGGTTTGTAGAAAAATATTAAACAAATATGTTTTATTTCTTCTTGACATACCTAAACGTATTTGCTATGCTGTCTATACAAGGACAGCATGAGACAGGAGTTGGCTATTATGGCTATTGGCGAGCGGATCAGGTTTATTCGCAATCTGCGAGGTATGACACAAAAATATTTAGGTATGGCGGTCGGCTTTCCGGAGCGTACTGCCGATATTCGCATGGCTCAATATGAGTCAGGTACGCGAACGCCCAAGGATGATCTGACTAACAATCTGGCTAACGCCTTAGAAGTCTCTCCGCAGGCTCTTGATCTGCCTAACATTGATAGTGAAATCGGTTTGATGCACACCCTATTTGCTCTGGAAGATATCTACGGTCTGAAAATCGGTGAGATCGACGGGGAAGTGTGTCTGCGTCTGGACAAGCACAGGGGCACAACCTATGTGTCTATGTTTGATATGCTTAATGCCTGGCGGCAGGAGGCCATAAAGCTGGAAACAGGGGAGATCACCAAAGAGCATTACGACCAGTGGCGATACAGATACCCAGAATTTGATACCACGCAAAGATGGGCAAAGGTTCCTTCTCAGGAACTCAGCGATTCGCTGGTTAAAGAACTGAACAAATAGCAAAAACGGCCTTGCTGATTCTGAGGAATCAACAAGACCGTTTTTATTTGCTCTATCCCGAAGTCTAGTACCTGCAAGCCACTTGGTCACTGGCAGAAAACAAAACAAATCGGTTTAGTGCACTTGTTATCAAACCGTTATCAAAAGGCAAATAATAATCCCGAAAGCCCAGTGTTTCCGAGGCTTTTGGGGCTTCGTTACTTATTCCCACTCAATTGTGGAGGGCGGCTTTGGGGTTATATCATAGAGTACGCGATTCACGTGCCTGACTTCGTTAACTATTCGCGCCGAAACTTTTTCCAGAACCTCATAAGGTATCCGCGCAAAATCGGCTGTCATAAAGTCACTCGTTGTCACGCCCCGAAGTCCGACGGCATAATCATATGTGCGGAAGTCGCCCATGACACCAACGCTCTTAATGTTCGTAAGGACGGCAAAATATTGATTAATCTTGCGGCTGAGTCCAGCATTTTTAATCTCCTCGCGGAAAATGGCGTCCGCCTCCCGCAGGATAGCGAGTTTTTCTTCGGTTATTCCCCCTATGACGCGTACCGCTAGCCCCGGGCCTGGGAACGGCTGCCGCCAGACAATATCGTCATCTATACCAAGTTCAGCGCCAACCTTCCTGACCTCGTCCTTGAAAAGAAGTCGCAGCGGTTCGATTATCTCATCGAACTCCACAACGGAGGGCAGCCCGCCAACGTTGTGGTGGCTCTTTATAACAGCGGAATCACCGCTGCCGCTCTCGATGACATCGGGATATATTGTCCCCTGTACAAGAAACTCGACTTTGCCTATTTTTTTGGCTTCGGCCTCGAAAACGCGGATGAACTCCTCGCCTATTATCTTCCGTTTCCTCTCCGGTTCTTCGACTCCGGCGAGTTTTGTGAGAAATCTCTCCTGTGCGTTCACGCGGATAAAATTCATTTTAAAGTGTTCTCTGCACATGGTCTCGACCATGTCACCTTCATTTTTTCGGAGTAGGCCGTGGTCGACAAAAATACAGATGAGGTTTTCCCCTATCGCCTTGTGCAGCATGACGGCGGCGACAGTTGAGTCAACGCCGCCGGAAAGCGCGCACAGCGCCTTTTTACCGCCTATCTTTTCTTTTAGAGATGCTATGGCGTCCCTTGTGAAGCTGCCCATCTCCCATGTGCCCTTGCAGCCGCAGACGTCGTAAATAAAGTTGCGGAGAATTTTTTCCCCCTCGTCCGTGTGCTCAACCTCGGGGTGGAACTGGACGGCGTAAATCTTCTTTTTGCTGTTTTCCATTGAAGCACATGGGCAGTCCTCCGTGTGTCCGGTGACTGTAAATCCTTCAGGCGCTTCGCTAACGTAGTCCGTATGGCTCATCCAGCAGGTTGATTCACTTTTTACTTCTCTGTACAGGGCGCCCCCTTCGGCCGTGAGCTTCACCCTGCCATACTCCCCCACCGGCGCGGAAGAAACCCTGCCACCCATGAGATATGCTATGAGCTGGGCGCCATAACAGATTCCGAGGACTGGTACGCCCTTTTCCAAAACCTCTTTAGGACAGGTCGGTGACTTGGATCCGTATACGCTGTTCGGGCCGCCCGTGAATATCAGTCCGGATGGATTTTTTTCAAAAATGCGCTCGACCGAGGCGGTATTCGGCATAACCTCGCAATAGACGCCGCTCTCGCGGACTCTCCGGGCTATGAGGTGGCTGTACTGGCCACCGAAGTCAATTACTATTATCAGTTCATTCATAATGTTCACCTTACCGGAAATACTAATTCCTGCAACGTATTTAATAATCTGGGGTGCTTTATGGCTATATCAATTATACGGACCATCATTCTTTTTACAGCGCTCATGTTCTCAATGCGGATAATGGGAAAACGTCAGCTTGGTGAGCTCGAACCGAGCGAACTTGTCGTTGCCGTACTTATCTCCAACCTCGCGTCCCATCCCCTTCAGGACGTCGGAACGCCGCTCCTTTACGGGCTCATACCGGTTTTGACTCTGCTATGCTGTGAGGTTATCATATCCGGTATTACCGTAAAAAGTCTGGGTTTCAGGCAATTCATCTGTGGAAAACCAAATATGATAATCGAACACGGGAAGATTGTCCAACGAGAGATGAAGAAAAACCGAATTACGCTGGACGAGCTCTATGAGGAACTTAGAAAAAACGGCATCTCGGATATCAGCATCATAAAATATGCCATTCTTGAGACTGATGGGAAACTGAGTTTTCTGCTTTACTCCGCCGAAGCGCCTGTAACCCCGAAGCAGTTAAACCTCTCTCCGCCCGATCAGGAATATCCGATTATCGTCATAAACGATGGGAGAACGCTTTCAAAAAATCTCTCCGTTCTGGGGCACAGCGAAAACTGGCTGAATAAAGAGCTCAAAAAGCACGGCGTGAAAAACGCCCAGGACGTCTACCTTATGACGGCGGACAAAAACGGGCAAATCTATTATTCTCTGAAAGAGGTGAAGTGATGAAAAAAGAGTTATTCGCGGGCGCTCTGCTTCTCACCATGCTTATAGCTTCCATAGTAAATATTTGGTATCTCAATAAACTCACGGAGAATCTCATAGACATAGTCGAAACCGCAGAGGAACAAGCCCTCTCGGGCAACTGGGATAAAGCAGAAGAGAATGCAGAAGAGGCTGCCCGCATATGGGACAAAAATGACCCCTATACCCACATCGTGCTTCGCCATTTTGAAATTGACAGCGCGACAGACGCCATCTATCAGCTTTTGAATGAAATATATTCAAAAAACGAGGGCGGAGTACGCGGTGAGACAAAGGCGCTCACCGCCCAGCTTGACAGTCTGGCTTCTATAGAGGAGATAAAATTCGGCAGCATTTTCTGATAAAACCATGCAAAAGCAAATTCATCATCCGGATGTTTTGGTCTTTGCACCGAGTCGGCAATCCGGTTTTCATAGCAATTATAAAGCCTTATTTCTCATTCAGAATCTTGTTAAGTTCCTCCATAAATGTGTTTATGTCCTTGAACTGGCGATAGACCGAGGCGAATCGGACATACGCCACCTCATCAAGCGCCCTGAGTTTGTTCATAACGAGCTCACCGATCCTGGCCGTACCGACCTCACGTTCAAGCGAGTTCTGTACCTCCTGCTCTATTTCGTCTGCCGCGGCCTGAAGGTTTGCCATCGGCACAGGACGCTTCTCACAGGCGCGCAGCATACCGCTCAAAATCTTAGTCTTGTCAAAGGTCTGGCGACTACCGTCCTTTTTTATTACGACAAGCGGCAGCATTTCCATAATCTCATAGGTCGTGAACCGTTTCTGACAGGAAAGGCACTCGCGGCGGCGGCGAATAGTCGCGCCCTCTTCGGCCGGGCGGGAGTCGACGACTTTGCTCTCAAGATAACCACAGTATGGACATCTCATAGCTACACCTCCAAAAAGGTTGTACCGTTACTCAGGCACAAAATGTAATTATCATTATAGCACAAGTACCTACATGTTGTATATAAAAAAACAATTAAACACCAACTATTTTTTATACTCAAACGCTTGCAATCACAGGCATTTTGACCAAAATCCGGAAATACCTTTACCATTTATCGCATATTGTAATACTACTCTTTGATTGAGATGACGAAAACAAAAAGTGAGGATGTAATTTTCCGGCAAGGCAGACGACGACGGGCAGTCTCCCGCCTAGGGAGAATAACGCTGCCGTGTGGAAAAAAGGCCGTTTTTTATCATTAGATTAATCGACTAGTAGTATTTAATTATGATAAACCGAGCGCCGGGGAATAGCCCCGGCGCTCTATGTAATTAAATTTATTTTTCAGGAGACCCCTATATTGAAGCTACCTGCACAGCCAGTCGTATACGACGTCTCCCAGTGAGACTGGTGTTACATAATTCGTGGCCAGAATATCGGCAAGACTTCTCGCCACTTCTTCCTTTGTCGTAATGCCGCGCACCATCGTCTCCTCACCGCTTTCACATACGGTTATCCCCACACCATAGCTAGGATACCCATCGGCTTTACCTTCGGCCGTAACGAAATAATCCAGCGTGCGCTGGCCATATCTACCGAGGTCGGTTATTTTCCTGCAGATTCCAAGTCGCTCCATAAGGCTGTCTCCTTTAATCTTTTTCGCGGTATCTGGTTGTCTGTATGTGATTATTCCATACATTTTCCGGTATTGCCAGAAGTTTTGATCGCAAATTTCGACATTATTTGACATACCACAAAATATTGCGTTTTTGGTAAATATTCGCGCTTGAAATGCACAATTGTAAACCGTAAAATAATAAAAAGAGTATTTTGTCGAAAAATATTCAAAGAGAATTACTCGCAAAAAACGAGCTCCGAGGTGACCTTATGGGAATAGTAAAAAAGTTCATACGGAGGCTCATGGATATGTCGATGCCCGCTTATCTTATTATAAAATGGGGCCTCATAATCTCATGCCTGATGCTGACGGCGGCACTTGCTATAATGCTTGCGGCAGGCGAAACAAGCGCCCATACATACAATCTCTACAGAATAGCAAAAGAACTTTATTCGTTTCCCGCGGCAATTCTTCTCGTAGTGGCCATAGCGTCCGTCTGCATAGAGGAACGCTTTATGAAATGAGTCTCTCTATCTCCGCTCTGGTATAGAGTGCGTTTATAACATCCAGAAAAGCATTCGCCGAAAGACGTTCCGGGAGCTCCATTTTTTTCAGGAGCTCTTTTCTTTTTGTCGCGGAACCCGGCTTGCCGGATAGTCCCATTGCATAAAGGTCGGCCTTTGTGATTCCTGAGTTCTTTACTGTTGATTCCTTATCCAAAAACGTCGCGCCGCAACGCCTTAGAGCCTCCAATATAGTTCCGGCCTCCATACCCTCCACGCCGAGCTTCCCCTCCTTTGAGGCGGCGATCTTACGTTTTTCCCTTCCGAAGACATCAGGGATATACGCCTGCTTTACGGTCGCGCTTCCAAGCGCACCTTTAAGATAATTTCTAATAACAAAGCCCGCCCCGTCGCTGTCCGTCAGTACGATAAGCCCGTTTTTTTCGGCGAATCTGCGAAGCATCAAAAGTTTTTCTCTGTCCGAAAAAATTCCAAATCCTGATGTCTCCACAATGGTCGCATCAACGATCTGGCTCAGAGTATTCCTGTCATATCTGCCCTCTACGACGATAACTTCTTTTATCTTATACATCGGGCCACCTATACCGCCATCGACAGCTCAAGGATGAGCTGAGACATGACCTGTTCCGGCTCCGCCGAGCCTGCGCTGTTCAGCGAGAGCGCCGCCTTAGAGCAGAGACGCACCGCATTCTTGCAGAAGCCGAAGCTTGCTCCTCTCTCCGCTGCCATTAACCCGCGTGCCTGGAACTCATAGGATATCCCACAAGTTCTCATGAGCTCACTTACGCCCTTCCCGCTCTCGGCGCAGACCTTTGCCGCCAGAAGCTGCCGCATTTTCATTGAGACGCTGTAAAGTATCCTGTGGGGAGCCTCCCGCATCCGCAGAAGGTCTGACAGCATCTGCGCCGCGTCATCGAATCTTTTCTGCAGTATAGCGTCAGTCATCTTATATGTCACGGCATCCAGAACCGGCGTCACCACCGCGTCTATGCTCTTTCGGGTTATTGTCTCCCCTTTTTCGTAGGCCGCCGTCTTTTCTATCTCAGAGACCAGCGTCGTCATCAATCCTCCGGATATGAAGGCCAGGTATTCTGAAGTTTTTCTGTCTATGTGTTTACCCAGCGCTTTAAAGCGCCGCCCTATCCAGTTCAAAAGGTCTGACTGTTCCTGCTTCTCAAACTCGACAGTCTCAAAGCACTTCTTTAGTGCCGAGTTGATTTTTACCCTTCCGTCCGGCTTATACTCAATCGTGTCGTATACGAAAACAACGCAGATGTAATCCGGGACGTCTGACAGTATTCGCAGAAATTCTTCCTTCAGGGGTTCCGCGCATTTGAAAATATCGAAGTCCGAAACCTCTATAAGCGTGCGCTCGGAAAATACGGGCAGCGCGTCTACAGCCTCGGAAAGCTCGGCCGGATCGAGCTTTTTGCCATCGAGCCGCTTGTGGTTGAATTCCTCCGTACCGGCTGCGACAATGAGTTTTCTCATCTGCCCGAGATAGTATTCGAGAAGATATCTCTCCTCGCCGAAAAATAGATACAGGTTTTTAAAGCTGCCGTCTGAGGCAGCTTTTTTAAGTTCAATATAGGCCGTGTTCTCGCCCTTCTTTTTCATGCGGCCGCCTCCCTTTTGCTCGATATTGTCACATTCCCGCACTCGTCGGTCCGGTATACGGTGATACCTGAATCGTAAAGCCTCTCCAGCACTTCCTCCGACGGGTGGCCATAGCTGTTATGGCCTACCGAAACTACCGCCGTCTCCGGTTTCACCGCATCCAGAAGCTCCTGCGAGGTCGAAGTCTTCGATCCGTGGTGACCCACGACCAGAAGTTCTATATCCGGCAGCCGCTCCAGCGCGACGAGCTGTTTTTCCGAGGAGCCCGGGATATCTCCCGTTATGAGCGCGTCAAAATTTCCCGCGGTACACAGTATGGAAATTCCGAGTTCGTTCTCCGTATCACTGCCGAGAGGCGCAAAAAGTTTTATTTCTGTTCCCGCAAACTTGTTGGCAGTGTCTACATTTATGTATATTATAGCAGAATTATGTCCTCTTGCAAGTTTTATTATGTCCTCTGCGAGACAATTTTCATCACATATTTCCGGGTCCGGCATGGCTATCGCAGTAACTTCTACGCGGTTAAAAAGCGCCTCGAGACCGTTTGTGTGGTCAGCGTGAAAGTGCGTCAGTATGAGCAGGTCGATTCTCTTTCGCCCGAGCCCCATCACATAATCCGCCGCTATGTCGCCGGCCTGCTCCCCGCTCGAGGAACCGCAGTCGATAAGTCCTGTGGCCGATCCGGATGTAAAAACGATGCTCTGTCCCTGCCCCACGTCCAGAACCGTCATCTCGAAGTTCCTGCTGTCCACTGAAGTGGAGGTCAGCATCAAAACTGCGCACAGCGCGATACACCCCAAGGCCGCGGGAATTATGAGCTGCCTTAGCTTTGCCCTGAGAATCATAGCTGCCGCCGCCAGAAGATAGACGTAAACAAGCCACCAGACTACATAAGCGTTTGTCGTGAAGACCGAGGCAAATTGCCCTCGGGAGAGCGTTTCCACCGTAAAAATCATATATTTCGCCGGTATAGCTGCTAGAATTGCCACAGCCCTGCCTAAAGGCAATACTATAAAGCCGAAAAGGCATGCCGTAATCCCCAATGCGAAAGCCAACGTGACCGCCCATAGTATAAGCAGGTTTACCAGGGGAGCAATTATTGAAATATAGCCAAAATATATCGCCGTGAGCGGTACGGTGAATATCGAAGCCCCAAGCGTCGCGGAAAAACAGGATATGACGAAGCGCATCATTCCCTTTGCATATTTATTCCTGTATATTTTTCGTTCGCGAAGCCGGCTGTCCATAGCCTCGAACGCCCTGCCGGAGAGCAGGATGAGGCCAAGCGTCGCCAAAAACGAGAACTGGAGGCCCGCTCCCTCAGCGGCATACGGGTTAATCAGGAGTATGAGGCCGAGCGCTGCCGAGAGCGAAGTCACGGCATCCGCCTCCCGCCGGAACCACGGCGCCGCGAGAACAAGTGTCTGCATGAATGCCGCCCGTACGACGGAAGGCATAAGGCCGGTTACCGCAGCGAACACCCAGATGACCGGTATCGCTAAGGCGGAGCCGCGTTTTTTCCCAAAGAGAGGGATAAGAAAAACCGCGAAGAAGGAGATATGAAGGCCTGAGACAGCGATTATATGATATGTCCCGGTAACCGAAAACGCTTTCAGAAGAGCAGTATCCGCCTTTATGAGAGTCCTGTCTCCCGTAAGAAGCGCCTGAAAAAGCGCCGAGGTCCCGAAGGGGAACATTTCCGTTATTTTCTCCTTCATCGCCTTTGCGATATACTGTGGTATATACCGGATGCCAAAGCCAGTGCGTTCCGTAACCATAACGTTACCCTCCGCTGTGGCAAAGAGAAAGTAACCCTTTGCTGTAAAGGCGTCCGTTTCCTCGTCAAAAACCTTCGTCGCAAGCTTAAGCTTTGCCGTAAGCGTGACCGTGTCTCCCGGCTCAAGATCAGGTATATCGTCAAATACGTACAGGAGCGTTTTTATCTGCGGCGAATCCGCCTCAAAAAGCCGCACCGTTACCTTTATGCCGTAGTCCGTCTCCGTCGGGTAATCTGCAACCGTAGCTGTTATAGTTTTCTCCATACCGTCCAAATTTTCGGCCGGAGCGAAAAATATCCTGTTATATCCGAAGTCCCATATCATGCCGAAGGCTAAACCAAGGAGCGGCAGCATGACTAAAAGGCGCTTTTCCCCCTTGAGACACAGCCCCAAAAAGGAAGCGCCCGCCAGCACTGCCGCAAGATACGGGAGGTGTGACTGCGGCACGAAATACCGCGCGAGAAAAATTGCGGCCGCAAAGGAAAACGCCGCCACGGCAAATTTTCGCACAGCTCTCCCCCTCTTCCTGCATCCGACTCACATCCGAAGGTATATTATCACTTTCTCACAGGTTTTTCCACAAAAAATCAGCCGGCCCCGCATTCCGCGGAGGCCGGCTCTGACTGTCAACTTTTCGCTGAAGCGAAAACTTTTTCGGATTTTGCGCTGCGCAGGGCGTGACCTATTTCCCAAAATAAATCACTGCGCTTTACGGAAATTATTAAGTTAGCCTCTGATCTGCTCCTCGACAAGCCTCTTCGCCCCGTATTTCGCACGGAGCTTCGGCTTTTCGATCTTCCCCGTGGGATTCCTGGGTATTTCCGCGAAGATGATGTAGCGCGGCCTCTTGTATCTCTGGAGTTCATGGCAGAAAGCGTTCATGTCTGCCTCTGTGCATGTAAAGCCGTCCTTCAGCTCAATTATGGCTGCCGTGACCTCACCAAGTCTCTTGTCCGGTACGCCGATGACGGCGGTATCCTTGACGGCGTCGTGTTTTCTGATAAAGTTCTCTATCTGCACCGGATAAATATTCTCTCCGCCGGAGATGACGACGTCCTTCTTCCTGTCGACGAGAAAAATGAAGCCGTCCTCGTCCTGTATGGCCATGTCGCCAGTCATCAGCCAGTCGCCCTTTAAGACTTCGGCTGTCGCCTTCGGGTCGTTATAATAGCATTTCATGACGCCGGGGCCTTTTACGCAAAGTTCGCCCACATCGCCCTGCTTAACGCAGTTTCCGTCATCTCCGACTATTTTTACCTCCCAGCCGTAACCGGGGATACCTATTGCGCCGACTTTATGTAT
Source organism: Oscillospiraceae bacterium (assembly GCA_050253535.1). Taxonomy (GTDB): domain Bacteria; phylum Bacillota; class Clostridia; order Oscillospirales; family Oscillospiraceae; genus JBFWIW01. The sequence continues at coordinate 38,513 of JBFWIW010000017.1, forward strand.
GTTGCCTACGCCAAGGTGCACACAGCCGGGGCCGATGGACTCCGAGAGGCCGTAATTGGTGTCGTACTCATGATGGGGAAAGATCTTTTTCCAGCGCTTTATAAGGCTGGGCGGGACCGGCTGGGCCCCAATGTGCATAAGTCTCCATTGGGAGAGCTCATAATCCTCAAGTTTCAGATCGCCGCTTTCCAGTGAGTCAAGTATGTCCTGAGCCCACGGCACGAGCAGCCAGACTATGGTGCATTTTTCATTCGAAACCGCTTCGATTATCGATTTAGGTGACGTGCTTCTCAGAAGAACGCCCTTGCCACCTACGAGAAAACTCCCAAACCAGTGCATTTTAGCACCCGTGTGGTACAGCGGCGGTATACAGAGAAAAACATCGTCCTTCGTCTGGCTGTGGTGTGCCTGCTCGGTTTTCGCCGCGTGCATGAGGCTCGTGTGGTCGTGCAGTATCGCCTTGGGGAAGCCAGTCGTACCGGAGGAAAAATATATTGCGGCATCGTCCCCATCCTCAATGACAATGGCGGGGGACATACTCGAATAGTTCGTAGATTCGGAGATATAATCCTCGGCAAAAGTCGGGCAGCCGTCGCCAACGTAGAACAGAAGGCGTTTCTTCCCTATCTCTTCCGCAATCTCCTCGATACGGCCGATAAATTCCGGCCCAAATATAAGGACATCCGCCTCCGAGAGGTCGAGACAGTATTTTATCTCGTCCGCCGAGTATCTGAAATTGAGAGGGACCGCAAGGGCCCCGGTCTTGAGTATGCCAAAATATATAGGCAGCCACTCGAGGCAGTTCATTAGGAGTATCGCGACCTTGTCGCCCTTTCCTATTCCCCTGTCGAGCAGCATGTTAGCGAATCGGTTGGCCTTTTCGTTAAATATGTCCCACGTTATTTCTCTTCTGTAGGGCAACTCAGGATTAGGCTCCATGAGGGAATATTCTTTCCAGGTGACCCTTCTCGTCTCCTGCACCGTCGGATTTAGCTCAACGAGGCAGATGTCCCCGCCGAACAGCCTACAGTTCCGTTCTAATATGTCTGTGATGGGCATTTCGGTCCCTCCCATATGTGTCAAAGAATATCGGTGCAATACTTCATTGCTTAAACACTTCCAATTATTAAAGCAATATACATCAGCTTCCCGTCTTTGTCAATCCTCAGCGGTATCTTTTTCAAGTACATATGTCGAAATATATACCTAAATACATAATTATAATTTTTCATTTACATCATTGAATAAAAGTGTTAAAATACTATAAATTCACGCATGTCTCTTTATTATATAAGAGATACTGCGGGGGCTGGTATGAAGAATTTCATATTAACGCTTAAAGATGTTATGTCCCATTCTCTCGCCGCTGAAACGGCAGCCGAAAATGATTGACAAAACCTCCCATGCAAGGGAGACTTTCATTACAATTCGTGCATAATCGCATGGGAGGATTTTCATATGGCAAAGACGGTTTCCAAAGAACACAGTATGGAACTTTACGAGACCATCTCCAGCATAAAAAGCGCAGACGAGTGCTATCGGTTTTTTCAGGACATATGTTCAATTACCGAGCTTCGCACTATTGAGCAGCGCTTCGAAGTTGCCAGGCTCCTCAGTGAGGGACAGGTTTACACCGATATAATGGAAAAAGCCCACGCCTCCTCGGCGACGATAAGCCGTGTGAACCGGGTGCTGAATTACGGAACCGGCACCCTTTCCGAACTCCTTGACCGCAGAAACGGCGGCATGGAGAAATAAGCGGCTAAGCCGCAAATTATTATAAGGACTGATTCCCATGAAAAAACTCATGCTCGGAAACGCCGCAGCAGCGCGCGGCCTGTACGAGGCCGGCTGTACCGTTGCTTCAAGTTATCCCGGAACCCCCAGCACTGAAATAACTGAATGTATAGCAAAGTACGATGAGATCAAAGCCGAATGGGCGCCGAACGAAAAGGTCGCGATGGAGGTTGCCTTCGGCGCGTCCCTCGCAGGAAAACGCAGTTTCTGCGGGATGAAGCATGTCGGGCTCAACGTGGCTGCCGACCCGCTTTTTACGATATCCTATACCGGCGTAAACGCCGGCATGGTAATAGCCGTGGCCGATGACCCGGGCATGCATTCATCACAGAATGAACAAGACTCCCGCCACTATGCGATCGCAGCAAAACTCCCGATGCTTGAGCCCGCCGACTCGGCGGAATGTCTTTCTTTCGCAAAGCTGGCGTACGAAATATCAGAGAAGTTCGACACCCCTGTCATCCTGCGTATGTGCACACGTATAGCCCATTCGCAGAGCATAATCGAGGAATCACCACGGATAACCCCTCCTGAAAAGTCCTATAAAAAGAACGGCTCAAAATATATTATGATGCCCGGAAACGCAAAGCTCCGGCATCCCGTCGTAGAGGCACGCACCATAGCTCTGCAGGGCTTTGCAGAAACGGACTCAATAAACCGTGTTGAAATGGGGGACACATCCCTCGGCATAATTTCCTCCGGCACCTCTTACCAATACGCCAGAGAAGTCTTCGGCGAAAAAGCGAGCTACCTGAAGCTCGGTATGGTGAACCCCCTCCCCGAGAAGCTCATACTGGACTTTGCCGCAAAGGTGCAGCGACTCGTCGTCATTGAAGAGCTGGACAGCATTATTGAGGACCACTGCAGAAAACTGGGCCTCCAGGTTTCCGGTAAAGACATGTTCCCGCTTGAGGGCGAATTTTCGCAGAACCTGATTGCGGAAAAGTTTGGAATGCCGACTGAGCGCGGTGTCGCGCTTTCGGATAAAGTACCCCCGCGCCCTCCCGTCATGTGCGCGGGCTGTCCGCACCGCGGCCTGTTTTATACCCTGGCTAAAAACAAGCTGACGGTTTTGGGCGACATCGGCTGCTATACGCTCGGCGCCGTGGCTCCCCTTTCAGCGATGGACGCCACAATATGCATGGGCGCCTCCATTTCCGGCCTCCACGGCTTCAACAAAGCCGGCGGCCCTGAAAACGAGAGGAGGAGCGTCGCTGTAATAGGCGACTCCACGTTTATGCACTCCGGCATGACCGGGCTCGTGGACGTTGCGTATAACGGCTCCAATTCAACCGTTATTATTCTTGACAATTCGATAACCGGCATGACCGGTCATCAGCAGAATCCCACAACAGGGTTCGATATAAACGGCAATCCCGCCGGAAAGATAGACCTTGAGGCCCTCTGCCGGGCCATCGGAATCAAAAGAGTCAGTGTCGTCGATCCGTACGATTTAAAATCTTGCGATAAGGCGGTCAAAGAAGAGCTCGCTGCTGACGAGCCTTCAGTCATCATCTCGCGCCGTCCCTGCGCTCTTTTGAAGACGGTAAAGGCGGGGCCTGCCTATAAGGTGGATACTGAAAAATGCAGGGCCTGCCGCGCCTGCATGAAGATCGGATGTCCCGCTCTTTCTTTCTCAAACGGCAAGGCAAAGGTCGACGCGACACTGTGCGTCGGCTGCGGGGTCTGCGAGCAGCTCTGCGCATTCGGCGCACTCCAGAGCACGGCGGAAAAGGAGTGAATATCATGGAAAAAACGAAAAACATCATGATCGTCGGCGTAGGCGGACAGGGTTCGCTACTGGCCAGCAAGCTTCTCGGCCGTCTGCTTCTCAATGAAGGTTTCGACGTAAAGGTATCCGAGGTACACGGCATGAGCCAGCGCGGCGGTAGCGTCGTTACCTATGTGCGGTACGGAGAAAAGGTCTACTCCCCCATTGTAGATAATGGCGAGGCAGATTTTATCATCTCTTTTGAGCTTCTTGAGGCGGTGCGTTGGCTCTCTTGTCTCAGGCAAGGCGGGAAGGTCATAACCAACACGCAGAAAATTTCTCCAATGCCCGTAATTACGGGAGTCGCCGAATACCCGGAAGCCCTGGAAGAAAAAATGATCTCCGCCGGCATTGACGCCGATGCTTTCAATGCGCTCTCTCTAGCCGAGGAGGCGGGTTCGCCCAAGGCAGTGAATATCGTCCTCATGGGCAGGCTGTCAAAATATTTTCCCTTTGTCGAGAGTGCGTGGCTTTCCGCCATAAAGGACAGCGTCCCTTCAAAATTTTTGGATCTCAACATAAAAGCCTTCACACTTGGCAGAAACTCATGAATTACAGTTAGGAGTTTTATAATTT
>JBFWIW010000018.1:0-41123 GCA_050253535.1 Oscillospiraceae bacterium
AATCCGGCCATGTTCTACAAAACGCATTATGAATGCAAACCGTCCCCCGGCCTTCTCCTGCGCTTCCAGTATACCACGCGCCTTGGGTTCATTCCTCGTGTGTGTCAGCGCCCTGTCATGGGGGTTCATCTCTGTTGACAAGAAACACCTCCGATGCTATTCCGGCATCGGGGGTGTTCTTATGCCGAGAGGTGCGCGCCAGAAAAGCAGGAGCGTCGTATATCACGTTATGCTGCGGGGCATTAACCGACAGCCAATCTTTCTGGACGATGAGGACTGCAAAAAGTATCTTCAATGTCTGGGAGAATGCCTATTGCCTGATAGGAGATCACATACATCTTTTGATAAAAGAGGAAAAAGAGCCGTTGGAACTGATATTTCAACCATATCACCCGAAAAGCAGGGCGCGCATATCAGGAGTTTGCATGAAAAGGGATGCTCCATACGCCAACTTTCCCGGCTTACCGGCATTAATAAAGCGCATATAGAAAAAATGCTGAGTCAATAGAATAGGTTGCAGACGCCTGAACCATCTCCTTGTCCGCGCCGTCCCCTTGTCCGCGCGGGGCGATTTACGCATACGCCTACAACGCCGAGGGACTGAGGACAAGCAAGACAACAACGGACAACACGATCAATTACCTGTACGAAAACGGCTATATCCTCATCGAGACGGATGGGGACGGGATTGTCACAGCGAAAAACACCTGGGGTATCGGAAATCGCCTCGCACAGCTAGGACGCAACTTACGGCTACCGCTTTAACGGCCGCGGTGATATAATAGCACTGACGGACGCCTCCGGCAGCCCTCCCATATGATGCTACCGGTATTGAACGTAACGATATACGTATTCGAAAAAATGGAGATAATTCTACGACTTACAACGCAGATTACTTTCTGGATAAAGAATCAAGAGAATTTAGGTTTAAAAGTTATATAGGGCCATTAGTGGAAATGTTAATTGGGACAATATGAAAAGAAATGATTTTATACTTTCAGCTTTAGCAGTAATATTTTTTGTAATGGCTTTATTTACAAAACAATATATAATAAGAGGTATTGGATTAACACTTCTTTCTGTTTGCTATTGGTTATTTGTATATAACGACCCTAATGGTAGAATAATTTCTGTTAGCCAATTAGGGGGCTTTTGGTTCAATTGTAGTAAAAAAACAATTGCAATAATTTCCTCGGTAGGCGCAGTTATATACTGGATAATGATACTAATAGGTTTTAGATGAATCTCGAAAACACGATGTGTGACGTGGGGACGGTATTTTTATCATACGATGACGTGTTGACACATGGACATATGGACACACGGGCAAGGACACACGGGGACGGTTAACGTGAACCACCACTCCTGCAATGGGTTCACGTTAACCGTCCCCTTGTCCGTCTCTACGTATCAGTCCGGCGAGATGGCCGAGAGCTTCGCATATGAGTACGACCTGCGCGGGTACCAGACAAAGAAGGTCGAGAACGGCGTGGCCACGCAGTAAATCGTGACGTGCGGACGGTTCTATTGACATACAAGCGTGATTGTACTATGCTCGCCTTGAGGCGATGTGTAAATGGCACGGCCGGCAAGAACAAACGGTAATCGTGAGCAACAAAGAAAGCCTGTAGTTATTGCAACTACAGGCTTTCCCTATGGCAGCGGGAGAAGGATTTGAACCCTCACAAACAGAGTCAGAGTCTGTCGTGCTACCATTACACAATCCCGCTAAACGCAAAGATGATTATAAGTGGATTTTGCTTTTTTGTCAAGGCTTTTTTCCCGAGGGGATGTGACATTGACGTGAAAGTCTATATTCGCCATCTTTTTCGGCTGCCTCTGGCGGAGGCGGGAAAAGGGTATAAAACCTGATATAATAGCTGTATTAGTCTATTATGTCCTTTTGATTATAGAGAAATACGGGCGGGCGGATGCCGGCCCGTATTTCTCACATTTAATTTATTTAAGATTGGATTCAAGCGTATCCAGCTCGGCTGTGAGCGCCTTGGGAAGCCTGTCGCCGAACTTCTTGTAAAACTCGCGGATTCCCTCGGCCTCGCGCTTCCAGGCATCCTTGTCGATGGCGAGAAGGGATTTGATATCCGCCTGTGTCATATCAAGGCCTTCGAGGTTGATATCGGAGGCCTTCGGCACGCTGCCGATGGGCGTCTCGACGGCATCGACCTCGTCAAAGCATCTCGACACTACCCACTCGAGGACGCGCATGTTGTCGCCGAAGCCGGGCCACATGAAGTTGCCCTCGGCATCGAGGCGGAACCAGTTGACGTTGAATATCTTCGGGGGATTCTTTACGAGCTTTCCCATATCGAGCCAATGCTGCCAATAGTCGGCCATGTGATAGCCGCAGAAGGGAAGCATCGCCATCGGGTCGCGGCGGACATTGCCGACAGCGCCGGTCGCGGCCGCCGTTGTTTCGGACGCCATGATGGAGCCGACGAACACGCCGTGAGCCCAGTCTCTGGACTGGTATACGAGCGGAACGGTGGAGGCCCTTCTGCCGCCGAAGACGATTGCAGAGATCGGAACGCCCTTCGGGTTTTCAAACTCGGGGGAGAGGCAGGGGCAGTTTTTCGCCGGAGCCGTGAAGCGGGAGTTGGGGTGAGCGCCCTTGGAGCCGTCCGAGGGATCCCACGGCTCACCCTTCCAGTTGAGAGCGTTTTTCGGCGGGTTCTTGTCAAGACCCTCCCACCAGACGTTCCCGTCGTCGGTGAGAACCACGTTTGTGAATATGGAGTTCTTCTCGGTGGACTTCAGCGCGTTGGGGTTGGACTTTATATTTGTGCCGGGGGCGACGCCGAAGAAGCCGTACTCAGGGTTCATGGCCCAGAGCCTGCCGTCTTCTCCGATGCGAAGCCAGGCGATATCGTCGCCAACACACCAGACCTTATAACCCTTTTTACGGTAGATCTCGGGCGGGACGAGCATCGCCATATTGGTCTTGCCGCAGGCGGACGGGAAAGCGGCCGCAATATATCTGGTCTCGCCCTTTGGGTTCTCGATGCCGACGATGAGCATATGTTCGGCCATCCAGTTCTCGTGGCGTCCGAGATTCGAGGCGATACGCAGGGCGAAGCACTTTTTGCCCAGAAGCACGTTGCCGCCGTAGCCGGAGTTGACCGACATGATCGTGTTATCCTCCGGGAAGTGGACAATATATCTCTTTTCCGCGTCGAGGGAGGCCTTTGCGTGCAGGCCGCGGACAAATTCGCCGTCGTCGCCTATGGCGTCCAGAACGGCGGTGCCGACGCGGGTCATGATGTTCATTGAGAGGACAACATAGATGGAGTCGGTGAGTTCGATGCCGTATTTGGCAAAGGGTGAACCGATGACGCCCATCGAATAGGGGATAACATACATCGTACGCCCGGCCATGGAGCCCTTGAATATCTCAAATAGCTTCGCGTACATCTCTTGAGGGTCCATCCAGTTGTTGGTTGGGCCGGCGTCCTCTTTGTTTTTGCAGCAGATAAAAGTCCTGCCCTCAACTCTCGCGACATCGTTGAGTGCGCTGCGGTGATAATAGCTGCCCGGATTTGTCTCTTCGTTCAGCTTTATCATCTCGCTGGTGGACATGCCCTCTTTGCGGATTTCCTCCAGCTGTTGTTCGGAGCCGTCAATCCATACGACCTTTTCGGGTGTGGTGAGAGCGGACATCTCTGCAATCCATTTTAACATCGTTTGGTTATTTGTATAATTCATGGCCACACATAATCCTTTACTATATATTTTGAGCTACAAATGCCGTATGGTATGAAATTTTAAAGGATTTAAGGTTGTTTTGCAATAGTTTGGAGAAGAAAAAAGTATTTTGCATAAAATTATATAGACATAGACACAAAAGGCTGCGATATTAAAGGTTTGTAAGGCAAAATAGACAAAGGTTTTGCAGGAGAAAAAATGAAAACTTGCAAAATCTTTAATGCACTACAATAAATGCAACAAAACTTGAAAACAAAAAATGCCTTATATTTAGAATTAGCACGACTTGCGGGAGAAAAATTGTATGAAACAAAACAGTCCATACAGGTGAACCCTGCTAAAAGTGCAAGTTTGCCAGTCATAATTATGCAATGAGAGGGAATTTTGAGGCAGCACACACTTGAGTGACGATATCACAGACAGTTCAGAATTTAAAAGTTATACTGAGGAAAAATTTACTAATGACAGATAATTTTTGATTAGTAGGGTCGTTATACGGGCGGATACCAGCGGATATTATATGTGTAAAAGTAAAGGAGCATTCAAAACATGAAAAAATATTTAAATGCAAAAACCCTGTCTCTTACTGTTTTAATTCTAATCGCGATTGCAGTTTCAGTCTGGAGCTTCTCCGGAGACAACTCAGCGGCGGACGACAAGGCTGCGGATACGGGTACCGATACTGAAAGCGGCACGGCGGGAGAAGGGTCCGCAGAGACGGCGGCAGCCGGATATAAAATAGGCAATATAATGCCGGACTTCACCGTAAATACGGTTGACGGAGATGTTTTTACGCTCTCGGAGCATTCGGACAAGGTTGTCTTTATAAACCTTTTTGCCACATGGTGCTCGCCGTGCATGAATGAAATGCCGGACATACAGGAACTGTATGAGAAATATAAGGACGACGTCTATTTTATTGCTATTGATGTCGGCGATGCGAAAAATACGGCTATTGACTTTGCCGGCAGCAGCGGGTACACTTTTCCTATGGCTTATTCTGAAGACGGCGCTATGGGCGACTACACAGTCAGATCTATTCCTCAGAGTTTTATTTTAAGCGACAGCGGAGTCATTGCGTTTTATGCGGCCCAGATGTCGGATTATGAAACCTTCAGCGATGCAATCGAAAATCTGTTGGCCGATTAGGGAAGCGAGGCAGGTGTGAAGAGAAAGACCGTTCAGACGGGGCTTATTGCAGTCGGAGCGATTATGATTGTTTGCGGGATCGTGCTCGGGGAAGCGGGTACGGTGTTCCATAAGGCAATACTGATTTGTCTGGAGTGTATAGGCATTGGGTAAGAGAAAATTTGTCCAGTTATTTTCCGCAATAGTCTATAACGCAAACATAAAGGGCTTTTTCAGCGGAAACATTTACAGGGGAAAACTGAAGACCGTATGCGTGCCGGGGCTGAACTGCTATTCGTGTCCCGGCGCCGTCGGCTCCTGCCCCATCGGCTCGCTTCAGGCGGTTCTGGGCAGCGCGCATAAGGTCAGCCTGTATGTCGCCGGCTTTCTTATCGCTGTCGGGGCGCTGTTCGGCAGATTCATCTGCGGATGGGTCTGCCCCTTCGGGCTTATACAGGAGCTTCTTCACAAAATACCTGGACGCAAAATAAGGGCAAAGCGGATTTTCGGCATTCTGAAATACCTGAAATATGTGGTTTTGGCGGTGTTCGTGATCGCGCTTCCGATGATACTGCTTTGGGTAAACGGCGTGAGCGCCCCCACCTTCTGCAAGTACATCTGTCCGGCCGGAACGCTGGAGGCGGGCATACCGCTGGTACTCTTGAACAGTGACCTGCAGTCCGCTCTGGGGTGGCTTTTTGACTGGAAGGTTTTACTCCTTGCGGCAACCGTTATTTTGTCGGTCTTCATTTACCGCCCGTTCTGCCGCTTCATCTGCCCTCTGGGCGCCATATACGCCCTTTTCAACAGGATCTCGGTTTTCGGCATCAACCTGGAAAAGGACAAGTGTACGGGTTGCCTTGCCTGCGCCAGGGCCTGCAGGCTCGATATAAAACCTTTTGAGACCCCGAATGCCGCTGAGTGCATCAGGTGCGGGGACTGCGTCAGAGCCTGCCCGGAAAACGCCCTGCGGTACAGATATCCATATATGGGCGGAGCCGAGGAGAACCGACCGAAGGCGCAGGAATAAGCCGCTTCTATGTGACGTAATCACAGTGTTCCCGCCATATTCTGTTAGAATGATGACAGTTATAAAGTCTGACTTGAGAAAAGGGAGGAGAACACAGTGGCTATTAAAGTTATAGTGGGGATTATTATTGGAGGCGCGCTGGGCTTCGGATATTATAAGCTGGTGGGCTGCCCGAACGGCAGCTGCCCAATCACATCGAACCCCTATATCTCCACATTATACGGCGCTGTTTTAGGCCTGCTTATCACGTTATCGTTTTCTTGAAATAATTAATACAAATACGCGGCCGTCTGGATTCAGACGGCCGCGTATTTGTACGGACAGAAAATATCGGATCAGCGAATGCGGTTAAATCTGATAATAACCTTGAACAGATCGCCGTCGACCGAGAGGCTGAAGCTGCCCTTTTGCAGCTCGGTGAGGCTTTTGGCAATTGAGAGGCCCAGTCCGCTCCCCTCGGTCATTCGGGAGCTGTCCCCGCGGACAAACCGCTCCACAAGCTCATCGGAAGTGGTGCTAAGCGGATACCTGGAGATGTTTTTCAGGGTGACCGTCACGCCGCCTTCCGAACCCGCGACGTCGAAATACACTCTGGTTTTCGGCAGCGAGTACTTGCAGATGTTATTGAGCAGATTGTCGAACACCCGCCACATGAGTTTCCCGTCCGCGAGAATGACGGCCTCCTGCGGGGTTTTAATGACCGCCTCAAGCTCGCTTTCCGCAAAGCGATCCGAGTACTCGCCGACCGACTGGTTAAGGAGCTCTGTGATATCCGTGCGCTCGGGAGAGACCGATATATTTCCGGTCGCAGCCTTTGAAGCTTCCACCAGATCCTCGGTGAGTTTTTTCAGCCTTGCCGACTGCCTGTCGAGGACCTCGATATACGCCCTGGCGTTTTTGTTTTCAAGATTCTCTTTCTTTAAGAGATCGACATAACTTACAATGGAAGTCAGCGGCGTTTTGATGTCGTGCGAGACGTTGGTGATGAGCTCCGTTTTCAGGCGTTCGCTCTTTAAGCGCTCGTCGACCGCTTTTGACATTCCAAGGCCGATATTGTTCAGCGCCCCGGCGTGCGCCTTTATGTCCCAGAACATATTCTGCGTATCAATTTTATACGTGTAATCTCCGAAGGCAATTTTTTCCGCGCCGCGTTTCAGCTTATTCAGCTGAAGCATTATAAAGCACAGCCCGGAAAGCACGGCCAGATTGAACAGCAGACCAAATATGAAAAACAGCCCCTCTGCGCCGGAATCCATGAAAAAGACTAAGGTGACCAGGTTTATGAAGCCAAACACCGCGAACGCCAAAACAGTCTTCCACAGGAGCGGAAGGTTTGCGGCAAGGCATGCGAGGCCTCTTCCGATGAAGCGCAGGAGCCTGAGCATAAACCGCATAAGCCGGTAAATGACCGTATTCTCCCACCACCTGCCCGCCTTGACCCGGACGGCGAAGGTCGTACAGAGCATAAGCGCGGGGAGCGAGGCCAGAGCGGCCAGCGTACAAAGCAGCAAGGCCTCCCAGAAACCAAAGCTGTAAAAGCAATTTTCACTGACAATATACAGTAAAATAATTTCGACGGCGATTATGCCGGCAGCATACAAATCGAGCGGGAGCCTGTCAATCGCTCTCAAAACGATTTCTTCCCTGCCCTTTCTGCGGCCCGCCGATACCATCAGGAAGATGAAGAGCGAAATGGCGAGGACTGCCGAAGCGGCGGCGGCGGCTATGACGGCGTAGCGCATGGTATACAGGGTGCTGAAGGTGCGGTAAGGCGTATAGTAGTCGTCTGCTGCTGTGATCGGGCTCTTTACCCAGGCGTTTACGATGTATTCCTCGTCATATATTTTTTCGGTATCGGAAAATGAGCGTGAAGCCTGCATTCCGTAGTCCTGCTCCACATAATTTGAGAGGACGACATTCCCTTCTGCATCCGTCACCGTGAAAAAGAAATTCGTGTTCCCCTCTTTAAACTGCTCCTGCAGCTTTTTTAAATTGTATTCTTCCTCCACGGTGAGCTTATCCTGTTTCGTATAATACAGATAGTCGTAGTAAACAGAGCCTGCGTAGCGGTCCGTCACGCTCCTGCATTGGCTCGTATCGTAAAAGGAAAGGCCGCCCGTGTTATAAAAGCCGTCGTCGGCAACATAGGCGGTGCACAAGGTCCCGGCGGTTGCCGTGCCGATAAATACGATAAAAAGAAACACCGCTGCAAATTTTGCCGCCGTACTGCGCTGTAATTTTTCCATCAATTTCCACTCCGTTCGATTTTGTATCCCTGCCCCCAGACAACTTTCAGATATCTCGGTTCTGCGGGACATATTTCCAGCTTTTCGCGCAGATGCCGTATATGTACCGCGACAGTGCCCTCCGCCTTGTAGGCGCTGTCATTCCAGACGCGCCTGTATATCTCCGCGGAGGAGAATACCCGGTCCGGATTTTCCATCAGGAGCTTCAGAATATCATACTCCGTCGGGGTGAGGAGGACGATTTCGCCGTCCAGCGTCACTTTCTTTCCGTGGTCGTCCAGCTCTATCCCGCCGACGAGAAGGCGGTCCGGGCTTTTTTCCATCCCCCCGAGGCTGGCGTATCTCCGGAGATGGGCCTTCACGCGGGCGAGCATTTCCACGGGATTGAACGGCTTTGTGATATAGTCGTCTGCCCCTATGTTTAAGCCCAGCACCTTGTCGGTGTCCTCGCTCTTTGCCGTGAGGAGGATGACGGGGATGTTGTATTTCTCCCTGAGCTTTGCCGTCGCGGTGATGCCGTCCAGCTCCGGCATCATGATGTCCATCAGGATCAGATGGATTTCGGCGCTTTCGATGATATCCAATGCCTGCTTGCCGTTTGACGCCTCAAAGATACGGTATCCTTCGGCGGTCAAATAGATCTTAAGCGCTGAAACAATGTCCTTTTCATCGTCGCAAATGAGTACGTTATACATGCCTTCACCTTCCGAATCCTATTGTAGCGAATGATTTATTAAAAAGATAGCGGTTAAATCTTTAAGAATTGTTTAATACGGTTATCCCATTAAGGGGGAGACAAAATTTGCGAGGAATTTTTACTCTGCAAGGCGAGCAGGCTGCCGTCCTCCGCCGACGAGAGGGCGGCAGGGCGGAAAATTAACCGCAAAGATGCCCGCTCTTTAGCGGGATAGCAGTATAAGTATACAAAAAGCCGAGACATAAGGCTCAAACGCCTTTTCTCAGCTTTTTGCTCCGATTAAATATATTTAAATGAGGCCTCTGCCGAGACACGATCATATGCGCTGCTTTATAGCGCGTGAAAGCGACGCGAAACCGGCGATATCCAGCGCCTCGCCGCGCACCATCGGAGAAAATCCGCACTCTGCGACGGCGTCCTGTATGTCGCTTTTCGGGAGCGTCGTAAAGGAAGCGGCGAGCGCGTTAACCAACGTTTTCCGGCGCTGGGCAAAGGCGGCCCGCACGACTCTGAAGAAGAACGCCTCGTCGGAGATTTCGGCGGGAGGCGCTTTGCGCATTTTGAGCCTTATGACCGACGACCAGACCTTCGGCTGGGGCATAAAGCAGTCGGGGGACACATCGAAGAGTATCTCCGGCTCCGCGTGGTAGTTCACATAGACCGAAAACGCCCCGTAATCGCCGCTTTCCGCTGTCGACGCGATCCTGCGCGCAACCTCGCGCTGCACCATGACGGTTATCGTCTCGAACGCGCGGGAGTCTATGAGCGCCGAGAGGACGGGGGATGTGATGTTATAGGGGAGGTTTGCGCAGACCATTGGCGTGAGCCCGGCAAACTTTTCTCTCACGAGCGCGGGCAGGTCGAGCGCCAGAATGTCGCCGCTTATTATCTCGACGTTATCGCAGCCGGCGAGGGACTCGGAGAGGAGGGCCGGGAGCCGCTTGTCCAGCTCTACGGCGACAACTTTTCCGGCTGCGAGGGAGAGTTCCTTCGTGAGGCAGCCGACGCCGGGGCCTATCTCCAGAACGCCGCAGGAACTGTCCGCGCCGCTCTCCCCGGCGATGCGTTCCGGTACCCACGGTTCAGTGAGAAAGTTTTGACCGAGCGCCTTCGAAAACCTGAACCCGTGGCGCGAGAGCAGAGCTCTTATATCGTTTACGCTGCAGAGATCCATAATAACCCTCCAAAACGCATTATGCTTAAAGCGCAGTACGATAATACATTAAACAGCGTGTATTTGCAAATTCATACTATTATTTGAAAATAAAAAGCGAGTATGTATTCTGCCCGGCAGGGCAGACGCCGCCGGCGGCTGACACCCGCCGGCTCTTTGGCGGTACAGTGGCTGTGCCTTATGACCGACGGTAATCACTCTTTTAATAAAAAAATTGGTTAAAATAATAAATATGTGTTGACATAATTGCGGATTAGTTGTACAATAAAACCATAAAGGAGGGCGAGTCCGATGTTCTAGTTAATTCTTGCCCGACAATTAAGATGAGGACGCAAGTCTGAATGCGTCCGGCTTAGTCGGAATCCACAGCGATGTAAGATAAGATTTTTAACAGAGCAAATACACCAAACCATGCTCATCAGCATGAGCGGCACTGAGGCTATAGCGGGGATAGTATATCTCAGCCAAATAGGCCTGTATGCGCAACTTTTGTTTCAGGTAATTTGCGAATTAGGAGCCTTGACACACTTGGAAATCGACTGAAGCGAAGAGTTACCAAAGTAAAAAAGCGAAAATCTAAGGAAAACGAGGAACAAGTATTGATAACAATTGAATCACAGCCATAAGCCCCCCATTCGCGTTGGACGAGTGGGGGGTTGTGCTTTTATATATGGCGTTCGCATGTTGAAGAGGCGGCTTATACTACTATTCAATTAACCTAATGATACTAAGCGGCCTGTTTTCCGCCCAGCGGCGTCATCCTCCCAGGCGGGCGGCAGCCCGCTCTCCTTCTCTGCCTTGCAGGCCGAAAATTTCCCTTGCAAATCTCATCTGCCCTTTGATGGGAGAACAGTATTTTTGACGTCTGACTGCAATCATTCCGATAAAAAAATATACCCGTATTTGGCGTGCAAATACGGGTAATTCTGCGGAGTTTTGCGGCGGGCAAAATGAATTTCAAATTATTTTTAGGCGACATGCGCGGCGGAATAATATCAGACCCGCGGCAAATCGCCGCGCAAAACCGGCGGGATCGCGGCGTAAGCCGCATATCCGTTAGGTATAGATACCCTTGGAATTAGTCCAGGACGTATACGACGCAGTCTCTTACGCCGAAGTTTATGCACTCGTCATAAGTGTCGAGATAGAGGTCTATTATACGGCCGTGTACGCCGGTATCCTCGACGACAGAGTAGCCGTAGACCCAGGAGCCGTCCGCCGAGGTGACATACACTCTGGTGCCGAGCGGGAGGACGGACAGATCCACCGCCACCGTGCCGACGTAAGGCACGACGCCGCTCGCTGTTATGTCGTTGGGGGAGCTCGCAAGGGTATAGGCCGTAGCCGTCATGTTAAGTGTTTTTGAGTAAGACAGGGGATTTCCATCGCAGTCGACCGCAGTGCCGCTCTCGTCCGTTAACGGGGCGGAGGTCATCTCCAGCTCGGCGGTGGAGCCGGAAACAGCCTTTGCGGCCGCGGCGCGCGCGTCCAGAGATTTTGTCCTGTCGTTCATTATCGCTTTCTCGGCGGCGGTCTCCGCGGCCTCAGCGGCTTTGGCGGCCTCGGTGGGCGAGGGCTCGTTATATACGTCGACTTCGGAGACAGGATTGTCCGTGTCAAGCGACATGAGTCTGTACGCGTTTGATTCATCGCTGTTTTCCGCTTTTGCAAGGATTTTTGGATGAAGTTCATCCGCTCGTGTGACAACGAGATCCATTCCGTCGAAAACGCTGTCGGTGAGCGCAAAGTTTACAGTGTCGCCTTCGCCGAGGGTTATACCCGCGTCGCAGAGCGCGTCCGCGATGGTCGGGCCGTCTGAAGTATAGCCTGTCTTTTCTCCGCCGCATTCGACGGTCAGGGAATAGGAGCGCACGATCGTAACGATTATGCTGTCGCCGTTTTTCTCCGAGACGTAATCGACTCCGTCACCAAGGTCAATGCCGGCCTGTGACAGAATAGCGTCAATATTGTCCTCATCGGATAAAACCGTTATGCTCTCGCTGCCGTCGTAAATAGCGTATGCCGTTCTGCCGCCGGTAAGGAAAAAGATGCCTGCGAGTATGGCGGCGCAAATAAAAAAGGAGACGACGCTCTTGAGCGCAATATAACTTGCCTCGTTGCTTGACCAGTTTCTGATCAAAGTTTTAATATTCATAATAATCACCGATTCATTATATTCGCTGGTTCGTAACAAGTGACAATTGGTTACAAAAAGTTACACACAAACGAACTGCATTATAATATGTTCGCACCACTATTGTCAAGTTTATTGTCGAAATAAGAGGAATTCGCCCCACATTGACTGTTATGTTAACTGATAATATTTATAGTTTACATAACAGTAACAAAATATTTAAAACCTTCTTACAAAAAGATATTACCCAATAAAGCGGATTATGATATCATATTTCCAGTTAATTTTTTTTCCGAATGGCAAAATGAGGATCGGCGGGGCGCATTTTTGGGTATTTTTTAAATCAGTTTGCCGAATTGCCGATTTTTTGGTGTTTTATGCCGAGAACCCTGTATTTAACGGTACCGTTGGGGCTGAGGCCTGACGCAATGCTGATAAAAAAAGAGAAGCCCCACCTTATTTAACAGATGGAGCTGCGCGGGTATTATCCGAGGCTTCAAAATTGCCTGTTTACAGCACATTCGGTGTTGCCCGGGAATTTTTCGGATGGTACAATGGGGTGGCCGGCAAGGCAAAAAGATGCGTGATGTTGACATAATACTGCTATTTGATTAACCTGATAATAAAAAACGGCCTGTTATCCGACCGGCGGCGTTATCTCAGTCGGGCGACAGCCCGCCATCGCCGTCTGCCTTGCCGGACAAAAATCATCTTCGCTTTTTATTTTCATCATCTCAATTAAATAGTTGTATAACAATGGAATTGCAGGACTTTTTAAGGCAGTTTACCCTTTTGCACCGCTGTTGGTGAGGGCGCGGTTTTTTTGCCGTTGTCACAGATCAATCGAAATAATCGAATGGGAAAACAATAAAATGAGTCATTTCATCTGCCCGATATGCGGGAGCGAACTGAATAAGAGCACAGACGGAAAACGCCTCTTCTGTGTTAAAAAACATAGTTTTGACATAGCAAAAAGCGGGTATGTCAATCTGCTGATGTCTCAGCTGCCGAAGGCCGGACACCACGGTGACGACAGGCTTATGGTCCGCTCCAGGCGTGATTTTTTAAATAAAGGTTATTATAATCCGTTATTGGAAGAATTAATAAAGATAATAAAATGTCATGCCGGAGTCGGGTGTAAAATTCTTGACGCCGGCTGCGGCGAGTGCTGGTATACCTCAAATATTTATAAGTATTTGATCGACAATCATATAAAACCGGAGATGTTCGCGGTGGATATCTCAAAGGACGCGCTGGCTGCGGGCGCGAAACGGAACCGGGATATTGAACTGGCGGTAGCGAGCGCATTCCGTCTTCCGGTTAAAGACTCTTCCTGCGATATCATTCTTTCGCTTTTCGCGCCCTTCAGCGGTGAGGAGTTTGGCCGGGTATTAAAAGAAAACGGCGTTATTATCAGGGCAGTTCCTTTGGAGAAGCACCTTTTGGGTTTAAAAGCTGCTGTCTACGACAATGTTTATGAAAACGATACGGAAAGCGTCGATATAGCCGGATTTGAATTGCTGGGAAGACGGGAGATAAGAGAAAAAATTCATCTGAAATGCAATGAGGATATTCTCAACATTTTTACAATGACCCCGTATTACTATAAGACCGGCGCTAAGGATCAGGAAAAGCTAAAGAGCCTGCCGGAGCTTGAAACGAAAATCGAATTCGGGATAAATACCTATCGTAAAGCCGGAAAATGAGAGTGTGGGCGTTTTTTGCATAATTTTATTGCAATATTGCGGGAATACAGCATATTTTATATTGATTGGAAATATATGGGGTGATATAATAGCGACATTTAATATGCCGTGTGCCACGGCATGAAATTGGGTGAAAAAGTATTATTGAAGATATTAACTTACATAAAAAATATCCGGCCTGTCTCCGTACCCGAGGTTCAACGGGAAGAGTTTCAGCGGAGCGTTGATAAAGTGAATTTATTCAGAGCCAAGCTGACGGCTCTGGTGTTTATTCTGTTGGAAATTTTGCTTTTGGCGCTATCGTTTATCATTCTAAAAGATGTGTCTAAAATACCCGAACGCTATTATATCGTGTTGTACCTTATCATGCTTTTCTCAATGTCCGTATTTTTACGTTTATTTGAAAAGCTGAATAAAAACGCGGCTGAAAACAGCGCAAAGATCCAGATCGCCGGGATATGCTTTATAAGCTTTATATTGAGCTGGTGCGGCGGGATATCCCTCCTGGATCAGATGTCGTCCGGGCAGATCATGGTATACGTTGTAGCGATTATAGCCGTTGCCGTTACCCCCGTTTTCAAGCCTTCGGTTATGTTTTTAATTTATCTGGTTGTCCAGACCGGCTTTCTGATATTGCTGGTTTATATCAAACGGAATTCTGAAATACCGATCGGCGATATGGTGAACAGCTCAGCTTTTGTGATTGTTTCATGGACAATTTCCTATATGCGCTATAACAGGTATGTGATCGCGTTCAATGACCGTAAGCTCATTGAGGAAAAAAATATTGAGCTTGAAATACTCAACCTGGAGCTGCAGAAAGCGAACAAAAAACTTGAACAGCTCACCCGGATCGACGGGCTGACGGGGATTTATAACCGTGTGATGTTTGACCGGACTATCCGCGGGGAATGGGACAGGTGCAGACGCTACGCCATGCCGCTTACTCTTGTAATGGCAGACGTCGATTTTTTTAAGTCCTTCAACGACCGCTATGGGCATCAGGCAGGAGACAACTGCATAAAGCTGGTGGCCGGGGCCTTATCAGAGTGCGCAAAGCGCGCGTCGGATACGGTGGCCAGATACGGGGGAGATGAATTTTCCATAATACTTCCCTGTGTGGATTCGAAGGGCGCGGAGGTGCTTGCGGAGAGAATGAAAAAAAAGATCGAGGATTTGGCGATACCGCACGCTTCTTCCCGTGTCTCACAGTACATAACGATCAGCGCAGGTGCCTGCACCGCCACCCCGTCTGAGGATTTATCGATTGAGGAATTTATCAGAAACGCGGATAAATCGCTGTACAAAGCAAAGAAACGCCACAATGACGTTGCCATCTGCGATTATGGAAAAAGCGTATATGAGCAGTTATCATTTGAATAAAGATAGGGGGATATAGTTAAGCGTCCGCAGGTCAGGCTTTTTTCAGAAGCATTTTCTGCGGATATTGAGGGTCCGACAGAAGCAGCCCTGCGCTCCGATTCGCATACTTTTTCTGTATTTCCATATACTATTCCTGAAGTTCTCAAAAATTGGTGATGTTATGCAACGGGATTACAGAGACATTCCTTTATGGAAAGACGTATCGGAAGCGCAGTGGAACGACTGGAAATGGCAGGTATCCAATAGGGTGGTTAAAGTTGACGAACTGGAACAGATTGTTAATTTGACCGCTATGGAGATCGAAGGTATCCAAAAATGTCTGAAGACTCTCAGAATGGCAATCACGCCATACTATGCGACGTTGATTGACCCCGACGATCCGCAGGGACCCATTCGGAAACAGGCGATCCCGACAGAACTGGAGATCAAAGATTGCAGATATGATATGGAAGACCCCTTGTTCGAGGAAACGGATTCACCTGTAAAAGGTATTACCCATCGTTATCCCGACAGGGTTCTTTTTTTGATCACCGACCAGTGTTCCGTATACTGCCGCCATTGTACGCGCAGAAGAATGGCGGGCGTTACCGATAATGCCCTGCCCAGAAGCCAGCTGCAGAACGCAATCGATTATATTAAAAAGACACCGCAGATTCGCGATGTGCTGATTTCCGGCGGTGACAGCCTTTTGGTCAGTGACGAAACTATTGAATTTGTTCTGGAGAGCCTTCGCAAAATACAGCATGTAGAAGTTATCCGGTTTGGCACAAGGACGCCGGTCGTACTTCCCCAAAGGATTACGGATGATCTGTGCAGTATTCTGAAAAAAAATCATCCGGTATGGCTCAATACGCATTTTAACCATCCCTATGAAATTACCGCGCAGGCTAAAGAAGCCTGCGCAAAATTGGCGGACTCAGGCGTTCCGTTGGGGAATCAGACCGTTTTGTTAAAAGGTGTAAACGACTGCCCTTATATTATCCGGAAATTGGTGCATGAACTTGTAAAAATGCGTGTCCGGCCATATTATCTATATCAATGCGATTTGTCTTCCGGTATTGAGCATTTCAGGACTCCGGTCAGTAAAGGCATTGAGATTATTGAATTGCTTAGAGGACATACTTCGGGCTTCGCCGTTCCGACTTATGTTGTGGATGCGCCCGGAGGCGGAGGAAAAATTCCTGTGGGTCCTCAATATCTGATTTCTCAATCGAATGACAAAGTCATTCTGCGCAATTACGAAGGCGTAATTTGCGCATATACCGAGCCCGAATCCAAGACCAGCAGCTGCCATCATTGCGAGGAAATCTGTGCACAATATGAAAACGTCCCGCTGACAGGTATTGAAAAGCTGCTCAGAGAACAAAAAATCAGTTTGATTCCCGCAAGCAACAACCGGGTGAAAAGGCGCAAGGAGTAGGAACCATGATGGAATACGGCTCATACGAAATAATTCGAAATGATCGCTGTGAAGCAAAGGTTCATGTTGATCCCTATAACAGCCGGGTTCGTCTTTTGGAATGCAGCGGTGATGCGGAAGGTTTCGTTGAAAGGCTAAAACAAATCTGTACGGAACGTGGCTTCGGAAAGATTATCTGCATGGTTTACGAGCGCGATCTTGAGGGGTTTATAAGCAAAGGTTTTCAGGAAGAGGGGAAAATAGACGGCTTTTTTAAGGGAGAGACCGCTTATTGCATGACCAGCTTTCCCGATATAAAACGTTCTAAAAGTGATTATCTTTTGGAAGAGGATAAAATCATATCCTATTGCTCCGGATACAAAAGCCGATCAATTTTTGTCGGAGAGCCGGGGCTAAAACTGAGAACAGCCGAAAAAGCGGACGCGGAAAACATCTCTGAGCTTTTTCGCTGTGTTTTCAACGTCTATCCTACCCCGATGGACCAGCCTGATTATGTTAAAAAAATGATGGATGAAGACGTCCTGTTTAAAGTGCTGGAAAGCGATGAAGCCGTTGTAAGTGTCGCGTCGGCGGATATGAACCGTAAGTTTCTGCATGCGGAGATTACCGATTGTGCCACACATATGGATTTCCGAGGCAGAGGACTAATGAGTGAACTGATATTTTACTTGGAACAGGACTTGCGGTCCATGGGATT
The DNA here is from genome assembly GCA_050253535.1 of Oscillospiraceae bacterium. Classification (GTDB taxonomy): domain Bacteria; phylum Bacillota; class Clostridia; order Oscillospirales; family Oscillospiraceae; genus JBFWIW01. The sequence continues at coordinate 17,336 of JBFWIW010000018.1, forward strand.
CATGACGGTATTCAGTCTGGCGCGGGCGCGTTCCTTTGGTATAAATGTTGTTTTAAGTAAGCACGGCTTCGAATATTCAGGAAGACACATTAACAACTGCCGGATCATGGATGGGTTCGAAGATATGAATATTTGGGCAAAGCGGCTCCTGCCGTGAACAGAAAGTCATAGCGTATCAAAGACAGCCTGATGCGGCTATTCGATTAACCTGATGATAGAAAGCGGCCTGTTAGCCCGTGCTACTGTTATCCCAATAAAGGGTGGATAAGATTTGCGAGGGAATTTTTCGTCCTGCAAGGCCGAGGAGGGGAGCGGGCGAGAGCCCACCGCCGTCAAAAAATCCTCTTTTTTTATTTTCGTTGTCTCAATTAAATAGTAGTATGAGGTTGCGAGCGCAGCATAAATTTTGCATTATCTATAAAATGGCAGCGATTACCGCTGCCATTTTATTTTTGGCATGAAAGGATTTTCATACGGCTATTCGATTAACCTGATGATAAAAAGCGGCCTGTTAGCCTGTTATCCGCCCGGCGGCGTTAACCTCCCAGGCGGGCGACAGCCCGCCGCCGTCGAAAAATCCTCGCTTTTTATTTTCGTCATCTCAATCAAACAGTAGTATCAGACAGACCTTATGGGACATAATAATAAAACGTAATTTTAAAATACCGCTCTAAAAGGTTGATAATTTAACCTTATTGGGATATAATCTAAAGTGAGGTGACACTGATGAAGTATTATGACGCGCTGCTCCGGATGGGGGTGTTCTCCAAACGGGAGATCAACACGCTGACAGGGAACGCGGAGAGCGCGAAGTCGCTCCTGCGGAGCGCGGAGAAGAGCGGGCTGGTTGAGAGGATACGGCACAACTACTATGCCGTGAAAAGCCTCGAGACCGGAAAGGCGATACCGTCGCGCTTTGCGATCGGCTCGGGGATAAGCGCGTCGGCCTATATCTCGCACCACACGGCGTTTGAATACTACGGAATGGCGAATCAGGTGTTCGGAACCGTCTATGTGTCCTCGGACTCAAAGTTCCGGGACTTCGAGCATGACGGGGTGACATATAAGTATCTGGCCTCTAAGGAAAATTTCGGCATCGTGTCGGGAGCGGCAAATATACGCGTTACCGATATGGCGCGCACCGTCCTCGACAATATCAAGGACTTTTCCAAGAACGGCGGGCTGGAGGAACTTCTGCGCTGTCTGTCCATGGTGACGGCGGTTGAAGAGGGCAGACTGCTTGAGTACCTCGCAAAGTACGAAAACCAGTTTCTGTACCAGAAGGCAGGATATATCCTGTCACAGTGCAGAAATATGAAGCTGAGCGACGTTTTCTTCCGCACCTGCAAAGAGCACATCGGCAAAAGCGTCCGGTATCTGTACGACGGAATTCAGTATGAATCGCCCAAATACTATGCCGAATGGCAGCTGCACGCCCCCGCCGATCTGATGAAGCTGACTGACGAGGGCGGTGACGCGATTGTTTGACCTTTCCAAGGCGGAACTTGCCGCCAAGGCCGACGAATATAACTTTGTCCGCGATACGATGGAAAAGGTGCTGCGGCTGGCGGATATTCTGGAATATCTGAACACGAACCCGCTCACCGGAAATACGCTGGCGCTCAAGGGCGGCACGGCAATTAATCTGACGGTGTTCAACCTGCCCCGCCTTTCGGTTGACATCGACCTTGACTATTCCGCGGAAAAGACGCGGGAAGAGATGATGCAGGCGCGGGAGCGGATCACCGCGGACATCAAAATCTTTGCGGCCACTCAGGGGTACGGTATCAGCCCCAGAAGCAAGTCGCTGCACAGTCTGGATTCCTTTGTGCTCGTCTATCACAACCTCGGCGGTATCAGCGACAACATCAAAATCGAAATCAACTACTCCCTGCGGGCGCATATCTTCGCGCTGGAGCGCCGCGCAATCGCCGCGGAAGCGATACGAAAGGGCAGGGAGGTTCTCACGGTTGCCCCGATGGAGATATTCGCAAGCAAAATAAACGCGCTTTTAAGCCGCGCCGCCGCCCGTGACCTTTACGACACGTACTACATGATACAGCTGGGTTTGTTTGACGGGAGCAAATATGACATGCTCCGCAGGTGCGTGGTATTTTACACGGCGATTTCTCAGGAGGAGATCCCCAAAGCTTATGATATAGGCCGTATTGACAGTATTACCCTCCGCAAGATCAAAACAGACCTGCTGCCGGTTATACGTAAGGGCGAGTTTGTCGAGCTTGCGGATATGAAGCAGGCCGTTAAGGATTTTATTGAAAAACTGCTGACGCTGACAGACGACGAAAAAGCTTTTCTGAGTGAGTTTTCCGAAAAGCGATACAGGCCGGAGCTGCTTTTTGACGACGCCGGTGTTTTGGCCCGCATCCGGAAGCATCCCATGGCGCTGTGGAAGATGCAGGAACACTGACTGCCGATTCGCAGAATTCCCTTGTCCTTTTCACTAAAACAAAAAATTTTACGGATTTCCGCTGCGGGGGGCGTGGCCAAAATCGGCAAAAGGTTGAACCAAGGGCACCCTGCACGGCTCCGCAGAGCCAAGAATGTTATCCCGTTTTTGCCAATACAAGGTTTCACATTAGATGAGCCCCGCCTTTTTTACAGGCGGGGCTGTTTTTTTGCCCCTGACATTTGACAAAATATAGCATATTTAGTGTTGCCTGGTAATTACTCAGGTGGTAAAATGAGGCTATATGACAGGGCATTATTGCGGGATGAGACGAATACTTAATACCGGTCAGCAATTTTTGCGGAAAGCGGGGATAGCCATGAAGCGCATTGCGTACAGGTTATTTCTTTTGATTAGTGCAGTAATATTACTCGTGGCCTGCACGTCTTACGCCATGGCGGCGGAGACGATACCGAAAAAAGTGCTGTCGGCGGCGGATTCGGTGGTCAGAATATTTGCAGAGTACCCGGATTCAACAACCAGAGGCTCGGGTTTTGTGATAAAGAGCGACAGCGCGTCTACCCTTATAGCGACAAATTATCATGTTGTGGAAGACGATCCGTATGAGATTTCAGTCTGGGTCGGCAGTGATGAGACCGTTTCGGCAAAAATCATCGCTTATTCGGAGCAGAAAGACCTCTGCGTTCTGGCGCTCGTATATCCGGTGGATATGCCGGTTCTGACCATCGGAGACAGGCCCGCTGAGCAGGGGGACGCCATTTATGCCATAGGTTTTCCCGCCGCGGCGGATGAACTGTCCGACAGCGAGGCCCATGCCGGCGGGGAGGCGACCATTACCAACGGCATAGTCAGCGCGATAAGGGAGGCCACTATGTCGGACTACGGCGCTCCTGTTACATTGCTGCAGATAAACGCCGCCGTAAACGAGGGAAACTCCGGCGGCCCGCTGCTCAATTCGGACGGTGCTGCCGTAGGCGTCAACACATTGAGCGCCTATGACTCGCAGGGAATATACGGCGCGATAGAGATCGGCGAACTTGGCAGCCTGCTTGCCGAGTCCGGAATAACGCTTCCGTCCGCGGGCGCCGCGCCGTTTATTTTGCACGTTATTGATGCCCTCGGGGCCGCGGCAATATTATTTGCGGCTATTACGGCGGTCGGGGCGCTGCGCCGCAGACCCAGACAAAAGGCGTATGCAAAAAAAGCCGTGCCGCTGGCCGTTTTTTTAAATTTGGGTGGAAAGCTCTCCCCGACGGAGGCGATAACGCTCCTGATGTCGGCGGCGGAGGGTCTGAGTTATCTTCACAGTGAGGGGAAGGCCCACCTTGCAGTCTCGCCGGGGAGCGTGTTCTGCAAAAACGGGCGGGCATATTTTCAGCAAAAACGGGGAGGCGCGGAGGTGTTCGCCAACGGGTTTACTCCGCCGGAACTCTACAAGGGTATGGATTTCGGCGCGAAATCGGATATCTATTCATTCTGCGCCGTATTGCTCTATGCCGTAACAGGGGAAACGCCGGAAAATGCCATCGTGAGGGCGGAGAACCCCGCCCACAGTCTCCTCCCGCGTGAAAAAGCGCCGGCGTATGCGGCTGAAAGCGCCCCCGCGGGCGCGCCGGTTTTTGACGGCGGCGGATACGCATACGCGCTGAACCCGCAGCTCAGGCATATTATTGAGATCGGCATGTCCGTATCGCCGGAGGACAGGTTTTCATCCATGCGGGAGCTTATAGAGCGTCTCGCCGCTTTCGCCGCGCAGGCCGAAGACGAGCGCGCGCAGGCGGAAGCCGGTTATAATACGGCGGGGACTGTTGCCGGATTGGCGGAAGCCGACCGCGTTCCGGCGGGAACGGCGGCAAGGGACGCGCGGGATATGAGGCCGGAGGCCGTGTCTTTGAAACGAGGCGGCGGGCACGCCGTTGCCGTTGCGGCAGGCGTTTTTTTGCTGATAGCCGGTCTGCTCGCGGGAGGCTATTATTTCAGTTATACCGGCGCAATCAATGCGGCGGAGGGCGGCGACTTTGCCGCCGCGGAGAAATGTCTGAAAACTGCTCCGCTGGTTTTCCGCCACGACCCGGAGCTTGTTTCGTACATAGACGCGGGACTGCTGCTGGAGGGCAGGCAGTACGGGGAGGCCGAAGCCGCCTTTACAGCGCTGGGGGACTATATGGACGCGCCGGACATGGTAAACGAGACGAAGTACAGGGAAGCCGCAAGTCTCGCGGACGCGAACGAATTTACAACTGCCATCAGTTTATACCGATTCCTTTCAGACTGTAATTACAAGGATTCCGCCGAGCTGGTCAAGGCCACGCAGTTTCGCTATGGGGCTTACGCAGTGTTCGAACTGGGCGATTTCTTAAAGGCTTATTACATTTTCCATGGGCTTTTCGCAAATGGGTATGAGAGCGCAAAGTCAGATGAGATGCTCTCGGTGGTCACCGACGCGATTTACTATGAAGCGGTGGATTTTTATTATGCCGGTGATTATGATCAGTGCCTTTATGAATTTGAACTTATAAGCCCTTATGAGCGCAGTGAGGATTATATAGTGCTTTCACGCGCATGGCGTTATCCATACCACGATTTTGACTTTGTGTGGGAAGCGGACAATTTTGCGCAGGAATATCTGGTGCCGCTCTTTGACTTTGAGGATACGCCGGACATTTTACTGACGGAATATTTTGCATGTGATTTCCTTATCGGAACATGGGAGAGCTCCGATGGCGACTATTATTTTGATATGAATAAAACAGCGGATGGGTACGATAATTATTGCAATCTTCTAAGTAAAACCGGTACTTTTGATATAGATGGCGGAATCTATTATCTCGAAGACGAACCGGTTTTAGAGTTTGAGCTGCTGACGCCGGACAGCATGACCGTGTACTGTTATGAAGACAGGGAATTATACACACTTTTCCGCTGACCGGGCTTTACGAACCTAAGGGGGGAGTTTGTCCGCTGTGAGTGAAAACACAAAAATTATAATAAGTATATTCTGCATCTTTTTTGCCCTGTTTTTAATCGGAGCCGGGTTACTTATGCACAAATACGATTTTTCGAGTATGTTTAGGCCGGCATTTGTAAAGACGGATGGTTTATACATCAGGTGTGGCTTCAAATTCAAGAGGATAGCGGATGATACGCCTGAAAACAGAATAAAGTTTTCAAAACTGCTGGGCAAATACTTCATCGTTTTCAGTGCGCTTTGGCTTGTTATAGCGTTAATAGTTATCTGGCACTGATCTTATCGAAAAAAGGCGCAGGTCGGGAATTTAACCCCGGCCCGCGCCTTAGTACATTTGATCTATCGGCGGCAGGGCGTTTTCACAGTGGAAAAACAGCTCCGCGTCCTTGTTAATCGGGAGCGGAGCTGTTTCTTTTATAAAGTTGTGCCGTCCTGCTGATACGGAGTATTGAGCTTGGGGGCTGAGCGGTAGGGTGTTTTCACATCGGTGCGGCCCAGAATGTAGTCCACGCTGGTGTTGTATATAAGCGCGAGCCTTATAAAAATATCCACGGGTACGGCGCGCTCCCCGCGCTCGTATTTGGCATACAGGGTTTCACCGCACTTGAGAAAATCGGCGGCCTGCCGCTGAGTTAGATTTCTTTCCTCGCGCAGGGTTTTTAATCTGACGTATTTTTCCACGTTTACCACCATTCAGCGAAAATCCTTTTATATAGTATTTCGCGTTTGCTCCGAAATATACCCTTTGGGCAGAGCGGTGCGTAAATCGGATTTATATTGACCTGTCATAAACAGGGAAGATAAAAGTGCAGGAATAAAAATATGCTCTGGGGAGCGGCCTGAACCATGCGGGACGGTGCGGCGTTCCTGACGCTGCGTTCCCCCCCTTTAGTAATAAAAACGGCTCCGCCTGTTTGAAGAGCGGGGCCGTTTCGTCATAATTACTTTGTCGAAATATGTAAAATTATAGAACAATTAGAGTTGAATGGCAATTATAGGGGTGGTACAATGGGACGTGTGCAAGAAAACAGGTCATTTTTCTTGATTTCGAACATATTATTCTGAAATATACCCTGTGGGGTGATACATATGCCAGACTACAGGAAAATGTACTTAAAAATGCTCAAGGCCTCGGAGGAGGCTATAAATATTCTAATTGCCGCCCAGCAGGAGGCGGAGGAGATATATATCTCGTCCCCCGAACCGGAGCTGAAAATTATAGAGCTGCCGGGAGCGGGCGAGGACACGGACGGGGAGTAAAATCCGCTTCCGTGCCTATTGATATTTGAAGGCTTAACGGCAGGATCTTGCGTTTGCCGGCCAGGCCGACGAGGCAGTCTATGCCGCTCTTGTATAGCGGCGCGAACTTTATCAATATTTCCAGCGGCACGGCGAGCGCCCGCGCTGATATTTCATGTACAGGCCGCACAGCAGGAAATCCGAGACCTGCCTCTGTGTTATATCGCGGTCTTTCCTTCACCTGCAATACACAATAGGATTTACAAGGCCTAGACAAACAGACTATCATAATTAGTGCCGAGCACGGTTTTCAGCGCTTTCAGCTCGTCGGGGTAGAGGTGCCGCTGCCCAACCTCGATTTTGGCGAGCGCGCTTCTTGTCATATCGCAGCCCAAAACCTGCATTTTAGCGGCGAGTTGCCCCTGCGTCATACCCTTGGCCTGCCGCAGAGCGCTGATGTTTCTCCCCATAGCCCTACTGTACGCGTAATTCATAATCAATACCCCTCCGCACTTATTGCGGTGCAATTATGTATTGATTTTATATAGGATTTGCGTTAAGATAGCACTATATTAGTGCATAAGGGCGGATTATTTTGCCGGATTACAGAGAGATGTATTTTAAAATGCTCCGCGCCTCTGAGGAGGCGATTGATATTCTTATTGCCGCGCAGCAGGAGGCGGAGGAGATATATATGCCGTCCCCCGAACCGGAGCTGAAGGTAATAGAGATAGCGGGAAAGGGGGAAGATTAACTAATAAACAACAGTGACGGCCCTGCTTTCAGGCTCGGCTGTTTTCTTATATTCCGATCACGCGAGGGCTGTAAATATATAGCATATTTTGTGTTGATTGACAATTTGCATGGTGGTACAATGGCAGTATAAATGCTCACGAAGCTTGATGAATGACACATAAGGCGAATAACTGGAAGTTAGTATTGCGTAGGGTTATTTGTAAAAACTATGAAGATGTGTTTTCAGAGACTAAACATTTTGGGCGCTTGGTGTGGATGTCAAGGATTAGTATTTTATCAATTTGGAGGAAGTCAAATGGTATGGGAATAGATTTTAAAAAAGGATATTTTGACGCAGTTGCGGATGCCCATGGCATTTTGGGCTTAACATCTACGCTAACTCCTGAAGATAAAACTGTTGCTTTGCGGGCGTACATCAATTTTAGGTTACTTTTCTGGCGGGAAATGTATTTTACTGATGCTTCAATAAATAACAACCCCACTTTAAGATATTTAATGTTTGAGGACAGAACTGCCAACAGCTCAAAATATCCTCTATTACCGAGAGATTATAATAAGCTTCTTTCTGGTGGCGTTTTTAAAATTGCGGTCAGGGATAGCCTGCCTATCGGATCTCATGCACGGGAATTATACAACCTTCAGAGAGAAAACAAATATACAGATATTCCCAGCCAAGCCTATTCGGAAGCCATAGACGGCATTGTCCTGGACAGCCTTGGCTCGGAAACAAACATCGTAACGCCTTTTCCTGTAAAAGAGGTAAGTTTGCTTTTCAGCAAGAAGGTAAAAGAGTATCTGAGACATGAGGCGCAAGCTTATCCGGTACTGAACAAGGCTAAAACAATGCTCTATAATTACTTTTCCGAGACAGAGGTCATAAACTATAATGAATTGCTGACAAGATTGGCGTCAAAAGGGTATGCTCCCAACAGCGAAATCTATAATAGAGTTAAATCTGATGTCTCAACCTACTATAACACGAGTGTTCCGGAGATTTTAAGATTGAACTATGAAACATCGGTAAAGAGCTTGGTCCCAGGGGAAGTTTTGGGGGAATACATCCCTACAGCTGACCAAAAGACGAAAGAGAATCATATCAGTTTTAATTATGCGTTTAATGCTGAAGTGCTTGCCTATATGCCCAGCGATGTAATGCTGGCGGCGCTGTCTCTTTCACAGCGGTATAAATTCATCAAAATACTTAATGATACAGTAACTGGCCAGAATATAGATATTGATGTGCTTTCAGCTGCTTATGAAAGCTATGTTAAGCAATTGGATTCACTTTTTAAAAACACTTACGGCGGAATCTCATCTCAATTACTTAAATTAATAAAAAACGAGAAAAATAAGAATTTAATCATCAGAATATATGAAAATAAATACAGCAAGGGTATACAACTCTTGTTAGGCTTTGTCCCTTACTTTGGCTGCTTTTCTTCGACATTGTTTTACTTGCTGGATCAATTTATTATTCCAAAGATAGATTTAACTAAAATTGATGCCCAGCAAAAGCTTCAAAACGCACAATTCTATCAACAGCTGAGTGAAAAAAGCATTATCGTTAGAAAAGATGAATAAACAATAATCGGGCTCAAATCCAAACCGCTTTGGCTCCCGGATATCATGCCGCACAATGTGTTTGAGTAATATCCATTTTACCTTAGTTAATAGATTAAACAACTGATTGATAAGGCGTAAGCGGGGTTAAACCGCACAGATACATTATATAAATTATACGTATCCAATCAAACGAGAGGGCTGTTTATGATAAGAATTGAAATGGAAGTTGAAGAGCTTGATTACAATACGCTGATAGACCAATATCTGCCGGTCATGGTTGAAAAATTGAGGCAGACCAATAATCCGGTTGCAATGTTATTATCCAATGGCATGCCGGCCGCTATGGCGAAGTCTATTTTGAAAAGTTTGCCGCAGGAAAAGAAAGATGAGCTGACCGCTGATTTAATTAATTCCTACAATACAAAAATTGCGGAAAAAGCCGAGGACTTTGCAAAGCAGCAAAATATAAATGTTTCTATAAGACAAATTACGGCCAGCATCAAGTAATGATACTGGCCGGCGGATCAACCATCTCCAAAGAACGCTGACGCCGACTGACATTTACCACTGCGTCTTTTACGCTTTTTTTCTATTGTTTTGAACGCCTGTAACGAAAGTCAGCTTGAGTTTAGTGCTGTCCATATCATGCGGATCGATGCCCGCGCGTACTCTAACTTTAAAGCAACACAAAAACGGTCCCGCCTGTTTAATACAGTGCGGGGCCGTTTTGTATAATCTTACCGGATCGTGTATGTGACAGCTATTTTCCGGGCGGTACCGGTTTGCGTTTCATGCAGCATCAGTGAATTTGCAGCCTTTATTTTCAGATGATATCCATAAAGGTGGTGTAGAGTTCGCCATAGCCGTCTGTATTGAGCTTATCCTGTATGTTCGTGTAGCAGGGCTGGGTAATATCACGGAAGGCAAGGAGTTCGTCCGCGGTAAGGTCTATGACCTGGCAGTCGTTATCGTTGCAGTAATCGCGATAGTACTGCTGATTCTCATCGACAACCGACTTCTGCTCGTCGATGGCTTTCTGCATACCATTATCGAATATTTCCTTAGCTTCGGCGTCAAGACCATTGTACCAATCGAGGTTCACAGGCCATGCGATGGCGTGTATGAGGTGGTTGGTCATGATGGCAAAATGCTGCTGCTCATAAAACTTCTGGGTGACGGCGAGTTCAAGGGCATTTTCCTGTCCGTCGACGGTGCCCTGCTGGAGAGCGGTGTAAAGCTCGGTAAACGCTATCGGCGTCGGGTTGGCGCCGATGGAAGACCATATGAGCATGTGGTTTGCGTTTTCCATGGTACGAACGTTAAAATTCTTGAGGTCGGCCGGCGTGTGAACTTCGAGGTTGCGGGTGGTGAGAATGCGGAAAGTCATGTCGGTAATTGCCCCAAGATAGAAGCCCTTATCCGAATAGGCCTGGCGGAGAATGGTGAGGAAATCCTCGTTGGTGTTAAGCGCGCGCGCCGAATCAAGATCGGGGCAGGCGAAGGGTACGTCATATATCTGAATGGCCGGGACGAAGTTGGCCTGCGGGGCGGGGGAAGTGGCGCACATCTGAATGTCGCCGTTCTGCACGCCCTCTATGGCCTCACGGTCCGCGCCGAGCTGGCCGGCCGGATAAATAGAAGTAGTGAAGCGGCCGGTGCTTTCAAGATAGTCACACATTGCTATGCACGCAAGGTTAACTGAAGTGTCCTCCGCCGAAGAGTGCGCAACAGAAAAGGCGTATACTTCCTTGCTATCCCCGGGAGCTGCCGTACCGGAGGAGGTGTCGCCCGAGGCCGTGCCTGACGTGGCGCCGGATGTTGTGTCGGAGCCGGAACTGCCGCCGCAGCCCGCTATAAGGCTCAGACAAAAAACGAGTGCCAGAATACTTGCAAGTGCTTTTTTCATTTTTTTCCTTCTTTCCTATGTATCTTAAATATATTGAAAACTCAGAAGCGTGGTAAAAAGCGCATTTTGAGTCTGCAAACAGCCGGCGGTTCTCCGAAACCGATTTAAGCAGAGTGTGCGCCCTATTTGCCGGACATTATCGACTGAACCTCATCAAGTGTGGAGGATTTCCAGGTGTTTGTGAAGTAGTCGTTCCAGATGCCCTCGGCCGTGGTCATAAAGCCGGAGAGGTCGGGCTGGATGTATTCGCAGCCGCCGTCTATGAGCTGCTGCTTATAGTTTTCCTCGCGCGCAGCGCACTGATCTCCCATATAGGCAACCGCTTCCTGGCTGGCTTTGTCTATGACCTCCTGATAGTTTGCGGGAAGGGACTCGTACAGATCCTCCGCCATCCATATGCCGACGGTCTCGCAGATGTGTCTGGTCTCGATGATGTAATCCTGCACCTCGTCGAGGTTCAGCGACTTCATCTGCTCCCACGGGCCTTCTGAAGCCTGCGCCGCGCCGTTCTGGATGGACGTGTAGAGCTCGCCGAGGGCTATCGGGACCGTCGTGGCCCCGAGGGAGTTCCAGATATCGCACCAGATCTGATTGTTGCTCATACGCAGCTTCAGGCTCTTGAGATCATCAACCGTATTAATGGGTCTGTCGGAGGACATGTTTCTGAAACCGCGGTATGCCATACCGGCGAGATCTCTTGTATTGTAATCCGTCTGCCAGTACTTGACGGCAGTCTGGAAAAGGTCGCTGCTGTAAATGTTCTGGTAGGCTTCCTTGCTGTTTATCAGGAACGGCGCCATCAGAAAGCCGTAATCTTCACTGTAGAGATATAACGGCGTAGTTCCGTAACCGGCAAACTCAAGTTCACCGGATTTTAAGGAGAGAAACGAATCGTTTTCGTCCAGAAGGGAGGAGTCTGCAAAAACGTTAAGCGTGATAGCGCCTCCGGAATACTCATTTAAGAGGTCTGCAAACTTTTGGAAACCCTCGACCATCGGCGTACCTGTGGCATAAGTGGATGCCAGTGACCAGGTGTACGCTTTGTCAAACGCGTCTGCCGCGCTGCTTGAAGTGTCGGAGGAAGTGCCGGAGGAAGTGCCGGAGGCGGCGGAAGTGCTGCCCGAAGTGCTGCCGCTTGAAACAGAGCCGGTGGAACCGCCGCATGCCGCGAGGCTGAATGCCATTGCCAGTACCAGTAAAGCTGCCAATATTCTCGTTTTCATTTTTTTCCCTCTTTCATTTACGATATTGTTTATTGTAAAACTCAAAAAACGCAGTTAATCACGCGTTCAGAGTTTGCAAACAACAGGTGATTCCTAAAAATTTTAGAAGATCAAACCTTATCTGAAGTAAAGAAGGGGAACAAGTCATGCAAATTAAATATGTGCAGATGACGCTGACAGGGCTCCGATTCGTTTTTATTTGGATTGCCGCCCTTATTGTTTTGCCGTTGCCAATCGAACGGAAGGGGTGCTACCGGGGCATGATGAATCCGCGCAGATAGGCGATGAACGCGTCATAACCCGTTAAGAATTCGGACATCGTGTTTTTAAAGGCGCCGTAATCGTTGAATTCGCGGACCATCAGCCCGTCTTCACGGTAGATCATGCCGTATTCCGGGAATTTATCCAGAAGGGTGTCCACGATTATTTCATCCACCGGCTCGTCGATTGTCGCGCGGAGTTCCATCTCCCTGCCTTCAAGCTCCCGCCACCAGACAGGGTTGACGGTCATATAGATATCGCCGCCCAGGAGATGCGACCAGAGATAGTGGCTGTTGTTATTGGCGGCCAGCAGCTTTGCCCGGTATCCTCTCTCCCGGAAAATACGATACGCCTTTTTGAAAATGGCGACGCCGCCCATATCCGCCCATACGGGGTCGATTTCAACGCCGCGCGCCTCCGCAAGAGACCTCATATAGTCGCCGACGCGGCCTGTCATGATCGTGCAGCTCACGGACAGCCCGTCTATGGGCAGATTTTCCGCCTCGCGGCGTTTCAGCCCCTGTTCGATCGCCTCCGCCACGGCCACCGCCTGGGGGATGCCGAAGCAGACCGTTCCGTTGACGGAAACACCCTTATAAACGCACTCTTCCAGCGCTTCGACACCGGCCGTGGAAACGGGCATTTTGATCAGCACATTGGGTTCGTCTCCCGCAAGCTGGGCCGCGTGCGCCACGGTGCGCGCCCTGTCGCGGTAAAACCGCGGATTTACCTGCAGCGCCTGCCAGCCCTTTTGCCCCTTTGTCTCTTCGAACAGAGGGCGCAGGAGCTGCGCGCCCTTCAGGCCCGCTTCCCGTGAAATGATCCAGCAGATCTCTTCATCCGTCGCGCTTGGATATTCTTCGCTGATGATTTTATTCAGGCGCTCTTCCCAAAGACCGATCTCCTTACGGAGCACATTACCCACGATTACGGGATTGGACGTCGCGCCGCAGCCTCCCCGCGCAAGGGCAAATTCGATATCGCCCACACCGCAGGAATCATTCCAGAGCTGTGTCATCGGAAACATTTCCGCCGCCTGATGCAAAGGGTTGGTATATTTTGACATAGTGATGCCTCCTGTTTGATTTCAATAAGATGCGAATAAAGGGCATGAAAATTGAGGGAACCGCTGTTAATAAGCTGTTTCCTGAAAATATGTATTCTCCTATGGAAATGAAAGACCGCGATTTTCCGGCGGTACGATGGAAAAGCTTTACGGGATCAATACAATTTTGAACCCCTTGTTTGCCATGACCAGATCGAAAGCCTCTTCGTATTGCTCAAGCGGCATTTTTTTGCTGATGAGGGGAGAGAGCTGGAGCTTGCCGGCGGAAACGAGCCTTAAATACGTCTCCCAGGACGTGCGCTCGGTGGCGAAGCTGCTTGTGAAGGAGAGCTCCTTATAGAGCATCTGGTCAACATTCAGCTTGATGTCTTTGCCGAACAGGCCTACCTGGGAATAGATGCCGGTCTTTTTAACCACGTCTATGCAGGTCCTGGCGGAGGCCTCCGCGCCGGCGCATTCGAAGACGACGTCCGCGCCGTCGCGGGTGACGGCAGCGAGGGCGCTGTCCAGCTCTTCACGGCTGGTAACGGTCTGATCCGCGCCGAGCTTTTTCGCGAGTTTCAGACGCTCGGCGTCGGAGGGAAGCCCGGATACTATCACGTACGCGCCTGAAATTTTCGCGAGCTGGGCGGCGAGCTGGCCGATCGCGCCGGGGCCGGAAACGACGACGACGTCCCCCGCCTTGACTGAGGATTTTTCAATGACGGCCCTGACAACGCATGTCGCGGGTTCTGAAATGGCCAGAGACTCCTTATCCTCAATATTTTCCGGGACTTTAAAGGCCATGTCCGCGGGGATGATGACATATTCGGCCATGGCGCCGTTCACAAAGCAGCCGATGGATTGTCTGTTGGCACAGAGCATCCTCAGATCCTTGTGGCAGTATGTACATGTGCCGCACGTTTTAATGGCGGTCAGCGAGATGACGTAATCTCCGATATCAAAGTTCTTGACATCCCCGCCTTTTTCACTGACGACGCCGATATACTCGTGCCCCATAATGACGGGAGGATAGTTTGTGAATTCGTCCTTCATAATATGGATATCCGTACCGCAGATGCCGCACGCCAATACGCGTATTTTAAGTTCGTCTTTTCCGGGTGACGGTTCGGGCATATCCATACATTTTATGGTGTCCATGCCGGCGCCGCTTTTGAATTTTACAAGCGCTTTCAATTTGCCACATCCTTTCAAAAATCGTTTTATTGTGTTTAAATGTTACCATATTGTAAAATTGATGTCAAGTAGAATTGTTGAACAATGTATTTATAGTAGACATCTTTTATATAATATAATATAATAAACGTAATGCTATATCGCGTATCCGTACCCGGACAGGGCGCGCGCAAAAAGCCATGGCGTCAAAGACGCCATATGAAAATTATACGATGAACGCTCTGCTTTTATGATATATTTCACAGTAAAAGCATTCAAACCGAGGTATTGTACATGTTTGAGAATAAAACGTCCCAATCCCCGCTGAATCTGGTTTCAACCGTCGACGCGCTGATTATCGCACTTACAAAAGCAATTCTGGACGGCAGTTACAGTCCGGGGGAACAGCTGCGCGAGGCCGATTTGGTCAACCAATATAAAGTCAGCCGCCACTCAATCAGAGAGGCGTTCACAACGCTCGTTGAGCAGGGGATACTCAATAAAGAACCGAACCGGGGCGTTTTTATTCCGGTTCTTACATCTGAAGATATTGCGGATTTATATAAGACAAGGGCTTTGTTTGAAATCGAGGCCGTGAAATATGCCGCGCTGAACGACATGGGCAGTGAAAATTTATCTAACGCAATTATGATTTTTGAGGGATTGAATGAAAACAGTCATTGGAGCGATATTATTGAGGCTGATGTAAATTTCCACAGGGAATTGGTGAATTTATTTAACAGCCCCCGTATTTCAGCGATGTATAAGAATATTCTCGCTGAATTTCGCCTGTGCAGCTTTCAGGCGCGAAGCCCGTTTTATTCGCTGGAAAATACAAAACTGATTCATAAAAAAATAGCCGAGGCCATAGAAAGCGGGAATTTTGATGAGGCGGTTATGCTGATCAAAAGCCATTTGGAGACCAGTTCAAAAGAACACCAGTCAAAGCTGAGCGATAAGACGGCGAAGCCGGCCGGTGAATGATAAACAAACCCCGCGCAGCCCGGAAGGGCCGCGCGGGGTTTTACTTGTCGAAAATAGGGGGCCGGTTTATCGGCAGGGCTTTCTGCTGTCGGTAAGGCCGGCGAGATAATCTATGCTTGTGCCGTAAAGCTTCGCGAGCTTTACCATGATTTCCAGCGGTACGGGGCGCTCCCCGCGCTCGTATTTTGAGTAGAGGGACTGGTCGCACATCAGATAATCGGCGACCTGCCTCTGTGTCATGTCGCGGTCTTCCCGCATATCACGTATTTTGAGTTTCATCCGCATCACCGAAAAAATTATACGACAGGACAGATAGTCCTATTGACATAATGGACAATATGTCCTAAAATTATACCCGGTGATGCCTGCGCCGGACTATAAAGAGATGTATCAGAAGATACTTCGCGCCTCGGATGCGGCGATAAATATTATCATAGCCGCCCAGCGTGAGGAGGAAGAGATATATATCTCGTCCCCCGAACCGGAGCTGAAAGTTATAGCGGCGGCGGAAGAGGAAGAAGACGAGGCCGGGGAGTAAATTTCAGGCAGAGGAAAATAAAAGGTGCGGCCCGGTGTTGAAAAACGCCGGGCTGTCTGATTATGTCATAATATTGTATATTAAGTGTTGTATGGGAAATTTTAGAATGGTACAATAGACATGATATAGATCAGTTGTGAGGCGTTTATCATATAGCTGGTTATAGCAATTAAACGAAGTTCGTCCAAAGGCTGATATCTGTGAGGATTATCCAAGAGAAGCAGCCCGATCACTAAAGTGATTGGCTGCTTCTTTTGAATTCTATTATATTTGTAGCAGATTATAAAGGACTTGCGCCATCTGTGCGCGTGTTGCGGTTGCTGAAGGCAGCAGACATCCGTTGTTTCCACTGACCACACCGGCGTTGACTAAATGATTCAAAGCCTCCTGCGCATAGGAAGAAACACTAACACCGTCTGTGAAGTCAGAGATAGATTTTCCGGAATCCCCCTCTGGGAGTTGGCTGATTTCTTTTAGCGTGTTGTAAAGAAGGGTGAACATCTGCTGACGTGAGATAGCCTGCTCCGGTGCAAATCTGTTGTTGCCCACGCCGTTTGAAATACCGAGTTGTTTTGCTGCTGCCAGATAACCGGTATAGTAGGTGTTTCCAGCGTCGGAGAAGTTATCCGTTGCGTTTTCCTCAGGCTCAATGCCATATGCGCGCATGACCAATGTAATAAACTGACCACGGTTTAATGTTGCATTGGGACTAAACGTAGTTTCGGTCGTTCCGCCAGTGATGCCACGCGCCGCGAGAAAGTTGACTGCATCAGCATACCACGCGCTCTCGGATACGTCGGTAAAGCTTACCTTGTTGTATACCACAGCGTAAGTGGAGAAATGCGTTGCAGAAAAGACCACAGTGCCTGTTGCGGCATCATAATATCCATTTGTTACGGTTTCAAGCCCACCGTCATCGTTTATATAGTAGACGATAATTGCATTTATGTCCTCATCCGCAAATGGCGTATATGGAATAGATACGGTAACCGGTCCGCCGAACTGCGAAATGGTATTACCGCCGCTGGTAACTGTAAAATCATAAACCGGATGTGTACCAACTGCCTGCTGAACAGAATCCGGGAGCACCGAGGTATCTGTCAGAGCAACAGAGAAGGTTACACTGCCAGAAGCTGAATTTGAAATGGTACTGAGTGCCGCTGAGCCAAATGTTACGGAGCCAAGACCTGTTGAGACAGTCAGGCCGCCCAAATTTCCATCGGCAAGACTATCAATGGAAGTCGTTGGGATTGTTAGCTCTGCAGAGTCGACATCCGAAGTATCTTCCACCTTAATTTCCACATAAGGTTCACCGTCGTTTGTCTCCGCCGCGTCCTTTGCTTTTGCCAGTGTGTTGCTGATCTGTGACTGAGTTACAGCTGACGAAGCTATACCGCTAGAAGAGGTTGTTGGCGCAATTGTTATTGTCGCAGTGTTTCCTGAAACAGTGATTTTTGGGGTGCTCACTGAGAAATCGCCACTAGATCCAGATGACGTTTTTACTGCCCACTGCGCATATACGGTTATATCGGCCGAAACTTCTGTATTAGCCGTAAAGGGTACACCGTTTCCGTCTGCCAAAGAATTCCAACCGTTGAAGGTATAACCGCTTCTTGTCGGAGCAGTGGGAAGGGTACCTGTATTATCGAACAATGCAACAGCCAAAGTGGTCGGGTTTGCATC
The DNA here is from genome assembly GCA_050253535.1 of Oscillospiraceae bacterium. Lineage (GTDB taxonomy): Bacteria > Bacillota > Clostridia > Oscillospirales > Oscillospiraceae > JBFWIW01. The sequence continues at coordinate 35,106 of JBFWIW010000018.1, forward strand.
AGTATCTCCGTCGTTTTTATCGAATGTCACCGTGTTGGCAAGAACCGGATAACCACTGTTTACTCCGGATATGATTGTCCACACGCCTGCCGCGGATTCATTCTTATTTGTCTCAAGAAGAGCCGCAAAGTCACTGCTCTTCATGTATTCCGAAGTTTTAGGTGTAAGTGAATCTTCATCTGATCCGGAGCCATATCCTATTCCTACTTTATAAGCCGCATCAACAGTGGTATCAATTATGGTCTGGCTTGCATCACTATTCCAGTATGCATGTGAAATAGATGAAGCATCCTCTTCATATCCGATAAAAGAACCGACGTAAGAATATTCTCCGCCTGCGACATCGCCTGTGGCATAGCAGTTTGTAGCAGTAATATCATAGATATCTCCGAACAGACCTCCAACATAAGCGTCATCACCGCCTGCTATATTTCCCGCTGCATAGGAATCTGAGATAGTGGTTGCATAGACGTATCCAACGCTACCACCTACATAGGAATAATCACCGCCTGTCACATTTACCTCGGCACCACAGTTTGAAATGGAACCGTCATCAAATTCTCCGGAAATGCCGCCAATACAGGTATCCTCTCCGCTTGATGATACAGTACCCGAAGCAAAACAGTTTGTTATGCTGCTACCATTACCATATCCGACAATACATCCAATGTATGGGTAGTCACAAGAGGAATATATGGACGTATCCTCCATACGTATGTTGCTTATTGAAGCATGCTCCACATAACCAAATAATCCCGCTTCGTACAGATCTCCATTAGGCTTTTCCAAGGTTGCGATTTTTAGGTTTACGATTTTCTTGTAATTGCCGTCAAAAGTTCCACAAAAGTATGTGTCGTCATTTCCGATTGGATTCCAATCATGTGCGCCAAGGTCTATAACGGAAACACTGTCTGCGATTTTAATCGTATAGCCGTAAAAGTCGCTGCCTTGATTGTTTACCTGATCCGCTACCCAAGCAAGCTGTGCAGCATTTTCAATGGTATATGTATTTGTATCCTCGTCCAGAGCAGGTGATTCGATTGCATTATTGGCTTCATCTGTCCAATAATCTGTCCATCTTGCATACAAGGCGACATCTCCTCCATACACCTCATATGAATCACCAGGGGAATAGAAAGAGCCGTATTCATCGACCCATCCCGCAAAATTGAGACTTCCGTTTGTCCACCCGTCATAGACAGAGGCCAGTGTAAAACTGTCACCCTCTGCGTATACATTTTCGTCTGCGAGAGATGTGTCTGTTCCGTTGTTTGCATAATAGGTCACTGTATGAGTCTGCTTCCAATTTGCATAGAAGGTGACATTTTCAGTGCCCATCGTATAATAAGAGCCAGCGCTATAGACTGTAGATGACACCTTCCAGCCTCCAAAGATATAACCGTCTTTGGTCAGGCCATCACCGGAGGCTAGCTCAACCGGGTCACTTTCTACATATGATGAGCCGTCTGTCGGCACTGTACCAGATCCTCCATTTAGGTTATAGGCTACCGTATAGGTAGGTTTGGCCTCCCATTTTGCATAAATTTCGGTGTTTGCTGTTATTGAGGTTCCAAAATCAAATGGGGTACTTAAATCGCTGGAGGTATACCATCCTACAAAATTATCAAGGTGCTTCGTAGGCGCTGTTCCTGGCGCTCCAACCGTGTCGCCATCAGCCACGTTCACCACTTTGTAGCTGGTGTTACTGTCACTGTAAAATGTAACAGTATGGGTGGTGGTGGGAGTTGTATAGTATAGTCCCTCGAGATAAGGATATCCGCCGTTTATACCGCAAACCGATGTCCAGCTTCTTGCGTTGTCCCCTTGTTTATTTGTGTTTAACAGTTCGGCAAATGATGCACTGGTCATTTCGTCCCCAGACTTTGCCGTTGAAGGATCAGAAGTGTAATTAATACCCACTTTATAATCTGAACCGAGCACCGCTCCGTCTAATACGGTTAGTGTTGCGTCTTTATTCCAATATATATTGGAATAAAGACTGGAGAGGTCAGTTTCCTCACTTGATTGAAAAGAACCAATAAAGCAGCCACCCGGTGTAAACGGTATCCTTGAGATATTTCCCGAAGCGTAGCAGTTACTGATGCTGGAGGGAGAGTAATCCGAAGTAGCGCCTCCAATAAATTCGCCGACTGCTGATGAATCTGCTTTTTTGATAGATGCATTTCCAGTTGCAAAGCTATTGCTGATATTACCCCATACGTAACCACCAATAAAACCGCCAGCATAATTATATGCAGTCACATCTCCGGTTGCAAAACAGTTTTCTATGTTGGCAAAACTGTCTCCAATGAGGCCGCCTGCAACAGACGTTTTGACTTTACAACAGGTAATATTGCCGGTGGCATAACTGTCATAGACGTTGGTTGTCCCATTTCCGCTCGCAAGACCTATAAGGCCACCTGCAAACATTAAGGCTTCTCCGGAGACGGTTCCCGTTGCATAACAGTTTGTTATAGAACGGGTGCTGCCAATGTCCGCGCTGAAATATCCCACCAAACCTCCGGCATACGATTCAAGGATGCCTGCGTATGCGATATTTACGGAGGAACTACATTGATCAATATTAGATAAACTGTATCCTACAATGCCACCTGAATAATTTCCCAGGACGTGATCGCTGAGATTGCCGTTTATATTGCCCGAGGTAGAGCAGTTTGATATCGTGCCGCCAAATGTTTTGCCTGCAATTCCCCCTACATAATTACTGCCAACAGTATAGGAAGTAATTATGGTTATATTTTCCATTTTAACATTTTCTATGATTCCGGTGGCAGAAGAGCTGCCAATGAGGCCGACACTTGTCAAACTTGAAGGGGACGATGACGTTCCTATCGTCATGTTCGAAATTGTATTGTCATTGCCGTCAAAGGTACCTGAAAAAGAATTGCTTAATGTACCGATTGGCGTCCACTCATGTGCTCCAAGGTCTATAGCTGTATAATCCGCAATTTTAATTATATAGCCGTCAAAGTTGCTGCCTTGATTGTTTACCTGATCCGCTACCCATGCAAGCTCTTGGGCACTTGTAATTGTATACGTTGTTGAGCTCAAAGTAGGTTCAGTAGCGTAATCTATCCAGTTCCCTGACGGGTCCGTCGCTGATGCCGGTATCATAATACCGTTCATAAGAACAATGGTTATTACCAAAGCCAGAAAAATACTGATTTTCCCTTTTACTTTCATTGCATATCACCTTTCAGATTTTAATATTTCTATATTTGTTTTCGTATCTCCCAGCTGAGTTGTTTGCATTACTGACAGATATATACTATAATTTTAATGTATTAATTGCTTCTACCAAACGTGGTTAGTAGCAACGATATTATATATTGTCTTTTCCTATAATGCAATATGTGAATGGAGAAAGATGACGATGGAAAAAAACAACCGAACCAAGGAACAGGGGGCCGAGACCAAGAGAAAAATTTATCAATGCGCGGAGAGGCTGTTTCGACAGTATGATTATCAAGACGTCAGCGTGAAGGCCATAACAGACATGGCCAGGATTACAAAGGGTACATTTTACGTACATTTTGAATCCAAGGATGCCCTGTATATTGAGCTGTTCTCGGCTTATGCTGAGCGGATGGATGCGCAATACAAAGCCTTTCTGGATACTTTACCATCCGAAATGTCTTCCGGCGATATGATGTTGGTTTTTGTAAATGAACTCGTTGATTTGATGGTTACACAGGTTGGGTATGACAATTTAAGAACAATCTATCGGCTGCAGCTTACGGACACGATAAGTATGGAGTCTGTCAAGGGCTATGGACGGACGCTTTATACGCTTTTCCAGAAGGTACTGGAGCGTGGCATCCGTCAGAAAGAATTTAAAGCCGAACTCTCCTTAGAAGCCCTAACCCATCATTTTGTCATGGCCATTCGAGGACTTACCTACGAATGGTGCATCCGCTATCCCGATTTTGATTTCAAACAGGAGGCTGTTGCTCATTTTCAGCTGCTGCTTTATGGAATCAGTGCGTAAAGCGTATGTTTGGGAAGTAAAAAATATAGGCTGCGTATTAAGAGCTTACTGTGACATTTAAATACATCTGTGAACTTCGTGTAATGTTTATAATGATCACCCACCCACAAATTAAAGCCGCCGCGGGCCAAACTGGCCCGCGGCGGCTTTGCTGAGTTTTAGGGTTTATCCTATATGCAGGAGCCTTGTTAGGCCGGACCAGAAATCCTCGAACATGGCGGCGACGCGGGAGAAGAAGGTGCCGGTTTCGGAGGGCTGCGGTTCGGTTTCGCCGGTGCCGGTTTCGGCGTCGGCCTTTTTTATCTCCTGAGTCCGGATGAGCACCTGAACGCTGGAGGGCGCGGCGTTAAGGGCTGAGGTGAGCGAGACGGGGGAGGCTTCCGAGTCCATATTGAGCATATTGTCGTCTTCGCCGGTGTGGGCGTCCCACTCGTCCTGTATGACGTCGTCAATATTGCCTTTGGCGTCTTTTATATTGTTCGTATTGCCCAGCCCGGATGCGGAGCGGCGAAGGGTATCGGACAGCGACTCGAGGGTTTTTTCCAGACTGTCGTCAAGTTGAGCGCCGCTCTCTTTCATAAGGCTTTCAAGCGTCCGGAGGAAGGTGTGCGCGTCGGTTATACCGGTAATCGCGGTATCGTCCAGAGTCTGGATGTCGGAGAGGGACTGCTGCGCCTTTGGCACGTAATCGTTTACCGTGCTGTCCAGCGTATCGAGAAGGTCTATGGACGTGTCGGCGTTTTTCGTCAGCTTATCGGCAAGGCTGCCCAGTTCGTCGAGATGTTTCATCGCTCCGGTGAGGTCCCCGTCGTGGTCGTCCAGTATGTCCTCGATATAGAGAAGCGTGCTCAGTACATCGTCAAGATCGCCGCTCAGTCCGTCGTCGCCCAGTGTGCCGCACAGGCTGCCGGAGCTTGTCAGAAGGGAGTCCGTCGGTGATGACAGGGCGCCGAGTATGGTGTTTATCTCGGTTATATAGTCGTTTACATTGCCGATCAGGCTGTTAATGGTCTCCGCCTGCTCGATCTGCGTATTGAAATCGTCCGTCTTTGAGAGAGCGTAGAGGGTGCTCAGCTTTTCGGCGTCGGCCTCGGAGGCGCCGCCCGCGATAAGAAAGGTCTTGAAGTCCAGCATCGCCTCGGTCAGGCCGTTTGCGGACAGGTACTGTTCATACTGCGTGTGATAGTTTTTTGCGGTGGCAACGTAACTTTCTATCTCGTCTATGGTCATGCCGTCGTAGGTGTATTCGTCCACCGCCGGAAGACCCGTGAACTTAGAGGAGACGGCGCGCAGGGCGGCAAGGCTCGTCTGGAGAGACTCGAGATTGCCGCCGAGATTCCGCAGATCCGTGCGTAAATCCTCGGCCTCGCCGGTCAGCTCCGGCGTGTACAGCTCGATTTCGCCTATGATTTTGCGGAGGTTTTTATTGTCCTCCTGAATTTTGGAGACCAGCGTGCGCGTTTCTGCAAGCTGGTCCTTCAGCGAGGCGGCGTTTTTGGCGAGCTCGGTCAGCACGTCCGTGATATCGGTGATTGCCTGGGAAGCGCTTGTGAGGTCATCATTCATCGGCTCAAGTGCCGCGCTTATACCGAGAAGGTCTGAAAGGGCGGCATCAGCGCTGTCGTAAACCCCGCCCTTGCCCTCGGATATGTTCTCTCTCGCGCCGTTTAATCCGTCAAGGCCGTCAGCCACGGAATAGAGGCTTGAACTCATGCCGTCGAGAGAATTGAGAATGGAATCCATGCTGTCGCTGATGTCGTTATAGGAATCCTCAGCGTCGTCCTTGGCGTCGCGCAGGTCTGCTATCTTGCCAAGCTGGGAGAGGGTGGCGGGTACCATCATAAACGTCACGCCCGCGAAGGTGAAATCCTCCGACCCGACACGGATGGCAAAGTTCTGCTGCTCGCCCGGAAGCGCCATGAAGAGAACGACTCTCAGGTTGCCTATGAGCTGGACCTGCGCCCCGGGGGCCTCCAGCGAGAGGATATCGTCGTCATTGAATACGGCGA
>JBFWIW010000019.1:0-40492 GCA_050253535.1 Oscillospiraceae bacterium
GGAGTTTTTTACCCCCGAGATTTGCGAGCTTTTCAGCCAGATAGACGTAATCCGAACTGTTTTCGTCGAATACTATGTCAAATTCATCCGGACAAAGCGCGGGGAGTTCCGGCAGAACTTCTTCCGGTATGCCCCGAATACGCAGTTTGCCGCCGCGCTCGGCGGCGTCCTTTTTTAAAGCCTCAATAGCAGGTTCGAGAGGGCCTATTCCCGCGGGGAAGGAATAGACTGTATCAGAATCTTTGCCCACCTTAATAATAATACGGTCTCCCAAACGTGCAACACGCGGATGAAACGCGGCCTCCCACATGTAAATATTGTTAAAATTGTAATCCGCGCCGCGAAAACCGCTTTTGCGGACGATGTTGTCTATCCATTCTTTATCTGAAAGCTCAACCTTTTTGAAGTCTATCATCTGAGAATTCTCCCAATAATGTATTTGCGTACAATACCGTGCATTAACAATAAGTGTCTATACAGCATTCCCTTATAACGCGCTCTAGTTCCTTTAAATCTTCAAACGTCTCCGGACGGCGGCGGGGATCGCGGAGGAGTGCCGCCGGATGGTAGAGTGCCATATATTTTACCCCGTTTTTATCAAACCATTTGCCGTGCTCCTTTGTTATTTTAAAATCGTCCTTAATAATAGCCATGGCGGCTATTCGCCCGAGGCAGACGACAATTTTCGGTTTTATCAGCGCGTACTGCTCGCGGAGCCAGCCGATACACGCCTCCTGTTCCGTACTGAGCGGGTCGCGGTTTAAAGGCGGACGGCACTTCACGATGTTTGCGATATATATATTGGTTTTCCGGTCGAGTCCGATTATTTTAAGCATGTCGTCCAGCAGCTTACCGGCCCTCCCCACAAAGGGCTCGCCCTTAAGGTCCTCATTTTCGCCGGGGCCTTCGCCTATGAGCATAATTTCTGCGCTCCTGTTTCCCGTTCCCAGGACAACATTCGTCCGAGTCTCAAAGAGGGCGCATTTCCGGCAGCCTTTACAGGCTTTTTCAAGTTCGTTCCAGTCCATTTCACACCGTCCTTACTCAAAGCTTCTTTCAGCCGTGATAGTATAACATAAATTTTCCTATATTTCTACAACCATTCAAACTTAAAGCGCCGCGAAAACGCGGCGCTTTTTAATATTCCTGTTTTTAATATTTTCTCTGTGGATTGTGCTTTAAAATATACCAGAGTATTGTGAGAACCTGCAAAATGCCGGCGATGATGAATATGAGCTGCATGTTCTCAATGGTTATAAAGAGGTAGAGGCTAACCGCGGAGGACCAGATAAGCGCGCTCACGAAAACGCACAGGAGAAAAAGGCTCCACCAGATTTTCATAAAGACTATCGACACAATACAGGAAGCCGGAACGGCCAGAATAAACACCAGCCATGCCTTTTCCAATCCGGGGAAGAATACGCGCAGTGCCAGAAACACGATCGACGCTACGAGCCATATGAGACCTACCGCCATGGTCGGAATTATGACCTTCTGCTTCTGCGGCGGAAGCGGCGGAGCTTCCGGTACATTCTCCTGCAGGAGATTGTCCACCGTTATGTTATAGAGGGAGGCAATCAGCGTCAGCACATATACATCTGGAATGCCGTCTCCGCGCTCCCATTTGGAAACCGATTTGTCGGAATAATTAATTTTTTCCGCAAGTTCCGCCTGGGTGAGGCTATTCAGTTTTCTGTAATAAGCGAGATTTCGCGCCACGATTTGTTTAAAAACCGACTCGTTCATTGTATGTACTGATTACCCCCGAAAAATTCGCAATTTGCCTGATATCGCGTAAAAACTGATATGATTCTACCATGAGTAGAAAAGCCTTTGCAAGCCTTATTATTCGAATTAGGGCTGTAGAGCCGCTTTTTAGCAAAAAAATTCATAAAAGAGCTTCCTGAGTCTGAAATCAGGCTATTTGAAAAACAAAAATGAAACACCGACAATCTTTACAGAGCGGGGCGGCACCCCTCGGGAAATAGACAGCCGCCCCGTATTCTGTCATTTTTTAGCACCCGGGCGGAAAATGAGCGCTACGATATAGCCAAAGAACACAGCGGCGCAAATGCCGCCGGCCGCGGCTGTGAAACCACCCGTAAAAGCGCCGATGACGCCGCGCTCAGCTACTGCAGAGCGCACGCCCTTGGCAAGGACGCTTCCAAACCCGGTGAGCGGGACGGACGCGCCGGCTCCCGCCCACTCGAGAAGCGGTTCGTACACGCCAACGGCGCCGAGTATTACGCCGGCGACGACATACGTTGTGAGTATACGCGCCGGGGTAAGTTTTGTCTTGTCTACGAGTATTTGTCCGACGAGGCAGAAGAGACCGCCGACCAAAAATGCCTTTACATATTCCCAAAAAGTTTCCATACAATATTCTCCCCCTGCCTATCTGGTGTTCGATATGGCGACCGCGCAGCAAATGGAAGGTATGCTTTCGCCCTGTTGGCTGGACACCGGGGATAGGAGAGCACCTGTCCCCGAGAAGAGTATTTTACGCCAGCGCCCTTCGCGCATACCGTTTAAGAGGTACCCCGCGAGTACCGAGGCGCTGCAGCCGCAGCCGGAGCCACCCGCGTGAACATCCTGTTTTTCAGCAGAGAAAATCATAAGTCCGCAGTCGTCGTAATGGGGGGCAAGCTCAACGCCGTCCGACTTAAAGAAATCGACAAGTATCTCCGCGCCGACAGCGCCCAGATCGCCTGTTACAATAAGGTCGTAATCGGCGGGGGTGAGCGATAGGTCTTCAAAGTGCGTGCGCAGTGTGTCGTAGGCCGCTGGAGCCATGGCGGCGCCCATGTTGTTTACGTCCTTTATCCCGGCATCGACTATCTTGCCGGGTGTTGCATGGGTGATATATGGTCCGGGCCCGTCGCCCGTCAGGATGATGGCACCTGAACCCGTAACCGTCCACTGGGCGGTTTGAGTACGCTGCCCACCGTATTCAAGGGGGAAGCGGAACTGCCGCTCGGCCGAACAGAAATGTGACGAGGTAACGGCAGCGGTGCGGTCGGCAAAGCCGCCGTCTATGACGGCGGCGGCGAGGCAGAGCCCCTCCGCCATTGTGGAACAGGCGCCGAAAAGGCCAAAGAGCGGTATTTTGGTCTCGCGTAGGCCGAAGGACGAGCCGATACACTGATTAAGAAGGTCGCCCGCGAAGATGTACTCGATGTCGGAAGGCGGGAGCGAAGCCTTATCGAGTGCCAGCATAAGTGCCTGGTTGACCATTGTGCTCTCCGCCTGTTCCCAGGTCTTCTTACCGAAAAAAGAGTCCTCACTTATATAGTCAAAACTGTTTTTGAGAGGACCTTCTCCCTCTTTCTTGCCGACAACACAGGCGTGTCCCGCGATGGACGGGGGCGAACAGAACGCCAGCGTCTGCTTGCCGATGTGCTTTGTGCTCAAAAAAACCACCTCTTTGTGTAAGTGTTTTTAGGATTTACATTTTTTACGCAAATATGTCATGAAAAAATCTGTGACGATTTCGACGTACGGGTAAGTCTATGCAAAACGGTCGAAATTTGTTATAATATGAAACATATATAGTAAGACTCGTGGAGGGTTTTTATGCGCTGTTCAGAGAGAGATGGCGAGGTAGAGCTTTTTGGTCTCGATGACTTCGATCTTCAAAAAATATTTGAATGTGGCCAGTGCTTTCGATGGAACAGGAGAGACGACGGGTCATATATCGGGGTCGCCATGGGTCGGGCGGCAAGGCTCCGCCGGGACGGGGACAGCATTTTTATTTCGGGGACAGCGGGTGATTTTGAAAATATCTGGTACGATTATTTCGATTTTTCAAGGAATTATGCCGAAATCCGGAGAATAATCGCGACGGACGACTATATGCGCCGTGCCACGGAATACGGCGCCGGGATACGAATACTGAATCAGGACAGATGGGAGACCCTCTGTTCCTTTATAATCTCACAGTGCAACAACATTCCGAGGATAAAGAAGATAGTGGAAAAGCTGTGTGCCCTTTTCGGTGAGCCGTTGGATTTTTGCGGAGATACATATTATACGTTCCCGCCGGCAGAGAAGCTCGCGGCGCTGAACGAAGCCGATCTCTCGCCGCTTCGCTCGGGATACCGAGCGCCTTATATACTGGGTGCGGCAAGGGCGGTCGCTGATGGAAGGCTCGATCTGGACGCGCTTTCCGGCGGGAGTTACGCGGACGCCATGAGAGAGCTGAAATTGCTGAGCGGCATCGGTGATAAGGTCGCAAACTGCGCGATACTCTTTTCGCTGCGAATGAAGGACGCTTTTCCCGTAGACGTGCATATGAAGCGCGCCATAGCGGAGCACTATGGAAAGAGCTTTGACCCACGCGTATTCGGCGATCTTGCAGGGGTCGCCCAGCAGTATATGTTTTACTACCAGAGGACAAAAAACGTCCTTGACATGAGAGCTTCAGCTTGTAAAAAATTACATTTTTCGACAAAAACGGGGGGATAAGTTCTCTGCACTGCGGAGCATCACAAAGCGAAGCATCCGGAAAGTGAATTCCCGGAAGTCTTGCAGTCCGGCAATTTTTGACGGCCAGACCAGCAGGACTCGCCGTGTCCGGCAAAAATTCTATCGCACGGCGAGGATGGAAGACGGGGAATCGGGCTTTGCCGACCGCCTTCCAAGGGGTATTCAATGCCCCTTGGAACCCTCCGGTTTCGCGGTAACCTTACAGCCGCACATGTCGCAAATGATTTAATTAAATTTTGCCAAAGTGGAAAATTCTGCGGGACTTTTTCGACAGTGCGAAACCGTCCTTGACATGAGAGTTTTACAAGGTTAGAATATCATTCAATACATTTCAAAGAATATATGAGAGAGAAGGACGGAGGAAGGAAAAATGGCATTTCATTTTAAGGAGCCGTCGCGTACTTTTAGTGAGTACCTTTTAGTGCCAGGCTATTCAAGTGTAGAATGCATTCCGGCGAACGTGGACCTGAAAACTCCGCTGGTAAAATTTAAAAAAGGCGAAGAGCCCGCGCTCACGATGAACGTTCCGTTGACCTCATCCATAATGCAGGCGGTGTCGGACGATAAGATGGCGGTGGCGCTTGCAAAAGAGGGCGGCGTATCGTTTGTCTTCTGTTCGCAGCCGATAGAGAGTGAGGCGGCAATGGTTGCCAGAGCGAAAGCTTATAAGGCAGGATTCGTACCCAGCGACTCAAATGTGAGCCCCGAGGACACGCTGTCCGACATAATCGCTCTGAAGGAGAAGACGGGCCACTCGACCGTCGCTGTGACCGAGGACGGAACATCGACAGGGAAGCTGGTCGGCATCGTGACGAGCCGTGACTATCGCGTCAGCCGTATGACCGGTAATGAAAGAATTAAGACCTTTATGACCCCTATTGAGAAAATGGTTACCGCCCCTGCCGGGACCACACTGAAGGAAGCGAACGACATTATATGGGATCACAAGGTGAATTCCCTCCCCATACTGGATGACGAGGGCCGGCTTATGCACTTCGTCTTCCGCAAGGACTACGATTCCCACAAGGAGAACCCGCTCGAGCTTTTGGACGACCATAAAAAATACGTTGTCGGTGCGGGAATAAATACCAGAGATTACAAAGAGCGCATCCCCGCGCTCATTCAGGCCGGCGCGGACGTTTTGTGCATAGACTCGTCCGAGGGTTTTTCCGAGTGGCAGAAGAGGACGATTGCGTGGGTTAGAGAAAACTATGGAGACTCCGTTAAAGTTGGCGCCGGCAATGTTGTTGACGGAGATGGGTTCCGTTTCCTCGCCGAATGCGGGGCCGATTTTATAAAAGTGGGCATAGGCGGAGGGTCCATCTGCATAACCCGTGAGCAGAAGGGCATAGGCCGCGGGCAGGCGACGGCGCTCGTTGACGTCTGCCATGAGAGAGACGAGTATTTCAGGGAGACAGGTGTCTATATACCCATATGTTCCGACGGTGGTATTGTACATGACTATCACTTTACGTTGGCGCTTGCTATGGGAGCGGATTTCCTGATGCTAGGCCGTTATTTCGCACGGTTCGATGAGAGCCCGACAAACAAGGTAAGCGTCGGCGGTAATTATATGAAGGAGTACTGGGGCGAGGGCTCGGCCCGTGCGCGCAACTGGCAGAGATACGACCTTGGCGGAGCGCAGAAGCTCAGCTTTGAAGAGGGTGTGGACTCCTATGTGCCATATGCCGGAAGTTTAAAAGACAACGTCGGCCTGACCCTCAGCAAAGTGCGCTCAACTATGTGCAACTGCGGTGCGCTCACCATACCGGAACTGCAGGTAAAAGCTAAAATTACATTGGTCTCCGCAACGTCTATAGTAGAGGGCGGCGCTCACGACGTCGTTCTTAAGGAGAGCACTTTCAGTAAAAAAGACTGATTGAAAAGCCGTCGCATCCTGTCTTAGGATGTGGCGGTTTTTTTTGGAGGGAAAAGGCATGGACAAGACCGAGACGCTTAAGAAGTGGATAGAGGACAGCGGCAATATAGTATTTTTCGGAGGAGCCGGAGTTTCGACCGAGAGTGGGATACCAGATTTCCGCAGTGTAGATGGGCTCTATAACCAGGAGTACGACTATCCGCCCGAGATGATACTCAGCCACAGCTTTTTTGCCCGCCATCCGGAAGTGTTTTATAAATTCTACCGGGAAAAGCTCCTGGTAGAAGACGCAAAGCCTAACACAACCCATACCCGCCTCGCTGAGCTTGAGCGTGAAGGAAAACTGAAAGCCGTTATAACACAGAACATCGACGGGCTGCATCAGAAGGCCGGAAGCAAAAATGTCCTTGAACTGCACGGCTCACTTTTGCAGAATTTTTGCGCCATCTGCGGCAGAAGATACGGGATAAAAGCGGTCACGGAATGCCTCGGTGTTCCGCGCTGCTCATGCGGAGGAATCATAAGACCCGACATCGTACTATATGAAGAGGGCCTTTCGGAAAGTGTCATGACGCGGTCTGTAAAGTATATCCGCGAGGCTGACCTCCTCATAGTAGGCGGGACTTCGCTAGCTGTATATCCGGCGGCCGGACTGATAAATTATTACAGTGGGCGAAAGCTGGTGCTCATAAATAAGAGCCCCACGCCGTACGATTCAGCGGCGGATATTCTCATAACCGAAAAGCTGGGCGACGTGTTTAGCCGTGTGTAAATAACCAAAAAAGTAAATAATGACCGGCATATCGGGTATCCTAAAATCACATGATGATGGGGGGCTCGCGATATGCCGGTTTTTTTGCAGTATATTTCGCTTTTCGTTATGGGAGGTCTGGGCTATGGCCTGCTTGAGACTATATGCCGGGGGTTTACGCACTGGACAATGCTGGTTACGGGAGGGGCGTGTTTTTCGCTTATGTACAGGATATGCACATGCTTCCGCGAGCCGAAGTGGAAAAAGTGGATAATGTGCGGAGCCGCAATAACGGCGGTCGAATTTGTAGCCGGGGGGATAGTAAATATTCTTATGAACTGGAATGTCTGGGATTACAGCAGCCGAAAGCTCAACCTGATGGGGCAGATATGTTTCCTGTTCTCGGTGTTGTGGGTACTCTTGTCAATCCCGGTGACGGAATTGTGCCTGTTTTTGCAAAAAAATGTATTTTGTACAAAGCTGAAAAAAATAAGCAAAAAGCGGTGATATAGTTATGCTTTCTGTTCTTGAAGCTGAAGGGGAAGGTATAGCGTCCGTATTGGCCACGCTTTGCGGCATCACGGTAGCCGGAGGCGAAAAGACAAGGCGTGCCAGAAATCTGCGGGCCGACGTTATCATACTCTCCCGCAGTGGTGTGTCGCTCCTCTCTGATGGCGGTAAAAAAGCGGTTTGCCGCATCCTCGTATTACCGGGGAGCGCGGTAGCGTCTTTTTCGGGGCCAGAGAAGAAGATCACTTACGGTATGGCGGCATCAGACGACGTGACGTTTTCCTCCGTCTCCGATTCAAAGTGTATACTTGCTGTCCAACGCGAACTAACGGTGCTGTCAGGCGCGGTCGTCGAACGACAGGAATTTCCGGTTGTGAAACCTGAAGGCGTTTCACCGGAAAATCTAATGGCGGCGTATGCCGGACTTTTAGCTGGCGGTATCATAGTCTAATCCTGCGCGCCCGCACATATATTGAGACAGAAAACATAACCAAAGGAGTGCGGGCTTTGGAAAGAATTAATAATATTGTGGAATTAAGAGGAGCGCTTGCGGGAAGGCCGGTGCTCTCGCATTCCAGCAGAAGCGAAATGTACTATATGTTCCCGCTCGAAATCGAGCGGCTCTCCGGTGCTGTCGATACGCTAAACATAGTTGTGCGGCGGGAGCTTTTGGAGTCTGTGGAACTCGAGGAAAAACAGCGCGTATATGTAAAGGGTGAACTGCGCTCTTTCAACAATAAGAGCGGAGTGGGTAACAGACTCATCATAACTGTATTCGCGCAGGCGCTCGAACTGACTGACGAGAGCGACATGAATTCCGTGACGCTCGCGGGGACTATCTGTAAGCCCCCAACCCTGCGGAAGACTCCTATGGGACGCGAAATATGCGATATGATGCTGGCTGTGAACCGCCGCTACGGGCGTTCGGACTACCTGCCATGTATTGCATGGGGGCGTCTCGCTGAAACAGCGTCTGAGTTTGCCGTGGGGGCGGATGTGCAGCTTACAGGGCGTATTCAGAGTAGAAAGTACATAAAAAACGAAAATGATGTTCAGACTGAGAAAACAGCGTTTGAGGTGTCGGTCGCGGAAATAGAAACATAAATATTAAATGAATTCCGCTTATGGGAAATACACTTCGCTGCAGATGTTCACGCGCCGTTCGGCTGGGCGCTGAAGCGCAAAGAACAAACTTCTCTGTAGCAGATGCCGTATAGCTTATCGTCACCCACCACATTAAGGGCGAGGCAGACACGCAGCAAGGGGCATTGTCTGCACGCGAATAACCGGGTTGTTTTGGGTTTATCAGCTTAAATATGAGAGGGGCTCCGCGGTAATATACCGCAGAGCCCTCTTCTCAAAGCCTGTCGGTAGTACCGTCAGACATTTACTGCATGGTGCTTTCGTAGGACTGGATCATCTTTTTGACCATCTGGCCGCCGATGGAACCAGCCTGTCTCGAGGTGAGATCGCCGTTGTAACCCTGCTTGAGGCTTACGCCGACTTCGGAGGCAGACTCCATCTTAAACTTATCCATCGCCTGACGGGCATTGGGGTTCAGAATGTTGTTGCTGCTTGCTGTATTGGGCATATTTATGACTCCTTTTCTAATGATTTTGAGTTCATCCGGTTCGTGAATGTGGCACGCAGCGCGTGTCCCTTTCACGAGGATTTCTCAACAATATCTTTACCAAGGAGTATTGTTATATTCGCTGACAAAAATGTAAATTTTGTTAGTATTGCTTAAATTTATTTTTTAGCAGTGGTCAGCAGTGATAAGTAGGAGCAGTTTAAAGAAAAATAAAAAGCTTTGATGCTTAACAGGACAAGACCGGGATTACTTAATTAATGCCTGATGAACAAATGCGATTCCAAAACCGCATTTGCTCAGTGAACATTAAAACTGTATTAGACCAGAATGCTTGGATATCAGCGTGTCGTTAGCTTTGAGCTTACGAGGCGCTATTCGTATTATTCGACAATAATTACAAAATAATTAGAAAACTCCTTGCAAAATCTGTCATAATGTTGTAAGCTACCTTTTAGAAAAACGTTTTACTACAAAGGTGGTTAAGCCGTGGCCAGTATAAAAGATGTGGCGAGAAGAGCGGGAGTCTCGATCTCCACGGTTTCAAACGTCTTAAATAGCACTAAGCGCGTGAGCGACGAACTGACCAAATCAGTAAATTGTGCAATAAGCGAGCTTAATTATGAGGTAGACCCCGTAGCGCGCAATATGAAAATGAAACAGTCTAAAACAATAGGTGTAATTACGGTGGATATGTGCGGGCTGTATTTCCCGTATCTTGTCAAGGGTATCTACGAACTTGCAAACTATAAGAAATACGGCGTAATAATCTCCGATATAAATTGCGGAGACGCCCAACTGACGAGTGTCGGGCGTGAACTGGAATGTTTTAGAAGATTGATATACAACAGAGTGGACGGGATTATATTTGCGTCTACGGTGACGCGGGACATACTGCCGGAATATATCGACGAGATCGAGAGAATTGCAGGAAGGTACAAAATAATACCGTTGGTTTCAATGGGTAAAGATTTGACATCATTCGGATTGGATTCTGTATACGCGGATAACTATGAAGGGGGCAAGAAGGCCACCCGGCACCTATTGGAGTGCGGCTGCAGGAAGATCGGACACGTTACCGGACCGGCCCGTTACGGAGCGACGCTGGACCGCAAACAAGGTTATTATGACGCCTTGGCGGAGAGCGGCCTGGATTTTGACGAAAACCTCATTGTAAACAGTGATTATACGCAGCGAGGCGGCTTTTTGATGATGAATAAATTATTATCGCAGGCGCCGGATATAGACGGGGTTTTTGTCGGTAACGACCAAATGGCGGTTGGCGTGTTAAAAGCAATTACGAAAAACGGAAGGCGTATACCGCAGGATATAAAGCTTATCGGTTTTGATGACGTGTTTGTATCCAGCGTACTGGAACCGCCGATAAGCTCTATAAACGTCAGAAAGCGCTTCATGGGGGAGCAGGCATGCCGGCTGCTGATGGATAGACTTGAGGGCGCTGACTCAGACAAAAATCCGGTAGGGATAGAGATAGAAACCAAACTTGTGGTGAGAAAATCCACCGATATAAGCGCTTCGGAGGATTGGATACTGTCAGAGTGGTAAATGATGCAAAATAGGGACCAACTAATTACAGAAACTTTTTGGGTGACGTCATGTTAGAAGTGGAACTGGCAGAAAAATTTATCGAAAAAATGTCGGAATGCACCAAATATAATATAAATATTATGAACATGCGCGGGGAAATTATCGCAAGCGGTGACAATAGCCGTGTAGGCACTTTCCACGAAATCGCCTACACTATTATCCAGAAACAGCTGGATTTTGTTGAGGTGAATTTTGAAGAGAAGTTTTTGGGAGTACGGAAGGGCATAAACATGGCCCTTAAGTATAAAAATGAGACTATCGGCGTGATCGGTGTTACAGGAGAAACGGCGGAGGTAAAGCCTGTCGCACTCGTAATAAAGAAATCTCTGGAAACAATGCTTGAATACGATGTTCAGCGTAACATCAGTATGGAACGAAGAACAGCGAAGGAGCAGTTTTTAAACAATATTCTTTATTCAGAGACAGAAAAATCTGAGGTATTGAAGCTGGCCCAGGCACTTGGATATTCAGATGGCCTGATGAGAATACCTATTGTGTTATCGTTCCCTTGCGAAGTTGAGCTGGAAGCGCCGCTTGAAAAAATAAAAACCTGCAGATCTCACTCAAAACAGGATATATCGGCAATTGTGAAAAGAGATAAGATCGTTGTTTTCATGTACTATCACGAGGGGATTGAATCATTTTTCCGAAATTACAAATTTGTAATAAGAGACTATTTAAGTGAACTGTATTTATATATGGAAGAGATAGGCGTTGACTTTAAAACATATGTCGGCACACTTCAGGATGATTTTACCAACTATAGGTTTGGGTATTTGAACTGCCTTTGGCTTGAAAAAAACATCAGTTCGTCGGAAAAAAATGTGTATTTTTATGATTACCTCGATACATATCTCAAGCATCGGCTCCCAGCCATAGAGCTTCATCAGGTTTTCAGAATTTTTTCGGAGCGATACACAGAAGAGTTCAAAAAAATGTACGTTAAGCATATTGGGGCGCTGTATAACAACAATTACAGTATTATGGAGAGCAGTAAAAACATGTTCATCCATAAAAATACCTTGTCATTCCGACTGGAAAAAATTAAGAATCTTTTGGGCGTCAATCCTATGCAGAGCTTCAGAGACAGAGAGCTCCTAAATTATTTTTACTATTATTTGAGTGAGGTAATTGTGAGGCAATAACAAATTATGGAAAATAAATGTGCTGCGATTACAAAACAAGGTATTCAATTTGGTGGCTTGGGCCATTGAAAGGGGAAGCCGTTTGGTATAAAATTAACCTAAAACTGATTTCCAAGCAAGATAATTTGGTCAATCTGCGACAATGACTGTAAATATCTTTTCTGGAATTGTCGCGGGCAACAGCGAAAATATTTAAAAGCGGAGGGTTAACAGATGAAAGAAAATAAGCTCAGAAATATACTGCGGGAAAACAAACCGTCAATCGCGACGAGGATAGAAAGCACATGGCCGACGATTGTGGAGATCGTTGGCAGCACCGGGAAGTATGACTATGTTGAATTCGTAGCGGAATATGCGCCTTACAGTCTCGCGGATTTTGAAAACCTTGCCCGGACCGCGGAATTACACAACATGGCGTCAATGATAAAAGTAGACTTTCAGAACAGGGCCTTTGTTGCCCAAAAAGCCATGGCATCTGGTTTCCAGGCGGTGCTGCTTGTCGACCACAAGACGGCGGAGGAAGTTAAGGAGTCACTGTATGTGCTCAGGCCTGATACGCCGGCAGATATGGGCAGATTCGGATATCCCAACAGCAGATGGATTGGTTATCAGCCGCATAGGCCGCAGATGGAATATTCGCAGATGGTCAAAGATACCGTTATAGCGTTGATGATAGAGAAAAAGGAAGCGATGGACAACATCGAGGAAATATGCGCGGTGCCCGGAGTAGATATAGTCCAGTTCGGACCCTCTGATTATTCCATGAGCTGCGGCTGGAACAGTTCGGAACACGGCGCCGAGCTGAAGGCGGTGGAAAGAAGGATGATCGAGGTTGCGATCAAGCACGGCGTACAGCCCAGGTGTGAGATTAATACCGCGGAAGAAGCGAAATATTACATAGATCTTGGTGTTAAGCACTTCTGCCTTGGAGATGAGCTGCGCAATAATTCTAACTATTGGAGCAAGGTCGGAGGAGCTTTAAAAAACGTGGTGGATGCGGCGTATTAAGACAGCGGCCTGATATTCAGAGTCGGTAGAGAGTTGTATTAAACCGCAGCCATAGATACCAAAACCGCGTTTATTTTAAATAATTGCAGCTTTATTGTAAAGGAGGTGCTTTAGAGGGAAATACACAGCGACATATCCATCAGGGCGAAAAAAGTGTAAATGAAAGATTTGGAGGGAAAAAAATGAAAAAGAGAACATTGGCAGCTTTACTGGCACTTGCAATGGTATTCAGCCTTGCGGCATGCAGCGGTTCCACCGGCTCCGACAGCAGCACTTCCGCCAGCACCTCCGCCTCCAGCACCGCTTCCAGCACTTCGAGCAGCACGGCTACTGCCAGCGCATTTGACAAAGAGTACACTTGGTCACTGGCATCTACTTATGCTACGGGCACGCCGATGGTTGATGCTTACCAAAAGTTTGCAGACCTCTTAAATGAGTATTCTGAAGGAGCGATCACGCTTAACGTATTTGCAGACTCTTCCCTTATGGACGAGAACGATGCATTCCTCTCCGTGAAGTCCGGCGAGCTTGAATTTGCCGGATTTGGCCCGACTCCTTTCTATCTATACAGTGAGGATTATGGCTTTATGCTTGCACCGTTCCTTATAAACAGCAAGGAAGCGTATCAGCGCCTCTACAACAGCGACCTTGTTCAGCAGGCAGTCGAGCTATGGAAGACTGATTACAATACGAGAGACGTGGCCGGTATGGGATATCGCGGCTTCAGAAACATGTCATCCGATAAAGCCATAAATACCGTTGATGACCTCAAGGGCTTGAAGCTGCGCATGAACAACAATCAGGTTTGGTGCGATATCTGGAACACCCTGGGCGCAACAACAGTCCCGATAGCCCTCGGTGAGCTCTACACATCCATTCAGAACGGAGCCGCGCAGGCATCCGAAGGCCCGTGGGAACAGATGAAATCATTAAACCTCGAGGAGGTCCAGGATTACATAGTTGAAACGAAGCATATCTGTGAGAGCGTTGGAATATGGATGGCGGAGGATCTGTATGAGTCCCTTCCTGCCAACTATCAGGAAGTCGTAGATAAAGCCGGCCAAGAGTCAGTTACCTATATGGAAGAGCAGTGCATAGCGCGTGAGAACGACTATAAGCAGCAGCTCATAGACGGCGGCTGCGAGTTTATTGAACCCGACCTTTCCGGCTTTATGACCAAGGCCGAGAGCATCTGGAATGACTACTTTGCAAGTACCTGGACCGTTACCACGCTTGAAGAGGTTCAGTCGATAATGGCAGGCTGATCTGGTATATTTACGGATAAGGCTTAAAACAGAAGGCGGTTTATATACCTGAACAAAAGCGCCCGGCGGTTCATGTTGAGTTATAAAGGGCAATATGAGTCGGCCGGGCGCTTCTTTCCTTCTTTTAGAAAGGAAGCGATATATTGAGAAAACTTAACAAAATTCTGAACGCGATAGAAAACGGCGTTACTACTCTTGACAGTATTCTTTTGGTAATGATTACAATTATCGTGGTTATACAGGTTTTTGCCCGAAAAATGGATGTTTCAATGCCGGGGACAGAAGAGCTTGCCAGGTATTCATACGTGATTTTTGCGTTTCTTGCATGGCCGATAGCTGCGCTGCGCGGTACGGATATATCTATAACGTTTGTATTTGACAAGCTGCCAAAAAAAGTCAGGAAATATCTTCTGATCTTTTTCCATTTTGTAATGTCAATTTTTGCCGCCATCTGCGTTTTCAGCATGACGAAAAACATCCAGAATGCGTATGGCGTCATCGCTCCGTCGAACCGTTGGCTGCAACTTAACCACATATATTATATTGTAACAGTTGGCCTAATCACGACGGCCATATTCAACTGGATAAGGATATTCTTCCTTGCGACGGGACAAGCGGTTTATATATCGCAGGAGGAGAAGGACATTATGGAAATTGAAGCGGCAAAAGCGGAATTTGAAGCAAGACAGGAAAACGAAGGGGGGGACAGCTGATGGAACCGATTTGGGGCCTTGCTGTACTGCTTGTATTGTTTCTTGCAGGTCTGCCGGTAACGTATGCACTTGGTTATTCTGCCTTGTTCATAATGTATTTCAGCACGGGCATGAAATGGATGACTATAGGCCAGCAGATGATCTACGGCCTGAACAGCTTCACGATTCTTGCGGTGCCGCTGTTTCTGCTCGCGGGAAAACTCATGAATAAATGCGGAGTTACCGACAGGTTGTTCGGTTTTGCAAGGACATTGGTCGGCTGGATGCCGGGAGGGCTGGGGCATGTCAACGTCCTCGCGAGCGTTATCTTTGCCGGTATGAGTGGAACGGCAATAGCGGATGCCAGCGGTCTTGGTATGATCGAGATAAAGGCGATGAAAGACGCAGGATACGACAAGGACTTCTCCTGTGCCGTGACGGCGGCATCTTCGACGATGGGGCCTATTATACCGCCAAGTATGCCACTGGTTGTCTATGGTACTATTTCCGGTGCGTCTATTGGTGCCCTGTTCATTGCGGGAGTTCTGCCAGGCATTATCATGGCGCTTTTAATGATGAGCCTTGTGTTTATTTTTGCAAAGAAACATAAATACCCGCGTGACAAATTTCCTTCCTTCCGTGAATTTCTTCACGCATGTAAGCTAGGCATATTACCATGTCTCACGCCTGTAATCATATTGCTCGGCATATACACGGGTATTTTTACCCCGACGGAATCGGCGGCGGTAGTCGTTGCCTATGCTGCATTCCTGGGTGTTGTAGTCTATAAGGAGTTGAGCTTAAGGCAACTAATTGCAGTTTTAAAGGAGACTGTAGGAGACGCCATCGGGATATGTATCCTAATATCGGCGGCTACTCTTTTCGGAAACGTCCTTGTAAAGGCGACGATCCCGCAGACGCTAATGAAAATAATCATGTCGGCGATAGACAGCAAGTTGGTGTTTTTACTCATCCTCAATGTGGCGCTCCTCGTTGTCGGCATGTTCATGGAGACGGTATCTTCTATTACCATATTGACTCCAATAATTGTTCCGGTGGCGGTGGCGTTCGGAGTAAGTACGGTGCATCTGGGAATCATTATGGTTCTCAACCTGATGATCGGCGTTGTCTCTCCGCCATTTGGCGTGGTGCTGTTTGCCATTAACAAGGTGGGAGAGATACCATTTGGAAGACTTGTAAAAGCTATGCTGCCTTGGTATATTGTGCTGATTGCCGCACTTTTGATCATTACACTTGTGCCTTGGCTTTGCACATGGCTGCCATCGACCATGGGATTCGGAGTCTAAGCAACCTGTTGCACAGACCTGTTATTGAAAGAAGGTTAAATAATGAAAATCGATGTAAAGCAACTGCATAATTTTTGCCTTGATATATTAAAAACAGTGGGGATGCCTGAGGATGAGGCCGAGATACTCACCGGAACACTTCTGCAGGCTGATCAGCGCGGGGTAAAATCCCACGGCGTTATGAGCCTCGGCCGTTATGTCGGACTTATGGAAAAAGGCGTTATGCCAAAGACAATGAACTATATGGTCGTAAAAGATAACCCTGTTATCGCGGTCTGGGATGCAAACAGGTGCTGCGCGCAGGTCGTGTGCCACTATGCGATGAAAACCGCAATTGAGAAGGCGCGCAGCTTTGGCATAGGCTTTGTCGGGGTTAGGCACAGCAACCACTTCGGAGCGGGTGCTTATTATTCAAAGCTCGCGGAGCAAGAGGGCATGATTGGCATCGCTGCTTCGACCGGAGATCCGACAATGGCCCCCTGGGGCGGGACTGAAAAGATGATTGGGAACAACCCGCTGGCAATAACCGCGCCGACAGTCGATGCCCCGCCTGTAACGCTTGACATGGCGCAGAGCGTCGTGGCGTTCGGGAAAATCAACAACATGAAAAGGCAGGGTATCAAAACGATTCCGGAGGGATGGGCTCTGGATAAAAGCGGAGCTCCTACAACAAATTCCGACGACGTATACTCTGTAATGCCGATCTGCGGATATAAAGGGTTCGGCCTTGCGCTTGTCATTGATATTATCAGCGGGCTTCTCATAGGCGGCGGAACAGGTGTGCGGGCAAATCCGGACCAGTGGGGACCAGCCCATACGTTCATAGCGATTGACCCGAACGCGTTTGGCGACGCCGGGGAATTCAAAAAATCGCTCGAAGCACGTATAGCCGAATTCAAATCATGCCCAAAACGTGAGGGCACTGCAGAAATTTTCATGCCCGGAGAGATCGAAGAAAATTGCTATGCCGCTTCCCGGACGGCCGCTGATATAATCCCGGAGATCGTGGATGATCTCAACGCGCTGGCAATGCGCCTTGACAGGCCCGTGCGTTTATATGAAGAGAAATAATGGGTGCGTTGAGGACGATACTGTATGAGTCGGAAACGGGCTTTACAAGGCAGTATGCTCTTCTTCTGGCGGGACGGCTTGGTATAACCGCCTGTGACAGAAGAAAGGCGCTGCGCAGGGTGAAGCGAAAAGAACCCGTTATCTACATGGGGTGGATTATGGCCGGACGCATCAAGGGGCTTGCCCGCGTCAGAAAGCGTTATGATGTCCGCATGGTCTGCGCCGTCGGGATGGGTTTTCCACATGACGAGATAACAAAAAAACTCATACGGGACAACAATCTTGCCGGTGTTCCCACTTTCTATCTGCAGGGTGGCTGCGATCCCAAAAAGCTGGGCGTTTTTAAGAAAAACATGCTTGGCCTTGTAGTAGACAGCCTGGAGCACAAGGGTGAAAAAAACGCCGAGGAAGCGGCGATTCTCGAAATGATAAAGACCGGTGCCAGCTATATGAATCCAAGCTATTTGGACGAAGTAGTGGAGGCGGTCAGTCATTTGAAAAATTGAAAACTTCAGGCCGCCGATTAATTCCGGCGGCCTGAAGTTTGTCGAATAACCCTGTTTTAGACAAAAGCGATAGAAGGTTTTCGCTACTGAAGAGCCTAGAAAGGTAAGGCTTCTGCCTTGTATGTCGCCGGTTATTTTTAATAATTGAAACGCATGCGTAATACAATTTATAAAAATTTTTCCATACGGCGAAAGAACAAGGAGACAGTAATCGGGATTTTTTATACAAGCAGGCAGGCCACGGAATTAACCTGCGGCCTGCTTACTTGTTAGAGGTTTTATTTCAGCTTTTCTGTCAGGAAAGCAGTTTCCCCGGCTGGCATTCCGAGAGATATCGCAACGCCTGCTATCTCATCGGTAAGAGTCTGCGGAAGGGTGACGCCCTCGCGCTTGATCTGCTGCTTGTTGCTGTACTCGATCTCACCGAAATATTTAATGTTTTCTACGCCTTCCTGCTTTTTGAGGCTCTTTTGAAAATCGATCGTGTCATCCACGGCCTTTTTAAAGTCGGCAAGCTCGCGGAATGCATCGATCCTTATTGCCCCGAAGAACTGACTTGCATTTTCGGGCAGGCCCGGTTCAGACTGAGGATTCGTCTCAAAGGAGAGCGCACCGGAGGAGAGTATTGCCCCGAGAGTTTCTACGATAAATGCCACGCCAAAACCCTTATGCCCCGCAAAGGGCAGGAGTATTGACATCTTATGCGGGTCGTTGCTGGGATTCCCGTCGGCGTCAAGGAACCAGCCCATGGGGATCTCTTTTCCTCTTGAGGCGAGATCCTTGACCTTGCCTCCCGCTACGATGCTGCACGCCATATCGACGCAGATCTCCTTGTACTTTTCACCTGAATAGGCAAAAGCAAAGGGATTGTTTCCCAGGGCCGGTTGCACGGCGCCGGGAGCGGGCATGGACGGGCTTGTGTTTGAACAGGCAAAGCCGATCATATCCTCGCCGGCGAGCATGAGTGCCCAATGACCGGCCATGCCGAAGTGGTTGCTGTTCCTGACGCTGACGAGCCCGAGATTGCTCTCCGAAGCCTTTTTACGGGCTAGCTCTACGGCCTTAATCGAAGCCACCGCGCCGATACCGCCTTTTGCGTCCAGAACGGCGGTATTTGAAGTCTCCTTGACAACTTCCATGACCGCGTCGGGAGAGGCTCCGCCGCCCATAATCTTAGTCACATACTGTTTTATGCGAATAACGCCATGACTTCGGACGCCCCGCAGATCGGAGTCGACCAGTAGTTCGGCGACGGCCTTCGCTTCAGCGGCATCGCAGCCGGTAAGTTTAAAAACCTCAGTCGTAAAAGCGCAGAGTTTATCATAATTTATAAGATATTCATTCATTGCACAAGCCTCCTTTTTGATAATAGCAGTATATCAGAGATATATAGAACATTTCACTGATTTCATACACAAAATTCCTCAAGTTAATTGTGACTGTGCAACAAATGTTGAAAAGTAAAAGCGCCGGAGTTCTTCTCAGGCGCTTTTATCGGTTTTAGTTATTGTTTCGCCACTGCGTCCGTTTCGATGGGGAGGTCTGTGAGATGGCGGCGCAACATGTCGAGAGCATGATTGGCTGCCGTTGTACGGATACGCGTGCGGTCGGTTCCGAGGTGAAGTGTTCGGCAGTATATGCCTTTGCTGCACGCCATGGCGACGTATACAAGGCCGACCTCAGCGCCGGATTCGTCGCTGAGAGGTCCGGCTATGCCGGTTATACCAATTCCAAGGTCAGTGCAGAGCTTTTCTCTGACGCCCTTTGCCATCTGTATAGCGACGGGGGCGCATACCGCGCCTTTTTCGCCAATGAGAGAAGGGTCGACGCCCAGAAGTTCCGTTTTTGAGCGGCTTGAATAAGTGATGACCCCGCCGGAAAAGACGGCGGAAACGCCTGAAATATCGGTCAGGCGTTTTGCGAGAAGCCCGCCGGTACAGGACTCTGCGACGGAGAGCTTTTTTTTGCCTTTTGTGAGAAGGCCTACAACGGTACCCTCGAGCGTGCCTGTATCTATTCCGTAGATGAATGGGCCCAGAATATCCCTGACTTTGTTGAGCGCCGGGGCCATGAGTTCCTCCGCCTCCTCGGCGGTCTTGGCCTTGGCGGTCAGGCGGAGCATGACCTCGCCGTCCTTGGCGTATGGGGCAAGGGTGGGATTTTCCATAGCAAGCATCATGGGCCGGAGTTTATCCTCGACAGCGCTCTCGCCCATGCCGAAGATGTGTATGTTGTGCGAGCGTATTTCCGAATCGGAAAGCGCCTTCAAATACGGTACTGCGCAGTTTTTGAACATGGAAAGGCACTCTCTAGGGGGGCCTGGGAGCATAAGAACGTGTACGCCGTTCTCGCAGAAGGCGCAGCCGGGCGCCGTTCCGCACATGTTGCGGAAGACCGTACAGTCTTTCGGCAGGAGCGCCTGCTGGAAGACGTTTTCTGTTATCTGGGTGGAGTGCAGGTGTTTTGAGAAATATGAGCGGATCTCTTCCGCTTCGGCCTCGTCAAATACGAGTTCGCGGCCGAAGCAGGAGGCGAGAGTCTGCTTTGTGAGATCGTCACAGGTGGGGCCAAGTCCGCCGGTGGTTATGATGATGTCGGCTCTCTTTTTTGCGATGTTCACGGCGCTTATAAGGCGCTCGGGGTTGTCGCCGACCACGGTGTGGAAATAGACGTTTATACCGAGCTCGGAGAGTATTTGCGATATGTCGCGCGCGTCGGTGTTTGCGACGTTCCCAAGGAGAAGCTCGGTTCCGACGGAAATTATCTCGGCTGTATAGCTCATATTTTCGATATTCCTTTCGTGAAATGTTTTAAACGGGTATATGTTCTGTTTTAATAAAAGCTTCGTTTACAAGCCCCTCGATATCAAGGGTGGACTCCGCTTCAATAACGTCGGAAAGACGCGGCTTTGTGCGCGGGTGCCTGGGTGTAAACACAGTACAGCAGTCTTCGTACGGGAGTATGGAGGTATCAAAGGTTTCTATAGCGCTCGCTATTGCTATTATTTCTTTTTTATCGAGGCAGATAACGGGGCGCAGCACAGGAAGACTAACGCACGCCTCGGTAACAGCCATGGCCTCCATCGTCTGACTTGCGACCTGCCCGAGGTTTTCGCCGGTAATTATGGCCTTGCAGCCGTTGTCATCTGCGATCCTCTCGGATATGCGCATCATGAAGCGCCGCATGATAACGGTGAAATACTCCTCGGGACATTTCTCCCGTATCTCCTCCTGTATCTTAGTAAAGGGCACGACCTCGACGGTGAGGCGGCCGCAGTATTTGGTAAGGATGCGCGCGAGCTCCAGAACCTTTTCCTTCGCCTGTTCGGAGGTGTAGGGAAAGGAGAAAAAGTGTACGGGTATAACCGAGACGCCGCGCTTTGCCGCCATATATGTGGATACCGGGCTGTCGATACCTCCGGAGAGAAGGGAGACAACCTTTCCGTTTGTCCCGACGGGCATACCGCCTGCTCCGGGCTCTGACTTGCCATGGACATAGGCGGCCAGATCGCGAACTTCCAGATTCACCACGAGATCGGGGTTGTGCATGTCCACATTTACATCCGGGAATTCGTCATTCAATAACCCCCCGACATATTGCGAGAGTTGAATGGACGTCATAGGGAAGGATTTGTCTGATCGCTTGGATTCAACCTTAAAGGAGCCGGCGGAGAGCATCGCGCCGCGCAAATATGTTTTTGCAGTCTCGAAGAGCGCATCCTTGTCTTTCGCACAGGCGGCGGCGCGCGACACCGCGATGATTCCGAAAATGGTCTTTACAGCGGCGTAGGCCCCGTCCATATCACAGTTTTTATCTTTTGGTTCGGCATATATAGTGGACTGTATCGAATATACGCGGAAATTGCCGAAGGGCATTAGTCTTCTCTTTATATTGGCTAAGAGTTTGTTTTCAAATATCTTACGGTTTAAACCCTTCAGGATGATTTCGCCCTGCTTCATGAGTATTATATCTTCCATCATGTTCCCCAAATCATTTTTGCAGATTAGGTCTTGTTTGAAAATGTGCATTTGATTTTTTGACAAATTTTGTCGGGCAAGTCGAATCCCCAAAGGCTAATATGTTTATAGCTGGGGGATTTAACGCAGCCCGGCAAGAAAAACAGGCGAAAGACGGGCTCGGGGATTTTCCAAACAAGGCCAAATGCTAATTTTTATAATCATACGTACGGTATTGTATCGCCTCCGCGAGATGCGTCGAGCTTATATGTTCCTTCGCATTCAGATCGGCTATCGTCCTCGCGACGCGTAAAATCTTGTCGTAGGAGCGGGCTGTGAGACCTAGCCTTTCAAATGCGCCGCGCATCAGCTTTTCGCAGGCTTCATCGAGACGACAGTGCTCTGAGAGCTCTTTCGTCCCCATATGCGCGTTGCAGTTGATGCCCAGACCTCTGTATCTCACCCTCTGTATCTCTCTCGCGCTGTTAACGCGTGCGCGTATAACGGCGGAGGACTCCGCAAGTCTGTCGTGGGCGAGCTCGTCGAACTCGAGGGACGGTACTGCGACGTGCATGTCTATCCTGTCCATGAGCGGCCCGGATATGCGGCTGTGATAGCGCTGCACCGCTGCCTCAGAGCAGGTGCATCTGCCGGATGGGTGCCCGTACCACCCGCATTTGCAGGGGTTCATGGCGCAGACAAGCATGAAACGGCTCGGATATGTGACAGTACCGGAGGCGCGGGAGATGGTGACCATCCCGTCTTCCATTGGTTGGCGAAGAGTTTCCAGTACATCGGATGGGAATTCGGGAAACTCGTCCAGAAAAAGTACCCCGTTATGTGCCAGCGAGATTTCGCCGGGGTGGGGGTTTGCCGAGCCGCCGGACATCGCTATGGACGATATCGTGTGGTGGGGCGAGCGGAAAGGCCGAACAGTAAGTATCGGATTGTCTCTGGCCGTAAGTCCCATAACGGAGTGTATCTCGGTGCTTTCAAGCATCTCCCTGCGGCTCATGTCGGGCAGAATTGAGGGGAGACGCTTTGCCAGCATGCTTTTGCCTGAGCCAGGCGGGCCTACGAGGTTAATGTTGTGCCCGCCGGCGGCGGCGACCTCCAGAGCGCGTTTTGCGTTCTCCTGCCCCTTGACCTCGGAGAAGTCAGGAGAGGGCAGGGAAGAGGGGGACAACTCAGGCGGCTTAGCGGGAACAATCGGGGCGGCTCCGTCCAGATGGGCAAGAAGCTCCTTCACATGTGAGACGGGGCAGACTGTTAACCCGCCGGCAAACGTAGCTTCCACCGCGTTTGCGGCCGGGACGAAAAGGGTTTCTATCCCCTGCCGCACGGCGCAGAGCGCCATGGACAGTATGCCGTTCACCGGACGCACGTCTCCTGTGAGGGACAGCTCGCCGATAATGGCAATATTATCCGGAATTTTCTTAATATCGCCGGACGCCGTGAGAATGCCTATCATAACCGGCAGATCATAGAGGGTACCGGCCTTCTTGAGATCGGCGGGAGCGAGATTGACCGTGACGCGGCTGACCGGGAATTTCATACCACAGTTTTTAATAGCGGCACGTACTCTGTCGCGTGCTTCCTTGACTGCGGCATCGGGAAGGCCCACGATATCAAAACCCGGCAGCCCCGATGAGAGATAACACTCCACCGATACCTCGTATCCGCCTATGCCGGATATGCCGAGGGAACGTATTTTAGAAACCACCCGCTTCACCTGCCTTTTTAGCTGTTGCCGACATTATTGATGGTATATCGAAATTACACCTAAAAAACATTATATCATTTGTTGCAGCAGCTTTTCAAGATTCATGGAAGCGATAATATGGCAGGATTTTAAAAAATCGCAAAATCAGCACTCACAGGTGCCTTTTTTTATAGTTTGCCCTAAACTATTGCAGAAAAATTAATAAAATGACCATTTACACAAAGCCTAATTGGTGGTAGAATAGTTCGGAGTCTTTAATGGCACAAAAGCATCTATATAAATCACCGCTAGAAAGGTTGGTAAAACTATGGCAAGAAAAAAGAAGTCCATGGACGGCAACAACGCTGCAGCGTATGTGTCGTATGCTTTCACTGAAGTGGCGGGTATCTACCCGATCACGCCTTCTTCCCCGATGGCAGACTATGTCGACCAGTGGTCGGCAAACGGCCAGAAAAACATTTTCGGCACCACCGTCAAGGTCGTCGAGATGCAGTCCGAGGCCGGTGCTGCCGGCACCGTGCACGGTTCCCTCAACGCTGGCGCTCTCACCACGACCTATACGGCATCCCAGGGCCTTCTCCTTATGATCCCCAACATGTATAAGATCGCGGGCGAGTTGCTCCCGGGCGTGTTCCACGTCTCCGCGAGAACCGTTGCCTCCCATGCTCTCAACATCTTCGGCGACCACTCCGATGTCTACGCCTGCCGCCAGACCGGATTTGCTATGCTGGCAGAGACGAACACGCAGGAAGTCATGGATCTCGGCGCAGTCGCTCATCTCGCAGCCATAGAGAGCCGCGTCCCGTTTATAAACTTTTTTGACGGTTTCCGCACATCCCACGAGATCCAGAAGATCGAAACCTGGGATTACGAAGACCTCAAAGAAATGTGCGACATGGACGCGGTAAGCGCGTTCCGTAAGCGCGCGCTTAACCCTGAGCACCCTGTCATGCGCGGCAGCCATGAGAACGGCGATATATTCTTCCAGCACCGTGAAGCCTGCAACAAGTTTTATGACGCCGTCCCCGGCATCGTTGAGAATTATATGGGCAAGGTTAACGCGAAGCTCGGCACAAATTATCAGCTGTTCAACTACTACGGTGCTCCCGACGCCGACAGAGTCATCATCGCGATGGGATCTATTAACGACGTCGCAGAGGAAGTCATCGATTACCTCAACGCGCACGGCGAAAAAGTCGGCCTCATAAAGGTCCGCCTCTATCGTCCTTTCTCCACTGAGCATCTCATAAAGGCAATTCCCGCCACCGCCAAGAAGATCGCCGTCCTCGACAGGACGAAGGAGCCGGGCGCCATCGGCGAGCCCCTCTATCTTGACGTTGTCACTTCCCTTGCAAACGCCGGAATATGCGACGTTACCGTCACCGGCGGCCGCTACGGCCTCGGCAGCAAGGATACGCCTCCTGCCAGTGTTTTCGCGGTATACGAAGAACTCAAAAAGGATGCCCCAAAGCGCCAGTTCACGATCGGCATTGTGGATGACGTTACCGGGATGTCCCTGCCAGAAGTCCCGTCCCCGAACACCGCTGCGGAAGGCACTATCGAGTGTAAGTTCTGGGGTCTCGGCGGAGACGGTACTGTCGGCGCGAACAAGAACTCCATTAAGATAATAGGCGACCATACCGACAAGTACGTTCAGGCGTATTTCCAGTATGACTCCAAGAAGACCGGCGGTATTACCATTTCGCATCTGCGTTTTGGCGATAAGCCGATAAGGAGCCCCTACTATATAAACAAGGCTGACTTCGTGGCCTGCCACAACCCATCCTATGTCATCAAAGGATACAAGATGGTTAACGATGTGAAGCCCGGCGGTGTGTTCATGATCAACTGCCAGTGGACTCCAGAGGAACTCGCTCATCATCTTAACGCTGAGACCAAGCGCTTTATCGCTAAGAACAACATTCAGCTCTACACGATAAACGCTATCGACCTCGCTATAAAGATCGGCATGGGTAAGCGTACCAACACCATCCTTCAGTCTGCGTTCTTTACCCTCGCAAAGGTAATGCCGCAGGAGAAAGCCATAGGCTATATGAAGGATGCCGCGACGAAGTCCTACCTTAAAAAGGGCCAGGATATCGTTGATATGAACCACAAGGCCATTGACGCCGGCGCAACCGCCTTCGTCAAGATAGATGTCCCCGCCGACTGGATTAATGCCGTCGACGAAAAGGCCGCGTCCGACAAGGGCGACGGCTCCAAGCTAGAGAAGATGGTCAAGGGCATTATGCAGCCTATCGGCAAGATGGACGGCGACAGCCTGCCTGTTTCTGCTTTCATCGATCACGCTGACGGTACCTTCGAGCAGGGCGCTGCTGCTTTCGAGAAGCGCGGCGTTGCCGTCTCCGTACCCACGTGGATTCCCGAAAATTGCATTCAGTGCAACCAGTGCTCCTATGTCTGCCCGCACGCTACCATCCGTCCCTTCGCTATGACAGCGGAGGAGGCCGCCGCCGCTCCCGCGGCGACGAAGAGCGTACCCGTCAAAGTCGGCAAGGGCAAGGGCGTCTATACTTTCGCAATTTCCATCTCCCCGCTGGACTGCATGGGCTGCGGCGTCTGTGTCGGCACCTGCCCTGGAAAGGCTCTCGAAATGGTCTCACAGGAAGGAGAAGCCGCTCAGCAGGAAGTCTTCGACTACATGGTGAAAGATGTAACCGTGAAGGAAGAGCTGGCCGACAACACCGTCAAGGGCAGCCAGTTCAGGACTCCGCTGCTTGAGTTCTCCGGTTCCTGCGCGGGCTGCGCCGAGACTGCATACGGCAGACTCATCACCCAGCTCTACGGTGACAGAATGTATATATCAAACGCCACCGGCTGCTCGTCCATCTGGGGCGGTCCGGCTGCCACTTCTCCGTACACCACGGACAAGAACGGCCACGGCCCCGCATGGGCAAACTCCCTGTTTGAGGACAACGCCGAGCACGGCCTTGGCATGTATCTCGGACAGAAGGCAGTCCGTAACCAGCTCGTCGAGAAGATCAAGGAAGTCGCGGCTGCGGCAACCGACGCCGAGAGAAAGGCTGTCTGCGAGGCTTATCTGAACTCAGTAAATGACAGCGCTGCCAATAAGGCAGCCACGAAGGCTCTCATTGCGAACTTCGAGGCCAATGTCAGCTCCGACACTGTTAAGGACGTCCTTGCAGAGAAGGAATATCTCTCCAAGAAGTCCGTCTGGATCTTCGGCGGCGACGGCTGGGCATACGACATCGGCTTCGGAGGCGTTGACCATGTACTCGCTACCGGTGAAGACGTCAACATTATGGTTTTCGACACCGAGGTCTATTCCAATACCGGCGGCCAGGCGTCCAAGGCCTCCCAGATCGGCCAGGTCGCTCAGTTCGCGGCTTCCGGCAAGGCGATTGCCAAGAAAAGCCTAGCCGAAATCGCGATGTCCTATGGTTATATCTATGTCGCTCAGGTCGCCATGGGATCGAACCCCGCCCAGACCCTCAAAGCCCTTCAGGAGGCAGAGGCGTATCCCGGCCCGTCACTCGTCATCGCCTACTCCCCCTGCGAGATGCACAGCATAAAGGGCGGCATGGTCAACTGCCAGTCCGAGATGAAAAAGGCCGTTGCATGCGGTTATTGGAACATGTTCCGCTTCAACCCGTCACTCCGCGCAGAGGGCAAGAATCCTTTTACCCTCGACAGCAAGGCACCGGCAGGCGGCTACAAAGACTTTATCATGAACGAGGCGCGTTACTCCTCGCTGACCCGCTCCTTCCCAGACAGAGCGAATGAGCTCTTCGACAAGGCGGAGAAGACCGCGGAGGAGCGTTACGCTCATCTACTCAAGCTGAAGGATCTCTACGAGGTCAAATAAATCAGCGTAAAAACTTTTACGTCTGTAAAATGTCCCGCGCCGAAAACGGCGCGGGACATTTTAACGTTATTGAAAAATATGTTTTTTGAAAAATCGGGAGAAGGGTCTTGGCTCTGTGGAACCTCGAGAGGAAAGACTACTGCGGTGCATGTCGCCGGAAGTTTTGGTATGGACGAGGAGACTTAAACCGGAACTTAATCGACAGCCTTCCAAGTGGCATCCAATGCCCTTTGGGGAAGCCCCGGCCCGCGGCGCCACTCGCCGCGGGCCGGGGCACTTTTCCGCCGTACACGCCGCCGAAAAAATAATCTTAATTTATTTTATACCTTCGGAAAACTCTGCGGGGCGTTACTATTTTGCGGCGGTGCCGATAGTTGCGCCGGTGTAGTAATGCAGAAGTATCTCCTTATAATCATATCCCTGTTCCGCGAGGACGTTTGATCCGTACTGGCTCATGCCGACGCCGTGACCATAGCCGGTTGTGCGGAACACTACGGAGTCTTCGGTTACGCTAATCTCCACGGCGGCGGAGCGCAGGGCGAAAAGCGTGCGTATTTCCGTTCCGGAAACAGTCACGCCGCCAATGCAGGCCGAATCGAGGCGGCCGCTTTCCGTGAACGAGGTGTCAGTTATCCAAGTTGACTTGTCGTCGCCGAAAACTGCGTTGGGGTAGACTTCCAGAACAGTCTCCTTAAAATCGGAAAACGCAACAAGTACGGTGGAAAAGTATTCCGGTACGTCGGCCGCTGTCTCGGGACTTGTGACCTGGCGCAGATAGGGCAGCGCATCCGACCAGACGTTTTCGCTTGCCTCGGTTGAGCCGCAGGAGGACGAGTGGAAGACCGCCAGAATTGGTTCGTCCTCATAAAGAAGGCACTGTCCGTCTGTCTCTGCCACGGCGGATGCTATCTTGTCGCGATATTGCCCGTACCTGGCGCCCCATTTTTCGAGGAGCTCCGCGTCGTCGGCGTAGGCCTTGCAGCAAGCTGGATCGTCGCAGACGTCGGCATCCGGATGGTTTGAGGAAGGAGAAACAAGCATTTTATATAAAGTATATGTGCGCGCTGCCACGGCTTGCGCCTTCAGTGCTTCCGTTTCAAACGATGCGGGCATTTCCGCGCCGACGACGCCGATGAGGTAATCCGACATAGGGAGTGTCTTTATTTCGCCGCCCGTGAGCAGGCGGACGCTTACCGAGTCGTCTATAGGCGACTGCGGAACGATGCTGCTGGTCTCCACACTTTCGGGACTTGCCTCGGGCTCCGCATCCGGAACCGGGAGAGGGAAATTTAGCGCGGTAACGAACGGAAAAAGCACCGCGAACAGGACAAGGAGAAGAGAAATCAGAATTATAGGCTTCATTTAACCCTTCCTTTCCATTGACGGGCCCCCTCATCTGATGTAAAATGACGGTAGCTTTCCTATTATCTATATTTGGACAGGACGATAGTTATGCGAAAATTTGGCGTTATTATATCCGCATTCGCCGTTATTTGCGGCGCGGCCGGCTTTTTCCTTAGAAAAAATGAACTTTTGACGGTGTTTGACGCGGAAACCGGACTTGCCGAACCGTTTGCCCGTGTTTCAGTAATGCTGATGTCTCTCCTTATCGTTGCGGCGATGGTAATCGTCATCGCCGTTTTTGGTGCCTTCAGAGGAAAAAGAACTGAGGAAGTTTATGAAAAGGCGTTTGCCATAAAGTCCGTGGGTGTGCTTGCCCTGTACTTCATCTTAGGGCTCTTTGCTGTTGCAGGAGCGGTGCTCTATTGGCTCGGGACGCCCGCTCCTGTCTCCGGAATACCTTTCGCGGCCATTGCTTTCTCAGTTTTCGCCGCGCTGTCCGGCGTCTCGTTTATCATTCTCGCGGTTCATTCATTTAAAGGTAACGCGGGGATTGAAATGGGGCTTTTTTCCGTCATACCTCCATTATTTTTTTCCTTTTGGCTTGTTGTGACATATAAGCAGAACGCGGCAAACCCGGTATTGCTCGACTTTTTTTACGAGTGCGCGGCGCTCGCTGTCGCAGCACTAGCGTTCTATTTCGTGGCGGGTTATATCTATAAGAGAAGGTGCCCCCGGATGACGCTTATCTCACAGCTTATAGCAGTCTGTCTTCTCACAGTCTTTTTCGCAGACATCAACAATGTACCGTTTTTCCTTATCAATGCCTCGGTGATCGGGGTTCTCGTTCTGGACTCCCTCGTTTTTGCGGGGAACATCATAACTAATAACTGAGAATAATTTACGAAAACCAAATACTGATAAAAGACTGTTTAAAAACCCGGTTAAGGCTTGAAGCCTTAACCGGGTTTTTCTGCTGATCTTAATAGGTGCAATGGACGTTAATACTGAATCCTTTGCTTTCTCAAATTGGATATTTTGATGAGGCCGGACAGCTGATCGACGAATACATCGAATTCTACAGCAGCGAGCGCATCCAAACAATAACGAGCCTGACGCCGCTCGAAAAACGGCGTCAGGCTGCGTAATTCTAAAATTCTGCGACAGACGCTTTTTCCCTGTATTGTTCATTCTGGGGCGGTATGTGCCGCAAGTGAGTCACTTTTATGTCACACTAAAATTATCTGTCGTCAGGTACAAAAACGCCTTTTATGCATTTGCCCTGATTAATTGCTTCAAAGGTCTCCTCCCACTGCTCCAACGGTACGCGATGGGTGACGAGCTTTGACAAATCCACTTTCGCGGAAGCCATAATGCGCAGGGCGAGGTCCCAGGCTGTGTGGCTGGAACTGAAGCTGAATATTACCTTGGCCACCTTGTAATCCATCTTAGCCCATCTTATGGAAACTTTTTCATTTCCTGGGATACCGAGAACGCCTATCCGGCCGCCGATTTTAACGATATCAATAGCTGAATTTATGCCGCCCTCAGAACCGCTGGCCTCAATTACGAGATCGGCGCCGCGGCCACCTGTCAGCTGCATTATCCTCTCTTCGGCATTTTCCTTCAAAACATTGATTGTCTCGTCTATGCCCATGGACCGGGCAGCCGGGAAGCGCAGAGCCTCATCGCTGTCAACCCCCAGCATAATCGTCTTTGATGCGCCGCCCGCCTTTGCCACAATGGCGGCAAGTAT
The DNA here is from genome assembly GCA_050253535.1 of Oscillospiraceae bacterium. Taxonomy (GTDB): domain Bacteria; phylum Bacillota; class Clostridia; order Oscillospirales; family Oscillospiraceae; genus JBFWIW01. Next base: position 30,439 of record JBFWIW010000019.1, read on the forward strand.
GCCGATTGGGCCGGCGCCTATAATGGCCACAACATCCTGCGGCTCGACCACCGCGCGTTCCAGAACACCGTGAGTTACAATTGCCAGCGGCTCTGCCAGTACGGCCACCTCGTCCGGCACATTGTCAGGCACCTTAAGCAATAATCCGGGTTCGGGGTAGCGCAGATAACGCGCATCGGCCCCGTCTATTCCCCAGCCGGGAGAACGCTTCGATTTGCACAGCTGCGACATACCGCGTCTGCACAACTCGCAGGTGCCGCAGGCCAGAGTATGCGGCTCTCCCACAACTCTGTCGCCGATTTTTACATTGGTGACTTTCTTGCCGACCTCCTCCACGACACCTACGAACTCATGTCCGATGATCACGGGCGGCCAGTAGGGGAATTCATCGCGGAAGATATGAATATCGGTTCCGCAGATCCCCGAGCCGGTTATCTTAATGATAACATCACTGTCCGCCTGAAGCTTAGGCCGCGGCACATCGCGGACCTCTACAAGGCCAACGCCTTTTCCCGTTTTAACTAATGCTTTCAAAATTCAACCATCCCATATAAATTATTTGTCACTGACAAAATTAATTCAAAAAGTTTTTTACTCATTGGTCGTACCATTAATTTTAATTTTAGCATTAAAAACCCGTTTGTAAAGATATTTTATATTTAATATATCTTTACAAATTCAGTATATTATGCGATATGGAAATACTGGTTAGATAAATACATTATGCTTTCACCAATCCTATGAAAATGCCATATTATAAAGCAGTACTTCAAGGAGAGTGATAATAATGTTTATTTTCTTTCCGCGCTGTAATAGGTGCAGACCGTTTCGCAGACGTTTTTTCCGCCCTTGCCGGCGTTGGTGGTTTTAAAATAAGGAGCTGCACCTAAAAAGTGCAGCTCCTAAACATTTTTACTGCCGCCATTTTATCTTACCAACATCATCGCATATCTGAAATTTTACAGGCCGGTAAATTTTTTGCACGCATAAAAAACTGTTTGAAGCCGGATACTGATATAGCGTGATAAAAATCACATAACTAATTTTTAAAGAAATGCTGCACGCCGATAAACAAATGGAGGTCATTATGAAAAAAAAGAACGAACGCGTTGATGCCGACAGTATCCGTCTTGATCCCGAAAAGCGCATGTGTCCAAGCTTCGATGATCTGAGTATTGCGCTTTTCCCTGTAGCGGACAAAGAAGAAATGGGAGTGCGCGTTGTGGACAATTTTTGCGAAGAGCACATTATGTAACCGCTGAGTATGCCGCAGCGTTTTACGCTTTTTTCTTCCTCCCCTTTACAGACTTGCATACAATGGTGTAGTTGGGAGTGAAGATCATGTCATCGTGTGAATGGGCGACAACTGTCACGGCCCTTGCTGTGGCGATTGCAAAAAACAAAACTGCAGATGAAATTAATTTCCTTGCCGCGCTTTTAATTCAGCTCGGAGATACCTTAACTACGCTTGCAATTACACCGCCAAAAGGTTGTTAGCCGGGTAGGCCGTGGCGGGTTCGGCCATACTCCCCCATGTCTTTCCGCCGGCATATGTGGGGAATACGTGCGGTAATAATTATTTTTTCTGCTGGTGGTATGTCCATAAAACACCAAAAAAATTTGTCCCTTATCATAATAAGCCGGTATATATTTCACCGCTTAGCCGGCTTCATTTCCAATCTATCAATGCCGTATCTTTTGATATGGCATTTCAGCCTGTCGAAGAACCCGGTTTAAGCGCAAGCGTAAGCCGGGTTCTTAGCGTAGATAGGTCCAAATATGAAGAAAATGAAACACTCGTCGTATTCCATTATTCGTGCCCGCCTTTTTCGTCTGTGGCCGTTTGTACGCAGTGGAAAGAGCCCTGCCGTCGACGAACACTTTCTTGTTTGAGGCGTTTTGTGTGCGCTGTCCGCTGCCATTGTTTCCATTCGGGAAATGCCTCGGTTACTTTTTAGTACATATCATCGAAAGCCATGCAGTTATGGACATTGCCCGCCGTGACCACTAGTCACGAAAAAGCCCAGCTTTTGCTGGGCTTTTCGAAAAGCTTAAGGCCGTATCAAAAGATACTTAAAACTATTGTTTTTTGGGCCTTGGCAAGTCTATCACTTGCTGACCGCGGACTATCCGGCGCCGCCGTTCCTCTTTACAAAACCGTTCGATTAATGTAAATTGGTTCCTGAGGTGACACTAATGGAAAAATACCGCATTAACATCGTAAAGACCGACCCGCGCGCCACGCTCCCGACATATGGCTCCCCGTTTTCGGCGGGCGCCGACCTTTATGCCTGCACAGGAAAAGACGTGACGGTATCTCCGGGGGAAACTGTTTTAATTTCCACCGGCCTCGCCATGGAGATACCGGAGGGATATGTCGGCCTCGTCTGTGCCAGAAGCGGACTTGCGACTAAGCGCGGGCTGGCCCCCGCGAACAAGGTGGGCGTAATTGACAGCGACTACCGTGGTGAAATTCTCGTCTCAATTTTCAACCACGGCCCGGTCCCCGCCGTTATATCACATGGAGAGCGGATCGCCCAGCTCGTCATAACGCCCGTCCTTTCTGCCCGATTCTGCGTGACAGACGCGCTCTCAAGCACTGAGCGCGGAGAGGGCGGTTTCGGCTCGACCGGCGTAAAATGACCCACCGAAGGCCTGTTTCAGCCTGCCGGCAGGTCATATGAGATCATATACAGATCAGATATCCGCGAAGTCTGAATACTCTTCGCTGGTAAATGCCTTTCTGATGCAGCACTTATCCTTTAAGCCGCTGCAGAACTTATTTATCTTATCCCAATAAACGATGCATACGGCGACGGCTGACGCGACAAATATCACGACTCCGACAATGGCGAATATGGTTTTCCAGTTTTTCATCGTCCTACCTCCAGACGTTTAAATTCCCAGGACTTCCTGTCTTTTTTGTATTTTACACTATTTTATGCGGCATTTCAATATTTCCTTTTATTTTACCCAAATTTCGCATTATATTTTTTACTTGTAGTTTGTCATGCATTATATTATAATATAGGAACTTTTAGTATGGGTGCCGCGGGCCACCGAAGCGGCGCTTTTAAATCCTTGCATGAACGGAGGCATGTCAATGATAACGCTTCAGACTGAAAAAGGGATGATATATATATCCGGCGACGTCTTTGCAATTCTCGTCGGTGAAGCCGCCACCAACTGCTTTGGAGTAAAGGGCATGGCCATGCGATCTATGAGCGACGGCCTTGTGCATCTTTTAAAGCGCGAATCCATGAAGAAGGGCGTCTATATCACGTACGGCGACGGAGCGGAAATCTCCATAGAACTCCACATCATCATTGACCAGGGCGTCAATATCCCGGTGTTATGCCGCAGTATAATGAGTGAGGTCAGATACAAGGTGTCGGCCGCCACGGGCGCGAATATAAAGAGCGTCGACATTTTTATTGACTCCATAACACTCGATTAAAGCGGAGGGACCGATTTTGATACAGGAAATCACAGCCGCGGTTTTTCGCGACATGATAATAAATGCCACCGCGGCTATCGAGCAAAATGAAGAGCAGATAAACGAGCTCAACGTCTTCCCCGTGCCTGACGGCGACACGGGTACCAATATGGGACTCACAATGGGCGCGGGCGCAGCCGAGCTGCGCAAAAGCGAGCCGGAATCCGTCGGCAAGGTAGCCGAGACGGCGGCAAACGCCTTGCTCCGTGGAGCGCGCGGAAACTCGGGAGTCATTCTGTCTCTTCTGTTCAGAGGGATGGCAAAATCCCTCAAAGGCAAGGATACGGCGGCGGTTTCCGACATGGCGGATGCCATGAGAAACGGTGTAACGGCGGCTTACAAAGCTGTTATGAAGCCTGCCGAAGGCACGATACTCACCGTCTCCCGTCTTGCGGCCGACGCTGCGGAGAGCTTTGACGGCGACGATATGGAACTCTTCTTCGAGTGCGTCATAGAGGCCGCCGAGATTGCCCTCGCCGACACCATTAACCAGAATCCCGTCCTCAAAAAAGCGGGTGTCATTGACGCGGGCGGCAAGGGATATATCTTTATCCTGCACGGAATGCTCAGGGCTATACGCGGTGATATTAGTGAGATGGCCGGGGACAAAAAACCCGCGGCACGCGAAAAGGCCAGCTTCTCCGAATTTGAAACTGAGGATATCACTTTTGCCTACTGTACGGAGTTCATCGTCGAAAGAGAAAACATGAAGTCCCCCGATGTGCTGCGTGAATACCTCTCCGGCATTGGCGACAGCATAGTCCTTGTCGACGATGACGATATAATTAAGGTCCACGTCCACACGAACGAGCCGGGAAATGTCCTGACCCACGCACTGGCTTATGGTTCCTTCCTTACCATCAAGATAGAAAACATGCGCAAGCAACATACCGAAAAGGTGTTTGAGGAATCCGCTGAAGAGCCGGCGGTAAAATCGGCTCCGCCCGAAAAGAAGTATGGCGTCGTAACCGTCTGCGCGGGCGAGGGGATGAAAGAAGTCTTCCGCGACCTTGGTGCCGACGGCATCATAACCGGCGGGCAGACGATGAATCCATCGACTGAAGACATTCTCCGCAAGATTGAGGATACTCCGGCCGAGATCGTCTTCGTCCTGCCGAACAACAAAAACATCATCATGGCGGCGCAGCAATGCGAGTCGCTCACCGAAAAAATGGTCGTAGTGATCCCGTCAAAGACAGTGCCGCAGGGTATAGCCTCACTTCTCGTTATGGACTCGTCCCTTGATAAGGAAGCACTGACACAAACCATGACGGACGCAATAAAGAACGTCCACACCGCGCTTATTACTTACGCGGCACGCGACTCGGAATTCGACGGACACGCCATACGCGCAGGCGAGTACCTCGCGCTTTTGGAGAATACGCTTATAGGCAACGAGACCGACTTCGCCATGCTTCTGGACAGAGTTACGGAAGCTCTATCATCGTTTTCACCCGAATTTATAAACGTATTTTACGGGGAAGATGTGGACGAGGCGGCAGCCGAATCCACCCTGAAAAAAATCGAATCCGCCTTCCCCGAAGCGGAAGCGTCGCTTGTATCCGGTGGCCAGCCGGTATATTACTACATTATTTCCGCAGAATAAAAAAGCAAAAACCAGGATCTTGGCAATCCTCATCAAGATTAAAACGAAACTGAAACAGACTATATAAAAACAACCGAGCATATCGCCGCAGAGGCGATGTGCTCGGTTTAGTTTATTAATATTCAACTCTAATTCAATGCCTGATAAATATAAGGCCGTCATTGTTGACATGGAGCCGAACTGCCCGTAAAATATAAATTAGAACTTTCAATTTTAATCGGTTTTTAATTTTTCTCAAATTGTCCTTGAAGTATTCTCTGCTATGATAATGGCAATACAGAGAACAGGGAGGAAAAAGCAATGGTGACATTAGAACAGGTTGAACGGCTGAGGGAAAAAGCAAACGTGGGCTTCGAGGACGCGAAGGCGGCTCTGGAGGCGACAGACGGAGATATTCTTAACGCGCTTATTTATCTTGAAAAGCAGGGCAAGGTTGCCCCACCAGCCGGAGGCGGCTATTACAGCAGTCAAAGCACTACCCTTGTGGAAAAGCCGGCAGACGGCGAAAAAGAAAAACAGCACGGCGGTGAGAGTTTTGCCGAGATGATGAAGCGCTTCGGCAGGTTCTTACTCAAACTGATCGACAAGGGCAACAACAACTATCTGGAAGCCGAAAGAAAAGGCGCCGCAATGTTTTCCATACCCGTTACGGTGGTTGTGGCTTTTCTCTTGTTCTTTTTCTGGATTATCGTCCCTCTTTTTATTCTGAGCCTGTTCTTCGGCTTCCGCTATCATTTCCGCGGGAGCGATCTGGGCAAAGAGTCGGTAAACAGAGTGATGGACGGCGCATCGGATACAGTTGATGAAATCAAAAAGTCATTTGGTGGCGAGAATAAATAATGTTACAGAGTTAAGGATTAATACTGCTATTCGATTACCTAATGATAAAAAGGGGCCTGTATTCCGCCTAGCGGTGTTATCCGCCTAGGCGGGCAACAGCTCACCGCACGTCTGCCTTGCCAGGCAAAAAACATACCGCTTTTTATTTTCATTATATTCAATCGAATAGCATATAAGGTGTGGAGGCATATGAGCGCAAAGATTCTTCTGATTGAAGACGAGGAAAAGCTGGCCCGATTCGTAGAGCTGGAGCTCTGTTACGAAGGCTATTCGGTGGTCAAGGCGTTTTCCGGCAGGACGGGCTGCGAGCTCGCCCTGTCCGAGCAGTTCGACCTTGTTCTGCTGGACATCATGCTTCCCGAACTGAACGGCATGGAGGTCCTGCGGCGGATACGCCGCAGCTCCTCCGTGCCCGTTATTATGCTGACCGCGCGGGACGGCGTGACGGACAAGGTCTCCGGGCTCGATCTGGGCGCGGACGACTATGTCACAAAGCCCTTTGCGATTGAAGAGCTTCTGGCACGCATTCGGGCCGCACTCAGGAAAGGCGCGGCTAAGCAGGAGAGTGAAATTCTCTCGGCATTGCGTCTGCAGCTTGATCCCAAGCGCCATGACGTTACGGTTGACGGCCAGACAATAGACCTGACGAAGCGGGAGTTCGATCTGCTTCATTATCTGCTTAAAAACAAAGGTCTGGTTTTGTCGCGGGAGGCGCTTTTGGAAAATGTGTGGGATTATGAATTTGACGGGGGTACGAATGCCGTAGATGTCTATGTCCGTTTTCTTCGCGGGAAAATTGACGATGTCTTTGGCTTCAGGCTCATCCATACCGTTCGCGGAGTAGGATATGTGATCAAGGATGAATAAGACGGCAAAAAAAACGCCGGAGCCAATCAGGGTCCGGTATTCCATCGTCCGCAAACTGGGCTCACGGCTTTTCTTCCGTTTGTTCGGAATATTTTTGTCTCTGGATATCATGATATGTATTCTGACCGGCGTATCGCTTTTTGTCTTCAGTGAGCAGTCGGCGGCTTCGGCAGCAAATCTTCTGAGTGAGTCCGCATCTGCGTATATACCTGAGTATGAGCTGCCGGATATTCAGGGGGTCACAGTAGCTACTGTGGCGGGAGAGCCGGACGGATTTCGAATTATTAGACCGTTTTCCTATCTGCTGCCCAAAGGCACGCAGAGCTGTCTGCGGAACGCGGAACTGGCGGCCACAGCCGGCGCCTCTTTTTTTCGGCGGTTTGACGCTTTCCGGTATAATATTTTTTTTGAAAACGGCTCTTACACTTATAAGATCTCCGTGGAACTCGGATCGTTTTTTCACTTTTTCCGGTATGCACTTACCCTGCTTCTGGTCTATGAGCTGCTCGTTTTGATCTCTAGGCTCTCCAAGGACAGAAGAATTGTCAGGAGAACGCTGGACCCCATTTCCGAACTGGCAGAAGCGGCGAATACGCTCAATCAGGCCGAAAGCCAGTTTGACCCCGATAAGATGGCGGCGCTCGCCGGTAAGCTTGAGGGCATCAACGCTTCCAGGCTGGATACACGCATTCAGGTGGACGAGACGCAGGTTGAGCTCAAAAATCTTGCGGCGGCTATTAACGGCATGCTGGACAGGATCAATGAATCCTACCGCGCCCAGGTGCGTTTTGTATCCGACGCTTCCCATGAGCTGAGAACGCCGATCTCCGTTATTCAGGGGTACGCAAACCTCCTGGACCGCTGGGGTAAGAAAGACGAAAAAGCACTGCAGGAATCCATTACCGCTATAAAGGACGAAGCCGCCAATATGAAGGAACTGGTTGAGCAGCTTTTATTCCTGGCGCGCGGAGATAATAATACGATAAGACTTCAGCTGGAGGAAGTTAATCTCTCCGAACTGGCATCCGAGGTCGTCCATGAAACGCAGATGATCGACACGGCGCACCGTTTTGAAGTCCGGACGGCCGATATAAGCGTCACCGCGGACCGCGCCCTGTTAAAGCAGGCACTCCGGATACTTGTCGACAACGCCATCAAATATACGGATGCCGGAGGCAGTATCACGGTCTCGGCCGAGCGTGAGAACAATATCGCCAGTATTTCGGTGACCGATGACGGAATCGGCATCAGTCCCGAGATTGTCCCGCAGATTTTCGACCGGTTTTACCGTGCCGACGAGTCGCGCGCCAGGGCCACCGGAGGCGCAGGACTCGGGCTTTCCATCGCCAAATGGATCGCTACCCGCCACGGGGGCCATATGGAGGTCCTGAGCCGTGTCGGTATCGGCACAAAGATCATGTTGGCGATTCCTTTTTCCTCTCAGCCTGCCATAACCGCAGGTCCATCCGCAGCAGCGGTAACCGGGGAGACAAGTAATGCTTAATACCAGCCTTTGGAAAAGACCCGACGTACCACCCCGCCGAAAACGGACATTACATTCCATACCGGACAGGGCGACCTCTACCACTCAATGATCCGTGATTTTAACGACAGCAGCATCGTCGCCTGCAAATACAGAACAAACTGTAAATCCGGTTCTTAGCATCATTAAAGCGGCAGTGCAAAATGAAGCGGCCGCTGCAGAGTTGTTCCTTCACAGCGACCAGGAGGTTCGACAAGCCTCACCAGCATGTTTTTCCCTGACTCAAGAGTATGGTATAACGCCATCCATGTCAAGACGTGGAAACTGCTATGATAATGCTATGGTCGAAAATTTCTTTTCCATTCTCAAGACCGATTTACAGGCATAAACTGAAAACTTTTGATGAGGCCGGACAGCTGATCGACGAATACATTGAATTCTGCAGCAGCGAGCGCATCCAAACAAAAACGAGACTGACGCCGTTTTTCGAACGGCGTCAGTCTGCGTAATTCCATAAAATTCTGCGACAGACACTTTTCAATTCGCCCTGGGACAGGACATGCCGCAAGTTGAGTCCCTTTTAAAAGCTTGTGTGTGATATCGTTAAACGCGGGTATGGCACAACCCTCTCCATGTCGCATTTTGAATGAAAAATTATAAAGTATTGAGAATAAGCATACAAATGAGCTTTATCGACGTAAGGTTAGGATTGGGGACGGGCCTTCAGCAAATCGGATAATTCAGGATGAGTGGTAAACCATTTAACGGCATATGAGCATGTGGGTACAATTTTTAAATTTTTTGAGCGTATATCCTCGATGGCTGCACGTATCAATGTTTCCGCAACTCCTTGTCCACGTAAAGAAGGATCGACAAACGTGCGGGAAATATCAACAGTGTCCTTATCTACCGACGGAAATGTAATTTCTGCTATTATCTGCCCGTTTGGGTTAAGACAATAGATTCGGTTGTTTTCATGTATCAGTTCCATTATTTTCACCTCGGAATTATTATACCACAGAGGAAGTCTGCAAAACAACATAAGTACTAAATTGGAGAAGTTGGCTATGTGGTATGTCACATAGCTTAGTAGGAGTTTATAAACGATGGGCAGAATAAACGCATTGATCCGCAAAAATGCTCCGCCTTATTCAGACGGGGCATTCATCATTTGCCTAACTTAAAGATATTTATAATCAGTGAGATCTGGACGGTCGCCTGTTTGTGGCCGAGGATACAATTTCACCGCCGGTGGAGATTATGCCTCGCCGACGGTCTTAAGTGCCCTGAAAACCAAAACTTATTATGTGCCATCATCGCGATGTTTTCCATGGAGAGACTCCGGATATGCAGGTCCGTTAAGGAGACAGTACATTCAATCTTTTCTATTGTCTCAACCAGCTCTTCAACCAATATGTTTAACGGAGTTTTCTCCGGTAACTCTGAACTATACCAAAACTTGAAAAACCCTTAGGTTCCACAGGCATAGTATAACATCTCCGCACCGCCGTTTATACAAGTCCAAACAGGCGGGTAACGTTTACCGTGATTATACAGACAACAATACCACAGTATTCTTTTACCGGAATTCTAATTAAAAAAACCCTGTAACCAATGCGGTTACAGGGTTTTTGCTGGTGCGAGAGATGGGACTTGAACCCACACGCCAAACGACACACGCCCCTCAAACGTGCCTGTCTACCAATTCCAGCACTCTCGCAAACTGAGCGAAGTTCATTATAACAGAAAGACACGATTTGTC
>JBFWIW010000020.1:0-2571 GCA_050253535.1 Oscillospiraceae bacterium
TCAATGCCGCCGAGTTTCAGAACGAAGCCGGCGCAAAGCGCTCCTTCCATTTCGCGCTGGAAGCAGAGAAGATACACGCGGAGCTCTTCCAAAAGGCTCTGGACGCCGTCAGAACAGGAAAGGATATCGCGCTCAAATCGATCTATATTTGCCCCGTCTGCGGTCATACCGTGCTTGACGAGGCACCGGAAAAGTGTCCCGTCTGCGGCGCAAAAAAGGAAATGTACCATAAATTTTAAATGAGCCGCGGCAAGGTACAAGCCCCGGAGTGTGCTTTGCCCATATATACAGTAAATGTTAAAGGAGTTGAATTAAATGAATGTCTATGGTTTTAATTTAAAGAATATCAGGGGGAGCGAAGTGTCCCTCTCCGAATATGCCGGGAAGCTTCTTCTGATCGTGAACACAGCCAGTAAATGCGGTTTTACGCCTCAGTATGACGGACTGGAAAAGCTCTGGCAGAAATATAAGGATGAGGGCCTCGTGATACTCGGGTTCCCGTCAAATCAATTTCTCGAACAGGAGCCGGGCAGTGACGACGAAATTTCATCCTTCTGCCGTCTCAATTACGGCGTAACCTTCCCGCTCTTTTCTAAGATTGACGTCAGAGGCGAAAGCGCTGATCCGCTTTTCAAATATCTCACCGGAGCCGCTCCGTTCAAGGGCTTTGAGCTGGACAAGGAAATGGGCCGCAAAATTCAAAGCGTAGTTAAGGAGCATTACCCGGAAAACCTGGAGGGCGACGGTGTCAAATGGAATTTCACAAAATTTTTGATCGGACGCGGCGGAGAGGTCATAGGCAGGTTTGAACCAACCGTCACGCCGGAAGAACTTGATCCGATAATAAAGGCTTCATTATAGCAAAAAACCGCGCTGAGACAGTGAAAGGCATCCACACAGTTTCTGTGCGGCTGCCTTTCATCAAATAAATATACTCAGTCTTGGAGGTGATATTATGTATGATGTCATTATTATCGGGGGAGGTCCGGCAGGGCTTACTGCCGCCATTTATTCCTCAAGGGCAGGGCTTTCCGCGCTTGTGCTGGAAAAGCTCTCTCCCGGCGGGCAGGCATCCCTTACTTATGAAATCGACAATTATCCGGGATTCAAACAGATTTCAGGGATTGAGCTGGCAGGTGAATTTGAATCTCACGCAAAGGCTTCCGGGGCAGAAATCGCAATGGAAGAGGTAACCGCCCTGGATCTGGACGGAGAAATAAAAACCGCTGCGACACACTCTGACCGATACGAGGCAAAAACCGTTATCCTGGCTATGGGTTCGGAACGCAGAAAGCTGGGCATTCCGGGAGAAAACGAGTTCTTCGGCCGCGGCGTTTCCTACTGCGCTACCTGTGACGGCAACTTTTTCAGGGGCAGAGACGTCGCGGTTTTAGGCGGCGGCAATACGGCGGCGGGGTTCGCCGTTGAGCTCTCGGAAATCTGCAGACATGTGACGCTGATCCATCACAGCGCCGAGCTCTCCGCCTTATTCTCTCTGAAAAATCAGATCAGCAGCCGCTCCAACATCTCTGTGCTCTTTCAGCGTGAGGCAGAGGAAATTCTCGGTTCAATCAGTGTCGAGCAGCTCAAGCTAAAGAACAAAATTACCGGTGAGACGAGCCTTATTGACGTAAACGGCGTTTTTATAGCAGTCGGAATTAAGCCCAGTTCAAGTATTATAAACGAAAAGCTGTTGTTCCCCGACGGGTTCATAAGAGCCGATGAAAAAGGCGTGACACCGGTTCCCGGGGTCTTTGCTGCGGGCGATCTGCGAAAAAAACAGCTCTATCAGATTGTGACGGCAATGTCGGACGGCGCTAACGCGGCTTATTCCGCTCAATTATATCTGCAGAATTCACACTGAGGGGGGCGACATATGATGTCCGGTCTTAAAATGCCCGTATTATTTATCGGCCACGGTTCACCCATGAACGCCATTGAGGACAATAAGTATACCCGAAACTGGGTTTCCATTACGGATAAAATTCCCAGACCGAAAGTGATTTTGTCAATATCTGCCCATTGGTACACGCAGGGCAGCAGGATAAGCGACGAGCTTTATCCGAAGACCGTCTATGATATGTACGGCTTCCCTGATGAGCTTTACAGGGTAAAGTATCATGCAGCCGGATCGCCCGAAACGGCAAATCTTGTTAAAAGACTTATCGCCAGAGACATTAAAACCGACAACAGCTGGGGCATCGACCACGGCTCCTGGTCGGTGCTGTGCAAAATGTACCCGGATGCCGACATACCGCTGCTTCAGCTGAGCGTGGACAGGAACGCGGCGCCCGAAGTCCATTTTCAGATGGGCAGGGAGCTCAGCTCACTGAGGGAGCAGGGCGTGCTGATTATGGGCAGCGGTAATATCGTTCATAACCTTGCAGAGGTCGGCTGGGGAATTGACGGCGGTTACCCCTGGGCGGAAGAGTTCGATCTTTATGTCAAAGACAAAATCATCCGTAAACAGTACCGTGATGTAATCAGGTATGAAAATGCAGGCAGTTCCGCCGCCCTGTCATGCAGGTCTCCGGACCATTTTTACCCCCTTCTCTATGTATTGGGCGCCGC
>JBFWIW010000020.1:2671-32252 GCA_050253535.1 Oscillospiraceae bacterium
CCGTCCATATACTTAGTCGTCGAATGCGTAACGATGTCCGCTCCCCACTCGAAGGGGCGGCAGTTCACCGGCGTCGGGAATGTATTGTCCACTATAAGCGGTACGCCGTGCTCATGCGCCGCTTTTGCGAATTTTTCAATGTCAAGAACTGTGAGTGCGGGATTGGCTATAGTCTCGCCGAAAACGGCCTTGGTATTCGATCTGAACGCAGAGGATAGTTCTTCTGCGGTACAGTCGGGACTCACGAAGGTAAATTCAATACCCATGCGCTTCATGGTGACGGCGAAGAGGTTGTAGGTACCGCCGTAAATTGAGGACGAGCTCACTATGTGGTCGCCGCAGGAGGCTATGTTAAAGATGGAGTAAAAAGACGCCGCCTGGCCGGATGAGGTCAGCATGGCCGCAGTACCGCCTTCGAGCTCGCAGATCTTTGCCGCGACAAAGTCGTTAGTCGGGTTCTGCAGGCGGGTATAGAAATAGCCGCTCACCTCAAGGTCGAAGAGCCTGCCCATGTCCTCGCTCGTCTCATATCTGAATGTGGTGCTCTGGATAATCGGCACTTGTCTTGGCTCGCCGTTTCCCGGATGATAGCCGGCCTGCACGCATTTTGTGTTTATTTTGTAGTCCATAGTGACACGCCCTTCAAGTTGGTTTATTAATAAAGCAATATAACATCACCGTCCATACGATGTCAATAGTCAGTATCCTCCCAACCCTCCTCAGTATAGAGCGGGAATGTCACGGTAAATCGCATGCCGCCCTCTTCTCGCCTTGTGGCAACGACGTCGCCTCCGTGCTCCTTAACCGTTGACATGACAATTGAGAGACCGAGTCCGCTGCCGCCCGCCTCACGGGAGCGCGCTTTATCCACCCGGTAAAAACGGTTGAATATGTTCGGTATATCGTCCTCCGGTATTCCTATGCCTGTGTCCTCAATCTTGAGGATGACGCTTTCAAATGTCTTTGAGAGCGTTACGAGCACGGTTCCGCCGAAAGTATTGTACTTTATCGCATTCTCTATCAGGTTCAACGCGACCTGATAAATGTCGTCGTCCGTTGCGAGCACCATACACCCGTTCTGCAGGTCGCATTCTATCTTTATACTGCTGTTCTCCGCGAGCTGGCGAAGTATCCGCACCGCACCAATAACGATAAGCCGCACATCCACAGGTAATCTTCTTACGGCCGCCGTGTTTTCCATATTATCGAGTCTTGTCAGGCTCAGGAGTTTTTCGGTCGTCCTTGCCAAACGCTCCGCCTCCGTCCCTATGTCCCCGACAAATTCACGCATTGTGCCCTCGTCAATTTCCGCGTTCTGCAATATGCTGTCGGACAGGAGTTTTATTGAGGCGAGCGGGGTTTTCAGCTCGTGCGAGGCATCCGACACAAAGCGCCGCCTCGTCTCCTCCGTCGTCTGCAGGCGCGCCGTGAGGTTATTGAACTCTTCGCCGAGCTGCGTTAACTCATCGCGGCCCTTCACCTCGACCCGGTAGTTATATTCCCCCTCGCGCACAGACTTTATGGCGTTAAGCACCAGGGTTATACGCCGCGTTATCGTACCGGAAAACAGGATGCTGAGAAACACCGTAACGGCGCTCATGGCGAGCGAAATTTTCGTGATGTTGCTCTGAAGGCTCAGGATTATCCCGCCCTGTTCCTCGTCATATTCTGATATGAACACTGTGCCCGATATGCTGTCGTTACTGAGAATCGGTATAGACGCACACGATGTAAAAGCCCCGCCCTGCAGGACGGAATGGAACGCATCAAAGCCACCCAGCGCCTGCTGAATACTCCAATCCTCGCGGTCCTCGTCATTTCCCGTATCACTTTCGGTCATCTCAAATACCATCTCTCCGGAGGCGTCGGTCACAACTATCCTGGAAAGTCCCTCAGTCTTTAACATACCAATAACCTGACCGACGCTTTCGCGGGTGAGATTTTCCAGCGCTCCGACCGACTTTGCCATCAGCGCCGCCTGACTCAGCATGGTTGACTGCTTTGAGGCAAATATGAGTTCCCTGGACACATAGAGCGGATAGGTGTTCAGCAGCACCAGCACCGCTGCCACAAGGAGCATATATGTCAGAAGGATCTTCATTCGGATGCTGCTGAAAAACCTGAAGAATCCCAAATCAGCCCTTGAGGTAATAGCCAACGCCCCATTTCGTCATTATACACTCCGGCTCGGCGGGGTTATTTTCCAGCTTTTCTCTTAGTCTGTGAACATGTACATCAACAGTGCGGATATCACCCTGATAGTCATAGCCCCAGATAACGTTCAAAAGATTTTCACGGCTGTATACTCTGTTCGGGTTTTTGAGAAGGAGCTCTATTAGGTCGAATTCTTTTCCGGTGAGCTCTATCGGCGTCCCATCTTTTTCGGCCGTACGCCGCGCCGTATCAACAGTGATGTCACCGACGGTTATGCGCGAGGCGGAGTCATCGTTTTTCATAAGGGAGGAACGGCGCAGGAGTGCTTTGACGCGGGCCTTGAGTTCCATTATATTGAACGGCTTTGTGATATAGTCGTCCGCCCCGTATTCAAAGCCTATCACCTTGTCCATGTCCTCACTCTTTGCCGTCAGCATAATAATTGGCACAGTTGAGAACTCCCTTATTCTCATACATGTCTCAAGCCCGTCCATTTTCGGCATCATGAGATCGAGTATAATAAGGTCGAAGGTGCAGTTTCGCGCAAACTCGACTCCCTCTTCCCCATCGTAAGCAGTTTCTACCTGATATCCCTCGTTTTCGAGATTGAATTTGATACCTTTTACAAGGAGTTTTTCATCATCTACAACAAGTATTCTCATTCGCAGCTTCCTCCATAATAAGTTTTATCCGACCTCAACGAGGTCTTTTATCGACTCATATCTCTGCTGTCCTATGCCGGATACGTTCAGCAGTTCCTCCACTGCCCTGAAACCGCCGTTTTTCTCCCTGTAATCCACAATCCTCTGAGCAAGCACTTCCCCTATGGAAGGCAATAGCTCAAGCTGTGAAACATCCGCGGTGTTGAGGTTGAGCTTTTCGTCCGCCCCCTCTATACCGGAGTCGGGTTTTTCTGCCGCTGTCTCTGTTTCTGCGCTTGTAACGGATGTCTCGCTGTTTGTTTTTCCCATATCAGTATTCACGGTATCCGTTTTCCCTGAATTTGTATCGGACTGTACGCCGACGGTCACGACGCTGTCTATACTGCTGCGCCCTGTAAAATAACCTGCGGTAAAACTTGCGAAAACAAGCGTCACCACGATCACAGCAACCTCAAATCGTCTCAACTTCAAACCCGCATCGCCCGCCTAAAACATTGATTTTTTCCTACGGATTCTGTATACTGGCATTAAGTTACTTCAATCGCCGCAAAAGCGGCTGATAAAAAAGTCTATTACTAGCTTCTGCAGTTATTATAACATGATTTTTAATCATGTTATATGGCCTTATGGCGCAAATGCGTTAAGGCCTTTAATGTTTAAAGTGCATGGGCATGCAGCACACATATGTATAAAATAATGTCTGCTTTGAGTTTATTATATCACACGCCCTTGGAGTTTTACATGAAAAATATTAAACTTTTTACGTTGTTTTTAATACTGTCCATTGTATTTATTTCTCTGCTTCCACTCTCAGTGCCTCAGGCTGCAGCCGTGTCAGATATTGAAGCAGAAGCGAACGCCGCGGTTCTGGCCGAGGCCGCCACCGGAAATATCCTCTATGCCAAAAACGAAAACGCAGTGATTGCCCCCGCCGGTATGGTGAAGATAATCACCGCCCTCCTCGCGGTGGAGGCATACGAGAACGGCGACACGGCCCTCACCGACATTGTCACCGTATCTGACAAAGCATATAACGGCTTAACGGCAGGCAGCAGTTCACAGGTACTCGAAGTCGGTGAGGAAGTCTCTTTTGAAGATCTGCTGTACTGCATCCTGATCTCCTCATCAAACGAGGCCTGCAACGCCATGGCGGAGTATATATCAGGTGATATTTCTGCCTTTGTTTCTCTCATGAATACCCGCGCCGCCGAGCTTGGCTGTACCTCAACACACTTCACGAACACCCATGGTCTGCCCGACGACGACCAGTACACCACGGCAAATGATATATACCTCATCACTGAAGAGGCTGTTAAACACCCGCTTTTCACCGAGGCATCAAAGGCTGTGACGTACACTATGCCGTCTACGAATAAATCTGAGGCGAGGACGCTCAAAACCGCCAACAAGCTGCTGATTGAAAACAATAAGTATTATTATAAATACGCTACCGGCACTAAGACCGGCTATACCGACTCAGCCGGATACTGCGTTGTCGCCTCTGCTGAAAAGGATGGGGTATACCTCATCTCCGTCGTTATGGGAGCTGAATCCATTATAGATACTGACGGCTCAACGCTGGTAAAGAGTTATTCAGAGACGAAGCGTCTTCTGGATTGGGCGTTTTCCAGTTTCGGTTATCGGACGATACTTGACACCACGATGCTTGTAAAAGAGATCCCCGTCTCTATGGGCGATGGCACGGACTCCGTCGTCCTGCGTCCTATGACGCCTGTCACCGCGTTCCTTGACAACGATATTGACACGGCGGATTTCACCTTCGCCATAAAGCTTTACAGCGAAGGTGAAGAGCTCACGGCCCCAGTAAAGGCCGGCGATATTCTGGGTGAAGTCACAGTCTCACTCGACGGCCGGATCTACGGTACATCCAAGCTCGTTGCCAACACAAATGTCGCGCTTTCGCGTATAATATATCTACAAACAGAAGTAGCAAAAATATTCTCGTCGTTATTGGTGCGCATCATACTCTCTGCATTCGTCCTCGTCATCACCCTCTATATCTTTTTTGTCATCCGTTATAACCGAAACCGAAAGAAACGGCGTGCGGCAGAACGGGCCGAAGCCGAGAGACGTCGGGCAGAGGCCATACGTCAGCGCAAAACCACCGTCGGCAAGAGCTTCGAGGATATAGAGACCCTGCACAAGGGAGACAGACACAGATAAATAAAAAAGCCGGGCCGTTTTGCCGGCCCGACTAAATTTATAACTCATATGTATTTTTCTGCAAAGCTCCGAATGTAACCCCAGACCACCTTCAAAAACTCCCAGATCAGCTTGAAAAATCCTGCGACCGCATCCTTTATTCTTTGCAGCTTTTCAGCGGTCTTCGACACCGATTCAACCTTGTCTGATATATTCTCGGCGCCTTCTCCGGCACTCTTGACTATACCTACTATCTTTTCAACCTGCTTATCAGATAGATCCAGATTTGCCCTGTCCAAAAGGCTGCGCACCTCCTGTTCCAGCTCCTCGTTGCTCATGTCAGCGACCTTTTCGCCGAGCTTTTGGATCTGGCTCTCCAGGTCTGAGAGTTTGTCTCCGGCAACGCCTGTCACGTCCTCTATCGTGTCACTGTCCTGATTATCAGTGTCGCCCGCCGCAAGCGATCGACCGGGCACGGAAAGCGTTAGTATAAAAATCGCCATAAAAACACAGAAAGTTCTTTTGCATTTTTTTGCCAGGATCATCCGAATATCTCCGTTTCCAATATTTATGTTTCTGCCCTATTATATACCTGCTTTCAAAATTATCAATATTTTTTGTTGACAAGAGAGAGCGTCTTTAGTATAATTACTCTCGCCGTCAAAACCCGACGGCATCATAGGCGGCACTCACGGGAGCATAGCTCAGCTGGGAGAGCACATGCCTTACAAGCATGGGGTCACAGGTTCGAGCCCTGTTGTTCCCACCAAAATTTTTTATGAGAATTTTGGAGCCGCAAATAACTAATGGCGACGTGGCCGAGTAGTTCAGTTGGTTAGAACGCCAGCCTGTCACGCTGGAGGTCGAGGGTTCGAGCCCCTTCTCGGTCGCCATTTGCCTCTGTAGCTCAGTCGGTAGAGCAGAGGACTGAAAATCCTCGTGTCGTTGGTTCGATTCCGACCGGAGGCACCAAGCGCAGCCAAAAGGCTGCGCAGCATGCGGGCGTAGCTCATCTGGTAGAGCGCCACCTTGCCAAGGTGGAGGTAGCGAGTTCGAGCCTCGTCGCCCGCTCCAATTAAGATGAACACACGGTATGTGTTCATCTTAATTGGATTTCTTTTAGCATATTCAATTATCTTGACGGTCAGAAATTAATTTCTTCCCGTCACCGTGCCTACGGCCTCTCATCTTTGATGCACCCCTTTTAAATTTAATATGGCGACATAGCCAAGTGGTAAGGCATGGGTCTGCAAAACCCTGATTCCCCAGTTCAAATCTGGGTGTCGCCTCCAAAAAAGACCGGTAAAGCTATTTTTTAGCTTTACCGGTCTTTTTTTTATGCTGCGATTTATACCTTGAGTTATCCCACTAAAGAGTTGACATCTTGGCGGTTAATTTTCCGCTCTGCCGTTTTCTCGTCATCGGCGGGCAGCAGCCCGCTCTCTTCCTCGGCCTTGCAGGGCAAAGTATTCCTCACAAATCTCGTTTTCCCTTTAATGGGTTAACAGTATAATAGCCGTCTGTGATTAATACAAATCCAGCATCATAAATTCGTCAAAAGTCCTTTACCCTTCTTGATTTCGACAAAAATGTTACCGATACCGGCAAATATAACTGCCGGTAAACCGTTTACAAACCCATGGTGCGGTGATAAAATTTAATAATCACCGACAGAAGGGATGATTTCCATGTATATACCAGACGCAAAGGAAAAAGCACGCCTCAAGGGGCTCGGATACCTCTCCAACAAAGATTCGGCGCGCTGCTCCGCGCGCATAGTCACTCCCGGCGGAGTCGTTACCCCCGCGCAGGTGCGTGTTTTGGCGGACGCCGCCGACAAGTTCGGCTGCGGCAAGCTCTCCTTTACCACACGTTTTGCGGTAGAGATTCCCAGCATCCTATACTCGGACCTGGACGCCTTTGAAGACTTCATCTCCTGCTCCGGCCTTACTGTCGGCGGTACGGGTCCGTTGGTGCGGCCCATAGTCGCCTGCAAGGGTACCGTCTGTACTCACGGCCTTGCCGACACGCAGAAGATCGCTGCCGAAATGCATGAGAGATTTTATCTCGGCTGGCACGATGTGCGCCTCCCGCATAAGTTTAAGATTGGTATCGGAGGCTGTCCGAACAACTGTGTGAAACCCAATATAAACGACCTCGGCATCGTTGCCCAACGGGTTCCCGAGATTGATGGAGAACTCTGCAAAAGCTGCAATATATGCGCTGATAAATGTCCGATGAAATGCATAAAGGCCGACGGCAAGGCCGTTATAGATATGACCGTCTGCAACGCCTGCGGCACATGCGTAGAGGTGTGTCCGTTCGGCGCCGTACACGCTAAGGCGGAGGGCTTCCGGATCTACATAGGCGGTATGTGGGGCAAGGCCGGCAGGGTCGGGGTCCCGATCAACCGTCTATTTACCTATGACGAGGTGTTTAAGATAACGGAACGCGCGCTGAACCTGTTTAAGGAACACGCAAACCCCGGCGAACGATTTGCCAAGATGACAGACCGTATCGGTCAGGAGAAAGTCATTGAGGAGCTACTCCGGGATATTTAAGTGAGAACATGAAACCCGCGCCTTCTTTCGGCGCGGGTTTTATGTTCTTAAATCAGGTTAGCAGCAGGACAACGCCCGACACAACCAAAAAGCTGTAGATTATTTTCATAAAAACCGTCTGATTTATCTTCCCTGTGAGCTTTCCACCCACGTAAACGGCCAAGAGTACGGGCACAAGACATATGAGGACGGCCTTTAATGCTTCTGGACCCATGTATCCCGCGCGGAAATTCGTAAATACCAAAATAGTGTTCAGTATCGCCCACACGGCGGAGAGCGTCGCCCTGAATTCCTTTTTCTCTTTCAAAACAGCGGTGGAATATATGGCGACGAACGACCCGCCGGAGGTGAACATCCCCTGTATCACACCGGCGGCGAGAAGAGTAGCTACGCCGAGGCCCGCAGTATACTTAAACTGTTTTTTTATTAAAAGACTTTTCAGACCAATGAGCAGGACAATAACGCCATATATGTACTTGAGATAAACAAGAGACATTGTCTTGAAAAACCACATGCCCGGGATCATGCCGAAAATCATTATGCCGACCATTTTGCCGGTTTCTTTCCAGTTTATATCTTTTCTGTTATGCACCGCCATTATTGCCGATGTGAAGAAAGCGATAAATGTGATGGCTGCCTTCGCATCCTTAACGCCTATAAGCATCATGGCAAACGGCATAGCAAGAACGGGTCCGCCGAAGCCCGTTATGCCCTGCACGGCGTTCGCCGCGAAGACAATGAACACAAGCAAAAATATTTTCATTTAATCCCCGTGTTCCCCATCGCCTTCATCGCCGCTCTCCTCCATCATTTCCAGCAGCTCGGAGACTTCAAAAGTGTACACCGCGTCACAGAACTGACACGTCACTTCCACCGGCTCGCCGCTGCGTTCCATGTCTGAGAGCTCATCTCCGCCGATTCCGGCGAGTACCTCTCTTACCCTTTCCCTGCTGCACAGGCAGCGGTACTCAATATCGCCGCGCTCCAACACCCGAGGTGAAAAACCGTCCAGGACCTTCAATATGACGCCCTCCGCCGTAAGTCCCGACATGAACATGCCTGTTACGGCTCCACAGGCGGCTATGTTTTTTTCAAGTCTTTCCAGCAGCTCTTCCGGCGCGCCGGGGAGAAGCTGGATAATATATCCGCCTGAGGCGAGGACCGACTGATCCGTATCCACAAGTACGCCGAGAGCGCAGACGGCCGGAGTCTGCTCGCTCTCCACGAAATATGCGGTGAAATCCTCTGCTATCTCACCGCTTATGAGCTGTGTGCTGCCGACGTACGGTTCCCTGAGATTAAGGTCGCGGATGACGGTCAGCATTCCGTTTGTACCGACCGCGGCTCCGACGTCAAGCTTGCCGTTTTCTTTCAGCGGGAGATCCACAAAGGCGTTCTGTACATATCCGCGCACGTTTCCCATGGGATCTGAGACGACTATAATGCTCCCAAGCGGTCCTCCGCCGTTTATACGTACGGTTAGGGACGCGTCACTCTCTTTTAAGGCGTTGCCCAATATCGAGGCAGCCGCCATCGTCCTGCCGAGAGCGGCTGTCGCAACGGGCAGCGTCTTGTGTATTTGTCTCGCCCGCTCTGTGAGATTCTTTGTGCTCACAGCGGCTATTTTTATTAATCCGTCGCCAGATATGGCGCGCACTATTTCATCCATTTTGTCCTCTCCAAATTGAAGCCCCACAGGCCATAAGGCGAGGGGGCCTTTTTTATTTCATATTTACTGCCGCTATGAACACCCTTTTCTCGGTACGTTCCGGAGGCAGCAACGTCATATCGCCGTATATCCGGACGTCTGAAAAACCCGCCGACCCCAGAATATCTATCAGATTTTCCGGCTCATGGGCATACTCGGTGTGCTCCTCAAAGCTGCGCGCCCACATGCTGCCGCGTTTTGCAAAAATGTCCATACCGTAAAAACACGCGTTTGCCTTTTGGTCGAACTCGGCGCGCCATACACAGAAGACCTCGTCGTTTTCGTCGACAAAAACCTCGCCGTCCAGTTTTCTAAGCTTGTATGGAGTGTTTAAGTCAAATATTAAAACTCCGCCCGGCTCGATAAAAAGGCGAAGCCGCCTGAATATCTCCGGCAAAAGCTCCGGTTCCACATAGTTCAGTCCGTCAAGAGAGCACACCGCCGCGTCCACCGTTCCGTAGAGATCCAGCTCTTCCATAGCCTGACCCAGGAAAAGCGGCTTAATGCCCGCCTTCAGCCCGGCCGCTTTCTCGGCTGCAACCGAGAGCATTTCCGGCGATGCGTCCGCACCAATCATCTCATATCCGCGCCGGGCGAGAATGAGCGTAAGCGTCCCCGTGCCGCAGGCCAGATCGAGTATGGTTTTCGGCGCTGTGCCATATTCCGCAAATATCTTCTCATAGAAATCCGCAAATGCGGGATAGTTCACGTCACCGGTCAACGCGTCGTAAAAAGGGGCAAGGGTATTGTAGGAACTCATTTTTCCCCCTTGAGTCTGCCCAGAGCTATTTCATAACCATTTGCGCCGTACTGAAGGCTTCTGTTCACGCGGCTTATCGTCGCGCTGCTGGCGCCGGTCTGCTCCAATATATCGTTATAAATAAGCCCCTGGCGCAAGAGACCCGCAACCTCGAACCTCTGCTCCATTGCCTTAAGTTCCGACACTGAGCAAAGGTCGTCGAAAAATTTCATACACTCGTCGACATTCTCCAGCGTAAGGATCGCCTTATACATTTCAAGATTGCGCTCTTTTTTTATATTCCTGTTCATAAAACGACCTCCTGTGGTAAATCACACCTGTAATATACAACACTAAAGCATTAAAGTAAATATCAGTTCA
This sequence comes from Oscillospiraceae bacterium, assembly GCA_050253535.1. GTDB lineage: Bacteria > Bacillota > Clostridia > Oscillospirales > Oscillospiraceae > JBFWIW01. The sequence goes on from JBFWIW010000020.1 coordinate 13,040, forward strand.
CACAGTTTTATGCTTTTGCATATTATAAATTACGATTAAGGAGGTATATATGGAGGAAATTTCAAAAAAAGTCATAGACCAGGCACTGACGCATGAGGGGGAAACGCTGGTAGACGTCTACATATCATACCCCGGACTTATGCAAAATACGCGCGGTGCCCGGCGCGTTGACCGCTTTTACGAGCACTCCGCCAAAAAGCTCCTCTTCTTTGCAAAACACGAAATCATGCCGCTCGCTGCCAAGGCGCGCAAAATATGTGAAGATGAGGGGTGCGTATTTTCATCCGTCTCAGTGAAAACTGACTTTTATACAACGTTTTTCGAGGGAAACTGCCTCAGCTTGTGGCGTGAGGTGACGGTTTCGGGGCTGGAAGGATGCGATACCACGAGATACGGCGATACATGGGACATCTCCTGCGGATTGCCCCTTACGCTGCGGGACCTTTTAGGAAGCGGATATAAGAAACAGCTCTTTAATTGCGAAGAGGCAAAAAAGTACGGCAAAAGGCTTTTACGGAAATACTTCGACAGCAAGCGGTTTTGGCTTTGTGATGGCCTTGCCGTTGTTTTTTATGAACCGGGAACGATAGCCCCTTTAGAGCGGGGGATTGTTACTTTTAATCTAAAACGCCCTGTTATTAAACAAAATGGCGAGCTCTCTATTGAAAAGTCCGGCGAAAACTGTTAAAATCGAAAATTGTCGGAAATTGATACTCCGACCTCCCCCGCTGCGATTGTGAGGTCTTTTATGTTTGAAGTATTCATGTACGCGGTAAACGCCATTTTACCGCTCATATTGCTCATAGCTGTGGGTTATGCCCTGCGGGTGACCGGCCTCATAAGTCGCGAATTTGTAAAAACCGGGAACAAACTCTTGTTTCGGTTCGTACTTCCTGTAATGGTGACGTTCAATATCTACGGCATATCTGATTTCAGTCAGGTCCGCTGGGATATTCTAGTTTTCGTATATGCAATGATTCTAATCCTATTCGGCCTCGGCATTCTGACCTCTCTCCTCTTCATAAAGGGTGCTGGTGCGCGTGGGGTAATCGCCCAGTGTTCATTCCGCTCAAACTACGCCATTCTCGGCTTACCGCTCGTCAAAGGACTCGTAGGAACTGAAAATTTCTATGTCGCTTCGTTTTTGGTGGCGTTCGTCGTACCGCTTTTTAGCTTTCTATCAGTCATAGCCCTCACGATGTTTTCCGACAAAAATGACAAGAATCATAGCCTCAAGTCCGTCGCCCGCGACGTCGTGACGAATCCGCTTATAATCGCCGCCGCCACAGGGCTCCTTATTTTGCTGATACGCTCGTTCATCCCCGTAAACGCAAGCGGAGATCACATCTTCACTATAGAAAAAAACCTGCCTTTCATTTATAGCGCGGCGGATACCATTAGTAAGTCTGCAACATTCCTATCACTGCTCGTCCTCGGTGGGCTTCTGGATTTCGGTGCAATCAGGGGCAAGATGAAAGAGATAATCATCGGCACCATCACGCGAACTGCCTTTGCCCCCGTTTTGGGTCTCACCTGCGCCTACTTTCTCTCGCAGGCCGGACTCCTGTACTGTTCGGCGGCTGAATACGCGGCGCTCATTGCTCTTTTCGGCGCGCCGGTCGCCATTTCAAGTGCAATAATGGCGGCGGAAATGCAGGCAGACGCGGAGCTCGCCCGTCAACTAGTCGTCTGGACAAGCTTCACGCCGTTAGTTACGATGTTTGCTTTCATAATGGTGTTCCGATATCTTGGTCTTTTATAAAGCAAATGCAGAAGGCCGCGTCACTTTCGTGAAGCGGCCTCAGATTATTAAAAATCTACTAACTTCTCCTCATCCTTTCGCTTTGTTTATCCTACTGTTTGATTGAGATGACGAAAACAAAAAGCGAGGATTTTTTTGTCCGGGAATGCAGACGACGGCGGGCTGTCGTCCGCGTAGGAGGATAACACCAGGCGTAAAACATGCCGCTTTTTATCATCAGGTTAATCGAAAAATAGTATTATACTTACGGCGACATGTGCGGCGGAAGCCTTAAAGCTTAAGGATCCACAGAACCGAGAATCTTCTCCAGCTTGTTTTTCTACAAAATAACGCTCATTTCTCTATCGCGTTTAATCAGTATCTTTAACGCCTCGACCGCTACCGCTACAGCTCTCTCCGTGTCATGACAGTCCGGCTCATCAGTAATACCAGCTGCCTTACGTTCCTGGTTCCATACGACGCTGAAAACCGAGCCGCACCGTACGCCGCGCGCCGCAGCGACGGTGAAGAGCGCGGCGGACTCCATCTCGCTTGCAAGGACACCTAGGCGTTTCCACGCCCCCCACTTCTCCAGAAGCTCATAAGATACCGGCATACTTCCCGGTGAGTGCTGACCGTAAAAAGAGTCTTTGCATTGTACCACTCCCGCGTGCCATGGGTACGCGAGCTTCTCCGCCGAGGCGGTGATCGCCGTAAGCACAACGTAATCAGGGCAGGCCGGATATTCGATGGGGGCGTACTCACGGCTCGTCCCTTCCATTCTGACGGCCCCGGTCGCAATCACACAGTCGCCGCTTTTAACTTTCATATTTATTCCCCCACAGGTGCCTATGCGGATGAAAGTGTGAGCGCCAAGCTTTACGAGTTCCTCCATTGCGATCGAGGCGGAGGGTCCGCCTATACCGGTTGAAGTGACGGAGATGGGCTTGCCCAGGAGATGCCCAGTATATGTCGTAAACTCGCGGTTTTGCGCTATCTTTACGCCATCAAAATACTTTGCTATCGACTCGCATCGGCCGGGGTCGCCTGGCAGAATCACGTATTCACCGACATCTCCCTCACCGCATGCTATATGGTACTGCTGGTTTTTCTTCATATAAACCTCCCACGCGCCACAACGCATTGTAATAAAGCCTCCCTCATGCCGGGAGGTTTTGCCCATCATTTTCGGCTTCAGAAGCTAGAAAACGGAACATTAAGTGCATGGTGTAAAATTTTTCACAATATCCTCTCTCTATCAATTATATCGTAAATATTTAACAACTTTCTTTACTATTATTTTAATACAAACGGCACTGGGAAGCAACACCTTGTATCCGTCAAATGTCACCGTATCCTTTTAGTAACCGTATTGTTGTTGCAATCGGCATTTTCTTGGTATAGAATGTCAAAGAATTGAGGTGATGTGATGAAAGTTCCAGTCAAATATGCTCTAAGCGCGCTGCTGGGTTTTCTGATTGGCGCTACCGCTCTATTCGCATTCTTCAGACTATCTGACTCAACAAGTGTCAAAAAGTTTATAGTACCGGATTACTCCGAGGCACGCAGCGGTATAAGTATCAGTTCGAATAACTCCAACCTTGTCGACCTTGCTCTCGACGTTTCCGAATACATAAAAAACAAAGATTATGAATCGCTCTCCAGCGTCATCCACCCATCTCTTGGTGTAGTATTCATTCCTTATTCCACCGTCGATTTCTCTTCGAACAAACGTTTCTCCGCGTCTGAAGTGGCCTCATTCGGTGCAAGCGATACTACATATGTGTGGGGCATAATGGATGGGACGGGAGATCCCATTGAGATGACCCCTTCGGAATATTTTGCACGTTTCGTTTTCAACGTTGATTACACTCAAGCCTCCACAATCGGGGTAAACCGCATCGTCCAATCCGGCAATGCACTCGAAAATGTGACGGACGAGTTTCCAAACTCAAAATTCATAGACCTATATTACCCAGGAACTGCCGAATACAACAATTTGGACTGGTCGACGCTCAGACTCGTATTTGAAGAATTTGATGGGGAATATATGCTGACCGCTATTATCCACAGCGAATGGACAGTTTAAATTAAATAATAAAATAAAACAGCATCGGGAAATGTTCCCGATGCTGTTTTATTTTACATTTTTAAAAGTACTTTATATGCAGATAATATTTGTGTGCAAGGAGAACAAAGATTTATTATAGGGCCTTTAAGGCTAATCACATGGGAGGAAAAAATGAAAAAAACTCTGTTTTTGATACTCGCTCTCTCTATGGTGTTATCATGCGCGGGCTGCCGTGGTTATGTTACTACCACAGACGGAACCATTAATGGCACTACTACCGACGGAACCGTCCAGAATTACAGCACCGATGGAACTGTCAGGGATTACACCACAAATGTCGTTCCTGACACCAACGTCCGTGTTAATGACAATATCATTAACGGGACCAGAAACGACCTTACAAAACGTCCCAACGCAAGACCGGGCCAGGCCGGCTCGATGGACTACCGGGGTTCTTTGGCTTACTAATTTAATAAAAAAGCAAAACAGTCCGAAACTATGATGTGTCGGACTGTTTTGCATATTCAATTATGTTACTTTTGCTCTGTTATTGTTTTGTTCTTTCTTAGTTCAGCCTTTATGAGAGGTGATACTCTCTTGTAAAGCGGCAGCGCAATAATTGAGATTACAACACCTTTCAGCAGATTAAACGGGCAGAATGAATACAATATAAGAGTGAATTTATCATGTATGGCGGGAATAACTGCGGAACCCATTGCGACGACAGCGTCAACTCCGCCCGCGTCTTTGAAAAATACTGCGCCGTAAAACGGCACCATCACATAATAGTTCATAAGAGCCCCGGCTATTATCATAGCGGCAGTTCCGATGCAAAGTGATATAATCGCCCCAATTTTCGTGTGGCGGCGGCCGTAGTACGCTCCTGCCGACATAACAAAAGCCGAGCCAACGATGAAATTCGCCAGGTCTCCCACTCCGCCAGTCGTACTCACGGTAGCCCAATGCAGGGCACATTTGACAAATTCAATCAGCATACCGGCAACGGGGCCGAGAGCAAATGACCCAATAAGCGGAAAGATGTCGGATAAATCGAGCTTCAGAAATGACGGAAAAAACGGCAGAGCAAATTCCAGAAGCATGACGACATAGGATAGAACTCCCATCATCGCTACCTTTGCAATAAGAGTGGGTGTAATTTTTGTTTTTTGTACATTGATTTTTAAATTAGTTAACATAATATCTCTCCTCTCAAATAAAAAAGCGCCCGAAAACAATCTTCGGGCGCACTAATACAAAAAAACATATAGAAATGTCTATATATGTCTTCTCTCATCCAGACTATACTGTCGGTATCGGAATCTAACCGATTCTGCGCTTTCACGCTCGCGGACTTTGACCGCCGGTCGGGAATCACACCCTGCCCTGAAGACCCTCCGCTAAATAATAGCGGGGACATTATTGAATTACAGTGATATTATAACACTTGATATTAAAAATGCAACTCTTTTTTGACAAAAGGAAGAATATAGCTTAAACTGTAACGAATGACCGTAATATGGAAACAAACGAAAGGACATTTACGCGCTTGGAAAAGCTCATTAATCCGGGGAACACCTGCTGTTTCACCGGTCACCGACCCAGCAAACTGCCGTGGCGTATGAACGAATCTGATCCACGGTGTTTTAAGCTGCGTGATAAACTATATGACATAGCCGATGCGGTGTATCTCTCCGGAATCACACACTTCATATGCGGAATGGCCCAGGGCTGCGACATGTACTTCTGCGAAGAAGTCCTGCGTCTTCGCAAAAAACATCCGGACATTACGATAGAGGCCGCAATTCCCTGTGAAACACAGGCTAGTACCTGGCCCGAGGATATAAGGAACCGTTATTTTAAACTTGTCGGCAAGTGTGATATGGAAACGCTCATCAGCTGCAAATATACACCCGACTGCATGATAAAGCGCAACAAGTATATGGTCGAAAACTCTTCCGTGCTCATTGCCGTCTTTGACGGGACTTTCGGCGGTACTATGCAGACGATTAACTATGCAAATAAGAAGGGGCTTGAAATAATTGAAATCAAGCCTTGTTAAATGTATTTTTGATATGATAAAATAAACGGCGGAGTTCTAAAAACATATGACTTTATACGGAGGCTGAAATGCAAAAGTGCATCGTTATTCCTGACTCCTTTAAAGGGTCGATCTCAAGCGTTGAGATATGCCACATAGCAAAAAACAGCATTGCAAAGATATTTCCTGATTGTGAGGTCATAACCCTCCCGGTGGCTGACGGCGGCGAGGGTACAGTCGAATGTTTTTTGCAGGCAATAGACGGTTCGGTAGCCATAAAGACCGATGTCAGCGGTCCTTACGGCGAGCCGGTCAGCGCCGATTACGCGCGTATCGGCAGTACCGCGATCATTGAGATGGCCGCGACGGCCGGTCTGCCTATGGTACGCGAAAACAAGAACCCAAAGCTCACAACGACCTTTGGGGTCGGCCAGCAAATGCTTCACGCGATAAAAAACGGTGCAAAGGAAATCGTCCTCGGTCTCGGCGGTTCAGCGACGAATGACGGCGGCTGCGGCTGTGCCGCGGCGCTCGGAACTAAATTTTACAATGCCTCGGGTGATAGCTTCATACCGGCCGGCGGAACACTTGACAAGATAGCACAAATAGATGTCTCTCAGACAAAAGCGCTTCTTGCTGGGGTAAAGGTCACAGCGATGTGCGATATTGACAACCCGATGTATGGAAAAACCGGAGCAGCATACATTTTCGGGCCTCAGAAGGGCGCAGACCCCGAAATGATAGAGTTTCTGGACGGGCAGCTGCGCAGTCTGGACAGATCCATTAAGCGAAGTCTCGGCCTTGATGTTTCACAGATTCCAGGCTCGGGCGCAGCAGGAGCGTTCGGCGCGGGCTGTGTCGCTTTCTTCAGCGCAGAACTAAAACCCGGCATTGAGGTCGTCCTGGACACTGTACACTTCAGCGAGCTGCTCGACGGTGCCGACATGGTGTTTACCGGCGAGGGCAGGATTGACAGTCAGAGCCTTCGCGGAAAAGTTGTCATCGGAGTTGCTCGCCGCGCTGTTAAAAAGAACGTTCCAGTTATCGCCGTAGTCGGCGACGTACAGGACGACGCATACGGAGCTTACGATATGGGCGTTTCGGCTATATTCAGCATAAACCGCCTCGCCATTCCCTTCAAGGACGCAAAGCCCCGCTCAAAGGAGGATTACGCCCATACCTTTGAGGATGTCCTGCGGCTCATAAAAGCGGCAGAAAAATAAATAATACGAAAAGCGCCGGAGCCTAACTCCGGCGCTTTAGTTTTCTTCAAAAACCTCACAGAGCCTTCGCCAAAGGCGAAAATAAAGTTGAAATTATTTTTCCGGCGGCATGTACGGCGGAAAAAATTCCCCGACCCACGGCAAATCGTGCCGCAAAGCCGGGGGTTTCCAAGGGGTTTTGGATGCCTCATGAAGTATGTCGATATCGATTTAACGACATACTAAAAGTCAATTGCATTTATACTGCTCTCTTCCGAGTGTAAATATATCCGCTCCAGTACTGTCCACGGCTACGGTGAGCGGAAGTTTGTCTATTATAAGGCGTTTGACCGACTCACAGCCCAGTTCCGGGAAAGCTATCTCTTCCGCGGTTTTGATATGTTTAGCTATGAGCGCGCCGGCGCCGCCTACCGCGCAGAAATAAACCGACCTGTTTCTGACAATCGCGTCTATTACTTCTTTTGAGCGCTCGCCTTTCCCTATCGTAGCCAAGAGCCCCATGTCCAAAAGCCGGGGAGTAAATCTGTCCATCCTCGCCGATGTCGTAGGCCCGCAGGAGCCGACAGCCATCCCGTTTTTGCCGGGGGTCGGACCAGCGTAGTATATTATGGCACCCTTTATCGGAAAGGGCAGCTCTTTTCCCTTGTCAATTAGTCCGAATATCTCCTTATGCGCCGCGTCGCGCGAGGTATAGACCGTACCGGAGAGAAGTACTCTGCAGCCCACCTTAAGCTCTGGTATGCTGCAACACAACTCCTTTGTATTTATCTCAAAAACTTTGTCTGTCAAGTTAATGTCCTCACTTTTCAGCGATAGAATTTCCGGTCTTTTCACATTCGCCTTTAACATATTCGGAGAGCTCGCTGAAGCGCTCGCCCGTTTTCGAAAACACGGAAGTTATTAGCGAAAGACTATCCCCCAGCCTAGTAAGTTCACACCGTAAATGGTTCGTTGTGACTTCCATGTCCGTCCGGACATTTTCATATTTATCCTTAAGCTCATCCAGGAAACGGACAGCGTCGGATACAGCGGAAACCCTGACTTCCTCGGCGCGCTTTTCAGCCGCGGTGAGCTCTTCCCTTGCCGTTTTAAGCTCCCGCTCTATGTTCTTGAGCCTTTCACCATATTCCTCACGCTCAGCGTTCAGCTCATCCTCAAGCTTCTGCGTTTTTTCCTTGTATTCGTTGCGCTCGCCGGCAATCTTTTCAAGATATGCAACCACATCGCCACGGTCAAATCCGCCAAAAACAGACGTCCTGAACCTTCCCGTTACGTCACCCATGTTCGGCTCCCGCCTTTCTGCGTTTTCTTTGGGATATTATAGGACATATTATCACATTTTTATTAATAAAACAACAAATAATATGATTGGGCTGCGGTTTCTGTTTTGCGATTTTGCTTTACAGGGCGCGGCAGTTTTGCTATAATACTCCATGCGGCTGATACCGCACCTATGCGCCCGTAGCTCAGCTGGATAGAGCGTTGGACTCCGACTCCAAAGGTCGCAGATTCGAATTCTGTCGGGCGTACCAAAAAGAAAGAACAGGTTTTTGCCTGTTCTTTCTTTTTGGTTCCCCCGCCTTTGTCAGCGGCAGCCGAGCGTGAAAGCTTCACAATTTATTATTTGCGGCGGCGAAATTAATTTACCACTCGCACCCGACCCATCTATCGATGGGTTTAAGGTTTACTTAGGTTTTAGCCGATTGGAAAATACATTCAAATATTTTTGGGGTTCAATACTACTTGCAAAGCTGATTTAGTTCTGTTTTTTGCCGTTTTCGGAAGGAAATCCGGAAAATGTTCTTGTAAAATTGTTGTCACGGTCCAGCAGGCTTTCCACCGTATCATAACCCAGCATATGGAGCAAATCCAGGACATAAGAGTTGTCAGCCGGAGTCTGAATTTTCGCCTCTTCTCCGTAACGGTTTACGCAATCTCGGGCTAATTCTCTGTCAATCAAAGATTTTGGCCCTCCGACGCATCCGCCGCGGCAGCCCATTCCCTCAATAAAATTAGCGCCGATGCTGCCTTCGGATATTTCCTTCAGAAGCCTTTTGCAGTCAATAATTCCATCGGCCTGCTGTGCTTTCAGCGGTATTTTTCTGTCCGGGCGCAGCTTATCCAGGGTCATTTGAACAGCTTCGCTGACGCCCGCTGTCCTCGCATAGATTCGTCCCGCTCTGGAAGAATGATCGCTCTGACTCTCTTCCAGCCTCTCGGGATATATATCTATTATTCTGAAGAGCTCCGTAATTTCTTCAAAAGTGAGCACATAATCCACAGCATCCGCAACATCCCTTTCACGGGCTTCCGCCTTTTTGGCAAGGCATGGCCCTATAAATACGGTTTTAGCATCCGGGTGAAGTTTCTTAATCGATCTGCCGCAAGCCACCATCGGCGAGACGGAAGGCGGCACATGAGGAATCATCGTCTGATAAAACTTGCGGATGAGCGCCACCCACATGGGGCAGCAGCAGCTCGTCAGCAGAAAATCCTTATCGTTCTTGATTTCGCGGTCAAATTCCAGTGCCTCCTTCAGCGTTAATATATCGGCGAAAAGCGCCACTTCGATCATTCCGTAAAAGCCCAGGCATTTAAACGCGCTCCTGAGCTTGCCGGAAGTGACATCGGCGCTGAACTGGCCTGAAAACGCTGGCGCGATCATGGCATAGACCGGCGTTTTTTTATCTTTAAGTACAGATATTACCGCAACCGAATCTTTTCGGCCTTCTAATGACTTCTCGGGGCAGGCGTCGATACATTCACCACAGCCCGTACAGTTTCGATTAATTATCATATTGCCGTTCTTGTCACGCTTTATAGCTTCAAACAGACACGCCGCTTCGCATCTGCTTCTTTCACCTGGCAGGCAGGTGCAAGTCCCGCTTTTAATAACAGGCGGTTCATTTTCGGGGTGCAGGATAATGTCAAGCAATTTGGCTTCAGAAGGTGTACCTTCTTCACGTATCTTCCTGCAGGTGTTGTTAAGCTCGCCTTTAAGGCTTGCTTTTTCAAGCTCTTCTGTAATTTTTCTATATTTCTCCAAAATACAAATAACCTCCTGTCTTTTAAATGAATCTCTAATTATAGAATACTAGTTATAATTTTATAATCAATCCTGTCCCTGATAAAATTATATATTTGAAAAACAATTGCCAAATTTAATCAAGAAACTAATTTTCAATTGCACAGAACGTGAGTACGTTCAAAAAGAAGGGCAGGAATTACCTGCCCTTCTTTTTGATTTTTCCCGCGGTTACAATTTTGAAACCGCAGGTTCAAAATATCCAAACTTTTATTCTGCCTTGTTTTGTTTGGATTCGTTATTCGCTTTTTTTATAGAGCTCAGATTTACACCGCTGCTGTAATCCTTCGAAACAGCAGAAGTATTTTCTGCAGATTGAGCATTTACGTTTTTAGCGTTCTGAAACCCCTCATTCCCATAATTGAATGAATTGCTCATGCCACCCTGATTAGAAACGGAATTCATTGACTGCTGATTTGCATTTATGGCATCTTCAAGGTTTTGACCGTTGGCTGAAATAGAATTTTTTCCCTGCGAAGATTTTTTATTTAATTTTTTTGCTTCTTCCAGATTTTTGTCGGTCACATTATTTCTCCTTGCATTTAAAATAAGTCTCATGACTTCCATTTATATTTTGTCTCCTCATAATTTTTTTATTCTCCCGTTGCTTAGACCTTATTCTGCCCACGAATTATGATAATTTTCATATATTTTCTCTAAAAATGTCATTTAAGCTATTGTAAAAATTATTTCTTTGTGTATAATTATAATTTACCAGAGCTGTCGGCTCCGGACTAACGACATTGACAAGGAGCTGTAATGGAACGCATCTGTTTCGTCGCAGATTCAAACAGCGATATCCCCACTGAAATCTGCAAAGAGCTGGATATCAGAATTTTACCCTTTTCCGTTGAGGTCGACGGCAGGCACTACGTTGAAACCGTATCTTTCACACCGTTGGAGTATTACGAGATACTTGAAAACGCGAAGGAGATACCCAAGACCTCCGGCCTTTCGCCGACAGCTTTTCTCGAGTGTTTTTGCAGTATGCGGGACGAGGGCTTTGACTGCCTCATCTGCACGACGATGGCTTCTGTCGGCTCCTCCACATACAGCGCAGCCGTCATCGCGCGCGAATGGTTTTACGAGCAAAATCCGTCCTCGCCGTTTAGAATACATATCGTCGACTCAAAAAATTATTCGATTGCCTACGGTTGGGGCGTTGTCAGCGCCGCGCGTCTTTATCGTGAAGGCCGAAATGACAATGAGATCCTCTCTTTCATGGAGACGTGGTTTGACCGACTCGTATTATACTTCGTTCCTTTTAAGCTCAAATATATTAAAAAATCAGGGCGCATCTCCGCGGGGGTTCAGATCGTCGGCGACGCGCTGGGGATAAAGCCGATAATCGCCATAAAGTATGGCGAGTTCATAAATGCCGGAAGGGCCCGCGGTATTAAACCCTCTCTTGGCGCCACGCTGGATATCTTTGCGGAAAAATACGTGCCCGGCACTGATTACATACTTATGCGCGGTATAAACATAGCCGAGGTTGAGTACACTGCCGCCATTGCGGAAGAGATAGCGGGGCGTCCGCCCGCGGGCATTTTCTTCTGCGGCCCCACAATCACGACGAACACCGGCCCCTATGGCGTCGGTTTAGGTTATCAAGCAAAAAAATAGGGAGAATCTCTATGTTATGGCTTTTGCTCGGCTGTCTCTCTTTTGCTCCGCTCTATTTATTTGATCTGAACAAGCTCTGCAGAAAATCCAAAGCCGGAGGCCTTTTGTTCGTGCTCGGTATTTTTGGAATTCTGCTCTGTACCGTTATGGCTTACCTCGGTGGGAGAACGAGTTTTTTTGTCCCGCGGCCGCTTGCGGTTTTTTTCGGTGCTCTCTCCGCGGTATCGCTCTGTCTCATGTTATACGCGCTGTTTTTCGCGCTTCCGTTCGGCTCGACATATAAAGACGCCGATACACAAAAGGTTGTATCCACCGGGGTCTATGCCCTCTGCCGCCACCCCGGAGTTATTTTTTTCTTTTTTTGGTATCTCTTTCTGTGGCTCGCAACGGGGAAACCGTTGCTCCTTGTCTGCGCCGCAGTATTTACGGCGATGGATGTTGTGCACGTCTGGGTGCAGGACAGATACCTCTTCCCGCGTTCGCTCACCGGATATGCGGAGTACCAGAAGGCCACGCCGTTTCTGATACCGAACCGCAAATCGATATCGGCCTTTTTTAAAACCTGGAAAATTTTTTAGTCTCTGCTTTTTCTGACTGACACCGAAAGGAGGGCCGCCGTGAACCTGGATCATGATCTTAAAACTCGAAAGTATGCGCAAATATGGCAGGAGTACTGCGGCTTTCTTGACCTCTCCATGGAAGAGTACATGGAGACGCAGTACCGCCTGATGCGGGAACAGATCGCGCTGTATTCCGGCTGCCGTCTGGGAAAACGGATAATGGGGGACGATCCCCCGAAAACCATAGCTGAGTTCCGGAAAAAGGTGCCGCTCACTCACTATGATGACTACGCAGATATACTTCTGCAAAAACGTGTGGAAGATCTCCCCGCCGAACCCGCCATCTGGATAGAGACAACGTGGGAGGGCGGAAAGAATCCGAAAAAGGTGGCGCCCTACACGCACAGCATGGTGGAAAACCACCGCGGCACTATAATTTCCGTACTGATTTTCGCTACGAGCGACAGAAAGGGGCATTTCTCCCTGCGCCCGAATCAGAACTGCCTTTTTGGGATGGCGCCTCTGCCTTACTTTACCGGACTCATACCCTACGTTCTCGATGGACAGCTCTCCGCCAATTTCATGCCGGATGCGAGCGCCGCAACACGTCTCAGTTTCTCGGCACGCAATAAAGAGGGTTTTAAGCTCGGTCTTTTGCGCGGAGTAGATATTTTTGTCGGAATGAGCAGCGTCCTCTCCCGCATGAGTGAGCTCTTCGCAGAAGGCGGCAGCAGCGGTAAAAATAAGCTTCTAGGCGCTTCTCCAAAGATGGTATACCGTCTGATAAGGGCAAAAGCTCTCTCCCGAGAGCAGGGGAACACCCCAATTCTGCCCAAAAACGTCTGGAAACCGAAGGGGCTTATATGCGGCGGAACCGACTCCCCCGCCTTTAAGAAAAAAATTGAACACTACTGGGGTATACGCCCTCTTGAGATGTTCGGAGGGACGGAACCTACCTGCGTCGCGACTGAGACATGGGCGAAGGACGGTATGATCTTTTTCCCGGAGGTGTGCTTTTACGAGTTCATCCCTGAGGCAGAAATGGAACACAGTATCGCGGACCCCTCATACTCGCCCAGAACCTTCCTTATGGACGAGGTCAAAGCCGGCGAAAAATATGAGCTCGTCATATCGAATTTCAAGGGTGGAGCGTTCATGCGCTACCGCGTGGGAGATGTATTCCGTTGTATTTCGACAAAAAACGAAGTGGACGGCATAGATTTCCCGCAGTTTGCATACGTCGACCGCATACCGACTGTAATAGACATCGCGGGTTTCACGCGTGTCACTGAAAATACAGTGCAGGCAACGATAGCGGCTTCCGGGCTCGACATTATAAATTGGTTTGCCGTAAAGGAATTCAGCGACGACAACAGGCCTTATATGCACTTCTTCGCAGAACTCGGTGAAAAAGCAATCACGAGCGGCGCAGTCGCGGCGGACATTATAAGAGAACACCTCTCGGTCTATTTCCGGTACATCGACGCCGACTATCAGGATCTCAAAAAAATGCTGGGCATAGACCCGCTTATGGTCACGATACTTCCATCCGGTACGATTGCGGCTTTTGAAAATGGATCCGGCCGCAAAGTCCGGCATATGAACCCCTCCCACTACGACGTCACCGAGATGGAGCACATATCCGGTCTGAGATAGACCGGATAATAAAAAACCTCACATGAGAAATTTTTTTCGTATCAAATTTGGCTGCCGCTTAAGCGACGAGAAATTGGCGTATTCAATGATTGTGTAAATTCTTTCAAACTAATCACTGAAAGGAGGAGATACCGGTGTTATATAACATAATCTTCTGGGGCATACCTATTTTTAGCCTCGTCATGTATCTCTTCCTCACCTTTTTCTTCGCAATATCCAAGAAAGACCGCTCTATACTGGCCTTCCAGCCCATTCTTTTCACGTTTATAGTGTGGGTGTCCTCGTCTCTTCTGATGAAGCTGGATTTCCTGCCCAGTCCCCTTTTCTGGAACCATATGATGATGACGGCGGTCTTTATCAGCACCCCCCTGCTCTACATATTCGTATCCGTGTTTACAAGCACAGTCCGTCCTATAAGGATAGCTATATTTATCATCCCGAACATACTGCTCATCGTCGTGAACTGGATGGATCTCGTCGTCAAGAGCTCCGAGGCAGTAAAAACCTACATAACAACGGCCTCCGGGAATATCATACCCCATACAGAGTTTGTCTATCAGCTCGGATCGTGGGCTATACCGGCGTATATCATAATGCTCTTCACCATTGTCGCCAATATTATTAAAGTGCACAACTGCGTAACCATACATAAGTTCGATTACAAACAAATGAAGCCTATAATTGTCGGCATGATCCTGGTTTTCTGCGGCCACCTATGCAACCTGCTGCCCACGATAGGCAAATATCCCATAGACATTCTGGCGACGGCTATCCTCGGCATGGGTATGACTCTTGCTATCTACCGCTACAGGATGCTGGAAATGCGGTTTATGATCACGCGAGGCGTCATCTATTCCGCCTTCACTGTCCTGCTCATGGGCACGTACGTCGCCATTGTACTGTTTGCGGATAAACTCTTCAACGCGAACAACATTATCGGGTCGACTAAATACCTCATTCCTGCGGTGGCCCTGCTTATAGCGCTTTTGTTTCAGCCCATTTTTGCCCTTGCCAGCAAGATCTCAGACTATGTATGCCATCGCTCGGAGTACAGCCAGCGGAACGCGCTGAAAGAATTCAGCATCATCATATCCGACAACCTCAGTCTTCCGGACATTTCTATACAGCTTATTGAAGCCATCGACCGCGCGATGAACTCGCAGAAGGCCTGCCTTCTCCTGCTTGATCGGGACACCGGAGGATACTATACTTTCAAGACGGCAAACGCAATCTCCCGCATGGATATTCGCCTCACCGCTGAATGCCCCATCGTCCGTCAGCTGAAAGAGCGTAAGCAGTGTATCACAGCGCGCGAAATTGAGATGCGCGCGCAATACAAGTCTTTGTGGGATGAAGAGCGGCGAATGATACGAGACAACAACGCGGAGATTTTTGTTCCCGTCGTATACCGCAGCGAACTTACCGGAATAATCATACTTGCGCCCAAGCGTAATAATGTCGAATACACTTTGGACGACCTAGACCTCCTTAAATCCTTCGGCGCATCAACCGCCATGGCTATATCCAACGCAATGATGTATGCCAAGGCACGCGAGGACGCATACACCGATGACCTCACCGGCGTCTACAACCGCCGTTACCTTTTCAAATATCTGGGCGAGCAGCTCGCCGCCTGCAAGGGCCGCGATATCCTGTCCATTATGGTAATGGATCTGGACCGCTTTAAGCTCTATAACGAGCTCTACGGTGTAACGGAGGGGGATAAGTCCCTCATCCGTGTGAAAGAGATAATAACTACGACCGTTGACAACCACGGTATAGTAGCCCGTTTTTCGGGCGGGCAATTCATCGCCGTTATGCCCGGAGTCGATTCATCCCGTGCTTTCGAGCTCGCGGACGGTATACGTCTCAAGATACAGAAGGCCTTTCTTGACGGCGAGAGCATCACAAAGCAGTTTCTCACCATAAGTACCGGTATATGTACCTACCCCGTGTGCGCCGCAGATGAGGAAAATCTCATAAAACGCGCTAGCATCGCTCTTATGAGCGCAAAGGAGAACGGCCGCAACTGTACCGTTATCTACACTCCCTCACAAAAAAATACTCCCGTCTCCATACCGGACGACGACAGACATAATCTCCGGGCAACGGTCTATGCGCTGACCGCCGCCATCGACGCTAAAGATCACTATACGTTTGGCCACTCGCTGAACGTCGCAAAATATGCCTCCATCCTGGCCGGACATATTGGTCTCGACAAACACCACGCGGATATGGTCTATGAAGCCGGCCTTCTGCACGACGTGGGAAAGATTGGCATACCCGAATACGTTCTTACAAAAAGCGAGCGCCTTACAAATGAGGAGTACGGTATCATAAAAAAACATGTCGATATTTCCATAAACATTGTGAAGCACCTGCCGAACATGACACAGGTCGTCCCCGCTGTAACCGGCCACCACGAGCGTTGGGACGGCAGGGGATATCCCCGCGGCATAGCAGGAGACGCAATCCCCGTAGAGGCGCGGTGCCTCGCCATAGCGGATGCGTTTGACGCCATAACCTCCGCCCGTCCTTACAAAACGCACCTGACCGTCGATTACGCGCTCTGCGAGATCGAAAAAAACATGGGTACGCAGTTTGACCCATATCTCGCCAAGGTTTTTATCCACCTCGTGCGCGACGGTACCATCCCCGTGAGCCCGACGATGGCGCTGTCCGAAGCAGTCTCCGCCATGCCAGATTTTGTCCGCTGATTGAGCTATAAGAAAGCAGCCCTGCCGTTAGACGGGTGTCCGTAAGACAGTAATCCACCAAAACTGCACATATGGCATCTGTCAGGCGGGATTGGGTAATAAATAAAATACGCTGTACCCGGTACGAAAAACCGGGTACAGCGTATTTTTCATTTTCAACTTATTCGCTATTTTCTCTTTTTCTTTCCCTATCCATACGACAGATGCGGGCCTGCTTTGCCACGCCAGATATAGTAACTTTTCATGTGTTCGGATTTCTGAGTATCCCGACCAACACCACAAATTCTTCCTTTGACAGTGCACTATTGGGTATCCCAAGCTGGATAAGAAATATCCGGGCTTTCTTTTCGCCCTCGCTGCTCTCATAGCTGATGGCCTCTCGCAGGCGTTTTTGAATATCCGCTGCCGGAGTGCCTTCATCTGCCGTTGTTCTGTCCTTTTTGTGCCCCGTATGGAACAGCGTTGCACCGGCGAACAAACAATTATTATTGACATCCAAAAACAAAAGCAGTATAATATCGATGCACGATATCGATAGGCGATATTGAAAACGTAAGCGGGGGTCACAATGAAAAACATAGTACGAGGGCCGCTGACAGAACCCATGTTTTATGTGCTGATGGCCTTTTTGAAGCAGGATATGTGCGGCATTGATATTACGGAATATGTGAATCGGCGCACCGGCGGCCGCGTACAACTTGGCCCGGGTACGCTCTATACGATACTGGCAAAATTTCAGGAGGATGGGCTGATTGAAGAGGTCGCTGTGGATGGCCGCAAGCGAACTTACCGTCTGACGGGTAAAGGCAGAGAGACCTATATGGAGGAGTTGGAACGCCTGCAGAAGTGCTTACAAGATGGGGAGGCTGCGCTGCGATGAGTAAAAAAAGCTGTTGGAAGCTGATACCGGTCAACGGATATGACATTTCCGCCATCGAGCGCTACTTAGAGCGCATGGCGGCGCAGGGGCTCCTTTTTTCAATGACCGCCGGCCCGCTCACTTTCTTCCGCCGTGAGGAACCCAAAGCGCTGCAGTTCCATCTGGAGCCGATGCTCGGTAAGGCCGAAGAAGATCCTGAGCTCAATGCGCTGTATGAGGACGCCGGCTGGCAGTATCTTGGTATGTTTCGGAACAATTACTTTGTCTTTGTAACGGAGAACCTGGAGGCGAAAGCCCATACCGACCCCGAAGCGCTGGACTATGTGCTAAAGTGCTTTTCCAAACAAAAGCGCCTCAGCGGACTTGGATTGCTGGCGCTCAACTTTTTCCTGCTCTCACTCTATCATCGCGGCTGGCCGGGCGGTATTGGCTGGGTCTATCTGCAATATTTCCCGGTGGAAACCATCAGCAAATATCCGGTGCTGCCCCTGCTTCTGTCTGTATTGGGCCTTGTTCTGCTGGACCTTTCCTATCTGCTGGGGCTGCTGTGTCTGCGCCGCTGCCGCACCGGAAAAAGCGCGGGCAGGGTATCCCGTTCCGGTTGGCTTCTGGCGGCGGGCATCCTTGTTCTGATTCCTGTGGTGCTGAACACCACTCAGCTGTTCTCCGGGCTGGATTATCGGCCATATGACTTGGCTGACTCCAGTTTTGTTACGCTAAGCGAAATTGAAGGGCCGGAATTTCATCTCACCGGTGACTACATGAATAACATGGACTATATTTCCCACGGAGGCACCCTGCTCGACCCGGAAAACTGGTATTTCCGGCAATATGGAGCCTACTCCCATTTCGACGGCGGGATTGATATGGGCGATGTTCCGCACCTGATTTTGTCCATTACCCGCTATCCCATGGATGCGCTGGCGGAAAAACGCGTACAGGAGTGGTGTACCTATAGAGCCGGGGAGGAGAACTATCAAAATCTGGCGCCTGTCGATGGCCTGGATGAGATTTACCTACTGCGGGACGGTGAAATTAGCTATCTCGTTTTACGCCGGGGCGGAACCGTCCTGCGGGCGGACTATCAGGGAGACAAGGACCTGAGTGAATTTCTCGAACGCTTTGCACAGATGCTGCAAGATTTATAAAATAAAAAGGATGCGCTCAAAATGAGCAGAAAAGGAGACATCTGTGAAAACGGTTTACAAGATACTTCCCGTATCCCTATATGATATCCCCGGTCTGGAACAGTGGCTGGAGGAACAGGCCGGCCTTGGCCTTTCTCCCACCCATCTGGGCTCCTATGCCGCTTTTACCCGAGATGGCGTGCCCGGTACGCGGTATCGGCTGGAACCCTGGAGGAAAGCAGGAACCGAACCGGCCCCGGAGCAGTTGGAGCTGTATCACAATGCCGGTTGGGAATACGCCTTCCCCATCGCCCGTGCCTACTTCCTCTTTTACACGACAGACCCGGACGCTCCGGAGCTTCATTCAGACCTTGCCACCCGTGGTCAGTCTCTGGACCACTTGGCAAAGCAAGTCAAAAGCGCCAGAGTTAAACGCCTGATCATTCCGGTTCTTGCGGTTGTAATGCTGTTGGCTGCGCCGCTCTGGCCGGC